>DAOTUH010000471.1:0-31823 GCA_034437255.1 Anaerolineae bacterium
TCGGTGGTCGTATAAGCAAGCGTGCAGGAGACAGAATCGGCCATAGCCGGAGCAAGCATGTGCTTGCCCCAAGAAGCATCCGGCTGTGAAACGCTATTTTCCTGAGCTAATGGCACCGCTTGGCTAGGACGAGGTGTCGTAAATACTAAACCGAGCATGCTCAGGAAGAGTATACCCACGCAAAGGCTTGAAATAATCAGCCAACGCTTCATGATGAACCTCCCATTCTTTTCACAACCTCACTCCGCCGATTCCAGCGGCGCGACGCCGACCAGGAACTGCTTCACCGTGTCCTCTGAGAACGCGATCTCCACGATTTCGTCGCCGTGGGCGACGCGGCTCGACTGCACCATACCTTCGCCGTATTTCTCGTGGCGCACCCGCTGGCCCGCGTGATACTGAGGCTCGACGGTCCCACGTGATGTCTTTTTCGGCTCGCGAAGGCGCTGCTGCCAGTCGCCCGAGCGCCAACTTGTGGGGGCCGTACGGGATCTCTTCTTCCGCCGCCCACGGTCGAGCACCTCCTCGGGCAAATCTTCCAAGAAGCGCGAGGGCTGCGACGGTTCGCTGCGCCCATACCAGCTGCGCCGGAAGGCGTAGCTCAGATAAAGGTGCTCCATGGCCCGGGTCATCCCAACGTAGAGTAAGCGCCGCTCCTCGGCCACGGCCGATGGCGACTCCTCAATAGAGCGGCTGTGCGGTAGCATACCGTCCTCCAAGCCTGTGACGAAAACCACGGGGTACTCCAGGCCCTTGGCGCTGTGCAGCGTGAGCAGCGTCACCGCGTCCACGTCATCGGCCAGTTCGTCCACGTCAGCCACCAACGAGACCTCGGTGAGAAAGTCCATCAGGGAGACGTCGGGAATCTCCGTTGTGACAGCGCGCAACGCCATCACGTTCTCCCAGCGGGACTCACCCTCTTCGGTGCCGTCATCTAGATAAGACTTGTAACCCGTATCGTCCAGAATACGGTCAAGCAGCTCGGTCACCGTCAGCGTGTCGGTTGCCTCATGCCAGGCCTGCACCATCTCGACGAAGCGTTTGAGGCCCCGGTGGGTGCGCCCGCGCAAGACGTTCTCTTTGACCAGGGCTTGCGCACCCTCAAAGTGGCTCCCCTCCAGCGCGTCGGCGCGAGCCGCGATCCTCTCGATAGTCCGCGCGCCGATGCGCCGCGAGGGCACGTTGACCACGCGCAGGAAACTGAAATCGTCGTCAGGATGCTGCGCCAGCCGGAGATAGGCCAACACGTCCTTAATCTCCCGGCGGGAGTAGAAGCGCGTCCCCCCGATGAGCCGGTAGGGGATATTCTCGCGGACAAAGGTCTCCTCCAGCGCGCGCGACTGGGCGTTGGTCCGGTACATCACAGCCATCTCGCTCCAGGAGCGGCCCTTTCGCCAGAGCGATTCAGCCCTGCGGGCCACGAAGGCGGCCTCTTCCTCCTCGTCGTAAGCCTCGCGCAGCACTACGAGAGGCCCGCCGTCCTTGCGCGTGAACAGATGCTTGGGCGTCCGGTCGAGGTTGCGCGAGATGATGGCCTGCGCCGCGTCCAGGATGACCTGCGTGGAGCGATAATTCTCCTCCAGCAGGATCTCTTTTAGCTCCGGGAAATCGGTGCGTAGCCGCCGGATGTTGCGGTAGTCGGCGCCACGCCAGGAGTAGATCGACTGATCCTCGTCAGCCACGACAAAGAGGCTGCGGTGCTCCTTCGCCAGCAGCCGCAGCAGGACATATTGGGCAATGTTGGTGTCCTGGAACTCGTCCACCAGCAGATAGCGATAACGCTGTCGGTACTTGTCCAGAATGTCGGGATTCAGTTGAAAGAGCCGCACCGGTTCCACCAACAAATCATCGAAATCGAGTCCGGCGTTGTCACGCAGCAACGTCTGGTAGCGGACGTAGGCCCGCGCCACGATCTCATCGTAGTAGGAGTGGATAGGATATTCTTCCGGCGGGATCAACTCGTTCTTGGCACTCGAGACGGCGCTGAGCAGCGCGCGAGGACGATAGCGCTTATCATCCAGCCCCATCTCCTTGACCACGGTCTTCATCACAGCCCGCTGATCGTCCGTATCGAAGATAAGATAGTCCCGGGGCAAGCCGGCGCGGTCAGCCTCCCGCCGCAGGATGCGAGCGCAGGTCGCGTGAAACGTACCGATGGTCATGTCGCGCACGTGGCTGCGACCGACCATGCCTTCCAGCCGCTCCTCCATCTCGCGTGCGGCCTTGTTTGTGAACGTCACCGCCATGATCTGCCAGGGCGGCCGATGTTCTTCATTCACCATCCAGGCGACGCGATGGGTCAAAACGCGCGTCTTACCGGAGCCAGGCCCGGCAAGAATAAGGAGGGGACCATCCGACGCGGTGACTGCCGCACGTTGTTGCGAGTTCAATTTTTGCAGTAACGGGTGATTTTCGTTATCCATTGCGCCCATTGTAACACGTCAGGATAGCTAGGCAAGCGCACTAAAACTCGGATGATGATTTCCACATCAAAACGCCGCCGGAGAAAAATCCTCCGACGGCGTGGCGTCCTTACAGGGCTCTCGGCCGGGGATAGGCCCGTCCCCTAATCCATCACGTTTCACGCATCACGCTTCACATTTCACGCTTCACGCATCACGCATCACGCTTCACGCTTCACGCTTCACGCTTCACGCTTCACATTTCACGCATCACGTCTCACGCATCACGCATCACGCATCACGTCTCACGCATCACGTCTCACGTCTCACTCCTCCAGCTCCTTCGGCACGCGCGGCGTCCGGTCAACCGGCGATCCAGGCGCAACAGGTGCCTCCGCTCGTGGCGAGGGTCCTGCCGGGGGCTGGGGAACGTTACCCCGTGATGCATAGGGCATCGTACCGTATCGGGTCAACGTCACCGCGCCGGCGACTAAGGCAAATAGCGGGAAGATGAGCAGCGTGTACAAGCAGCCGGAAATCAGGTTCAGCTGGACCGCCAGCAGCGTAATCAGTGCGGTGCCCAGCACGGCCGAACCGAGCGGCGTGACGTGACGGGCCCTGAAAACATCCCGCAAGATACGCTCGCCCAGCACGGCGCCCAGCGCCACCCATCCCAGGACGATGCCGATACCCACGGCAATCCCGGCGATAAAAGCGAAGGGACTCAGACAGATGGTCAGCACCAAGATCAACATGCCAATAAACGCGATGAGCAGCGCAAGCGCCCCAACACCGAAAGAGGGCAAGGGCTCATCGACGATGACCCGGCCCACCCGCGCCATCTGGGTCGGCCAAAGGGCGGCGATGAGCAGCGCGAAGAGCGACAGCACGACGACCGTCGATAGCGCGCGAAGCAACTTCCAGAACATGCCCTGCCACATCGGACGTGGGCCGGTAGGCGTGAAGATAAAAGGCCCCACGAAGGGCACGTCCCACTCGAAGTCCCCATTGTCAAAGGGTGCCACCTCGCCCTCAACCGTGGCACCTTCTTCTCGGGAGATGCTACCCAGAGCGGATACATCCCCTTCGACCTCTGCGCTCTCCGCCAGATTAATCGAACCAGCGGCGAATACTGAGCCTTCTACGGTGCCGGCGATGCTCGTCGCGCCGAAACAGACCAGATCCCCGGTGACGGTCGCGTCTTCCGCAACGGTCACTTCACCGAAGGCCGCCAGGTCTCCATCAAATAGCGAGTCCTCACCCAGCGTGACCGGCCCAAAGACCACCAAGTCTCCGGTGACCATATCGCCCGAAGAGAGTGAATACGGTCCGAAGTGCACGCCTCCGCCGCCCTGCGACGCCAGCGTCGGGAGCGCAACGGCGCTCAACATCACGGCCAACAAGATCGCAAATCCAACTCTTTTCAACATCCCAACCTCCTCAAAGTGATCCCCTGTCCAACAGGGTAAAGCTTGTTCAACTCAGCGACGGATCGATATCCCTCACGCACCGACAGATGCTTTGCCGCGTTGGCGCTGAACGAGCACAAACGTCAACGTGGCAAGAATACCGCTGGGCATCACGAGCAACAACGAAGCAACCAGCACGATAAGCGTGAGCGGCAACATATCTCCCAAGGCGATCAAACTCACCCAGATTCGCATCCAGGTCTGAAAGAGCACGTCCCGTGACGCCAACACGGCTTCGCCCATCCGGGTGACGTCGGAGAAAACCGCGTTGAAGACCGCGACTTCAACCAGCAGAATCACCGCGATGATGAAGCCTCCCCCAAGCAGACTCGCCACCTGACGTCGCCACGCAGCACGCTCCACTTTGGCGATGGTCTTCGCTACAAAACCCGGCGAGGGCGCAGGTACGGGCGTCGTCGTAAAGAGCTGGTCCAAGTCCGCCAGCGCGTCCCACTCCAGACGACAGCGCGCACACCGCACCAGATGCGCTTCCCAGGCCCGCTGTTCTTCCGGCGTCAACTCGCCGTCCAATGCCCGCATCCACCACGTATCGTTGTGCATGTCGTATGCTGTATCAGGCATAAGCTTTCTCCTCTACCCACTGTTCCGCCATTGATCTCCGCGCCCGAAAAAGTCGGGACTTGATCGCCGACACAGTCAGTCCGGTGACCTCCGAGATCTCCGCATAGGAGAGGTCTTCCCAATAAAATAAGGTCACCACAGACCGGTCGGTTGGCGAAAGTGTCTCCAACAACGCGCGTACCCGGTTCTGCCGCTGCTGCTCCACCAGGTGTCGCTCCGGGTTGATGGCGGAGCCTGCTTTCCACTCCCAAGCCCCGTCCTCTCCCAGATCATCCAGGGAGAGCGTGGGCTTGCGGCGCCGCAACCGGTCGATGCAGAGATTCGACGTCACGCGCAGAAGCCAGGGACGCAAAGGCCGTCCCAAATCAAACGAGTCAAGGTTGTTAAAAGCCCTGACAAAGGCTTCCTGCGCGGCGTCCTCCGCATCTTGCGCGTTGCCCAACATCCGATAACAAACGACGTAGACCACGCGCTCGTATTCCTCTATGAGTCGCGTGATGGCATCATGATCGCCGTCACGCGCCGCTGCAATCAGCGCTTGCTCTTGTTCCTGTTCTATCTCCATCCTATACCTAACGTACGCAAGTAACGTGAGAAAGTTGCAAAAAGGGGCGCCAGTTAGACTGGCGCCCCTGATAGGCTATATCAAACAGAGAAGATTACGACCTGCTTTCTATGGCAGATCGGGAATCAGCAAAGAATCCGTCTCTTCCTCTTCCTCCTCGGCCAACAACGTGCCCTTGGGCAATTCTTTCTCGATGCTGACACCCTCGAACTCGTCGATGGGACCGTCCGAGCCTTCAATATCGCCCCGGTAGCCCGTGCCGGCCGGAATCAGCTTGCCGATCATGATGTTTTCCTTGAGGCCGTACAGCGGATCTTCATTGCCCTCGACCGCGGCCCTGGACAGGATCTTGATGGTGTGCTGGAAGGACGCCGCCGAGAGGAAGGATTCGGAGTTGAGCGCTGCTTTGGTAAGACCGAGCAGCACCTGACGGGCGCGGGCCGGTTTGCCGCCCTGCCGCACGATGCTCCGGTTGGTCGCCTCAAGTTCCATGCGCTCGATAAGATCGCCGGGCAAGAACTCCGTGTCGCCAGCCTCGGTCAAAAGGACCTTGCTCAGCATACGGCGGATGACGATCTCGAAGTGCTTGTCGCTGATGTTCACGCCCTGGGAGCGGTAGACCTGCTGCACCTCGCTCAGGAGATGGCGCTGCACGGCCCCACGTCCCTGAACTTGCAGGATACGATGTGGGTTAGCCACACCTTCGTAGAGCTGGCTGCCGGCCGAAATCTTCTCGCCCTCGGCGACCAGCAGCCGCGCGGAGGGATTCAGCTCGTATTCCCGATCTTCGATTACGTCGTAAACGTGAGTGATCTCCCGGCCTTCACGGCGGACGTAACCATCAGCCGTGGCGCGGACATCTTCGTTCGTATCGTGATTGCGGGCAAAGATATCGAACTCCTTGACCTTGTCTCCGTCCTCAACGAAGATCTCCCAATCCTCGGGAACCGTGTGGTGCGCTTCTTCCGTGTGACTGTTGACGACTTGCACGTAGGTCACATCGCCCTCACGCAGGAGGTGCACGACGCCGCCGATGTCGCTGATCTCAGCCTCACCTTTGGGGCTCTTGCGTGCCTCTAACAGCTCCTCGACGCGGGGCAAACCACTGGTGATGTCACCCGCAGATTGTGCCTGACCACCGGTGTGGAACGTCCGCAGCGTCAGCTGCGTGCCCGGCTCTCCGATGGACTGCGCAGCGATGATGCCCACCGGCAATCCAACGCTGACGGAGGCGCCTCGGCCCATGTCGCGCCCGTAGCACTTGCCGCAGATGCCGTAGCGGAGCTCGCAGGTGAGCGGCGAGCGAACTAACACTTCCTCAACCCCCGCTTCGTCGATCTGACTGACCTTATTCTCATTGATCTCCTCATTTCGATCCACGATGATCTCGCCTGTCTCCGGGTGAACCACAGGGGACGCGGCGTATCGCCCCACAATCCGTTCCCCTATGTTCTGCCCACCGATGTCGTCCTCACGGCGGACCCAGAAGCCCTGCCGGGTGCCACAGTCTTCGGCGTTGATCAAGACGTCCTGTACGCTATCCACCAGGCGCCGCGTCAGATAGCCGGCGTCGGCGGTGCGTAACGCGGTATCCGCCAGGCCCTTGCGAGAACCGTGCGTAGAGATAAAGTACTCCAGCGCAGATAGACCCTCGCGTAGGTTAGAACGGATGGGCAGGGGGATGATCCGGCCCGAAGGATCGGCCATCAAGCCACGCATACCGGCGAGCTGCGAAATCGGGCCGAATCCGCCCTTGGACGCGCCGGAATTCGCCATCACGGCGATGGGCCCGTAGGGATCCATGCTGCCGGCGACGACCTCGGCGACCTCCTCGCGGACGCGGGACCAGATTTCGATGATGCGATTGTACTGCTCTTCCTCGGTCAGCAGACCGCGCCGGTACTGGCGCTCGATCTCGGCGACCTCTTGCGAGGCCTGATTCATGAGCACCTGTCGCTCTTTGGGCACGGTCAAGTCGTAGATAGAAATGGTCACGCCCGAAACCGTGGCGTATTTGAAGCCCAAGGCCTTGATATCATCGGCAAACTGCACCGTGACCGCGCGCCCCAACCGGCGATAGCATTCGCCGATAAGATCATTGAGCTCACCCTTGTTCAGAGGACGGTTAATATATCGCATGTCGGGAGGCACGATGCCGTTGAAGATCGCGCGTCCCACCGTCGTCAGGATCGGCTCCGATGGCAATTCCGTGACCGGCGGTGAAACCGCCGTGGCCTCTTCGCTGCTGCCCTCGGTTTCGACCTCTATCTCCTCCGTCTCTTCTGGTTCTTCCGCTTCCATAGGTTCAGACGCATGGACGCGCGCAAGACGGATCGAATCATGAATCTTCACCTGACCCAAAGCATAGGCCGACTCGACCTCGTCCAGATCGACGAAGGATCGAACGGCGTCGTCACCGGTATGGCGTCCTTTCATGGTCAGGTAGTAGATGCCCATGCACATGTCCTTGGAGGGGCCAATGATTGGCTGTCCGTCGGCGGGCTTGAGCACGTTCTTCGAGGCCAGCATCAGCGTCCGCGCCTCCTCGACGGCCTTGCGGGAGAGCGGCAGGTGAACGGCCATTTGGTCACCGTCGAAGTCCGCGTTGAACGCCGCACAGACCAGTGGATGCAGATGAATCGCCTTACCCTCAACCAGCACAGGCTCGAAGGCCTGGATACCCAGGCGGTGAAGTGTCGGCGCGCGGTTCAGCAGCACCGGACGATCCTCAATGACCTCTTCCAATACCTCCCAGACCTCGGGACGTTGGCGCTCGATGAGACGCTTGGCCGCTTTCACGTTCGTCGCGTAGTTGTATTCCACCAGCTTCTGAATGACGAAAGGCCGATAGAGCTCCAGCGCCATGGTCTTGGGCAGGCCGCATTGGTGCATCTCCAGGTCTGGCCCGACGACGATGACGGAGCGTCCGGAGTAGTCCACGCGCTTGCCAAGCAAATTGCGGCGGAAGCGTCCTTTCTTGCCCTTGAGCATGTCGCTGAGCGACTTGAGCGGTCGGCGTCCTCGGCGGCTCATGGCCTTGCCACGCTGGCTGTTGTCGATGAGGCTGTCCACCGATTCCTGCAACATGCGCTTCTCGTTGTGGATGATGACCTCTGGAGCGCCCAGATCCAACAGGCGTTTCAGGCGATTATTGCGGTTGATGACGCGGCGGTAGAGGTCGTTGAGGTCCGACGCTGCAAACCGGCCACCGTCCAGCTGCACCATGGGCCGCAGTTCAGGCGGCAACACGGGCAGCACCGTGAGGACCATCCACTCGGAACGGTTGTCGCTCTTCCGCAGGGCTTCTACAACGCGCAGGCGCCGGGTGGCGCGCTTGCGACGCGTCTTCGACGTCCCGTAACGCACTTCATGCCAGAGCGATTCGGCCAGTGAATTCAGATCCAGGTTGCGCAGAATCGCGTAAATCGCTTCTGCGCCCATGCCGGCGCTGAAGACCTGGCCCCACTTCTGGCGCAACTCGCGGTAGCGTGCCTCATTGAAGAACTGCATCATCTGCAGATTGAGCAGCTCCTCGCGCTCGGCATCGTACCGCGTCTCGATGGTCTGGAGCTTGTCGCGAAGCTCCTCGCGCACACGCTCGATCTGCGTCTGAATCAGCTCGGTCTTATCAGTGGCTTCCGCCTCGGCTTCCAGTTCTGCTAACGCCGCTTCTTTCCGCCCGTTGATCTCACGCTCCAATGCCTCAATAGCGTCCGTTGCCACGACGTTGAGCTTGGCGTAGTGATCGCGCGTCACGTCCTCACCGCTCTCAACAATCACGGTATCCGTCGGTGTGAAGACGATGGCATCAGAGACCTCGCGGCCCATCATGCCTTCCAGGCGATCCTGCAACGTCCGGGCCGCACCTGTGATCTCGTCGGTGCGCCGGTTGAGTTCCTGTTCGAATTCGGCAGTCAGCGCCTCGCGCCCAGTTTCCTGGGACTCCTTGGTCGCTACCAGCCGACCCTCGAGCTCTTCGATGTGCCGCTCAGCGGCGTGCCGCAGCAGGTCAGAGCGTTCTTTCTCCTGCTCCTCAAGCCGCGTAAGCGCGCGTTGCCGGGACTCCTCGTCAACGTCGGTCACAATATACTGCGCAAAGTAGAGCACGCGGTCGAGATTGCGCTTGCTAATGTTAAGGAGAACGCTCAGGTGACTGGGCACCCGGCGCGTGTACCAGATGTGCGCCACCGGTGCGGCGAGCGTAATGTGTCCCATGCGCTCACGCCGCACAGCGGAGCGTGTCACTTCTACACCACATTTATCACAGATGATCCCCCGATAGCGAATACCCTTATACTTGCCACAATAACATTGGTAATCACGGGTAGGGCCAAAGATTGCCTCACAAAAAAGCCCATCTTTTTCTGGGCGGAGCCGACGATAGTTGATTGTTTCTGGCTTGGTCACCTCACCATAGGACCAGGATTCGATATCATCTGGAGAAGCGAGTCGGATACGCAGCTTCTTGAACGTCCGTGCTTCTGTCATCATTCCATCACGCGCCATTTTGCCCCCTGGACTATTTAAAGTGCAACATAAAAAGAAGCGCTCGAGCTTGGTGTAATGAGCTAACCAGCGCTTCTATCCTGAACGATTTATCATTTGACATACACGCATGCATTATACCCTGCCCCCCTCTGAAGTCAACCAATTTTTTACATAGAGAAAAGATGAAAGACGATGGTCGTTTCTGGGTATCGAAAAGGTTTTTCAGGCCGGCCGCTCTGGAACGGCTTTGTTTACCCCGGCAAACGCTTGCTTGCCCTACCTTTGGATTGCGTTATACTATTCGTATACTTTGCCACGAGGAGGAAACCATGCACTTTCCACGCGCTGCAGGCATTTTATTACATCCCACGTCGTTGCCGAGCCGCTTCGGTATCGGAGATCTGGGAGACTCAGCGTATGAGTTTGCCGACATCTTGGTCGAGAGCGGTCAATCGCTGTGGCAGATTCTGCCGCTGGGCCCCACGGGGTACGGAGATTCGCCGTATCAATGCTTCTCGGCCTTCGCCGGCAATCCCTTGCTGATCAATTTGGAAGCCTTGCAGGAGCACGGCGATATCGACGGCGCCGACCTGGACGAAGCACCGATGTTTCCAGAAACCCATGTGGACTACGGGCCTGTGATCTCGTTCAAATACGCCGTGTTGAACCGCGCCGCCCGCAACTTCCGCCAGCGACACCCCGAGGAGCGCTGGGCTGACTTCGAAGATTTCTGCTCCAATAACGCCCACTGGCTGGACGATTTCGCGCTTTTCATGGCCCTGAAGGACGCCCACGGTGGTGCTGTCTGGAACACGTGGGAATGGGAACTGGCGTCCCGTGATTCTGAGGCGCTAGACGAATGGCGAGATCGGCTGAGCGAACCAATTTTCGCGCACCGGTACTTCCAGTATTGTTTCTTCCGTCAATGGGAAGCCCTCAAAACTTACGTGAATGAGCAAGACCTGCAGATCATCGGCGACATTCCTATCTTCGTCGCCTACGACAGCGCCGAGGTCTGGGCCAACCCCGACCGTTTCAAACTGGATGAGGATTTCTTGCCTACCGCCGTGGCGGGCGTGCCGCCCGATTATTTCAGCCCCACGGGTCAGTTATGGGGAAATCCACTCTATCGCTGGGACGTGATGGCTGAGGATAATTATCACTGGTGGATTGAGCGCTTCGAGCAGACCTTCAAGACGGTGGATATCGCACGGCTGGATCATTTCCGGGGCTTCGAGGCCTACTGGGAGATTCCCGCCGGGGAACCGACCGCCATCAACGGTCACTGGGTCAAAGGACCCGGCGAAGCGTTCTTCCACACTGTCAAATGGGCGCTGGGAGAATTGCCCATCATCGCCGAGGACTTAGGCTTTATCACCGAAGAGGTCAGAGAATTGCGCGACGCCTTCGATCTACCAGGGATGAACATCCTGCAGTTCGCCTTTGCTGCAGACGCCCGCAATCCTTATCTTCCCCACAATTACAGGCGTAACGTTGTCGTTTACACGGGCACCCACGACAACGACACAACTGTGGGGTGGTACCAGAGCCTCAATGACAGCGAAGAGAAGGAGTTTATCAGCACGTACCTCGGCCCAACAGATGAGGAGATCAACTGGGCGCTAGCGCGCATGGCGTATCGATCTATTGCCGACACAGCCGTGCTCCCCCTGCAGGATGTGCTGGGATTGGGAAGTGAAGCCCGCATGAACACGCCGGGTAAATCGAGTGGCAACTGGTCTTGGCGCTTCCGCATGGATGATATCAAGGCTGAGCACATTCAGAAGTTGAAAGAGATGACCTTGACCTATCTGCGAGCACAGCCGGAAGAGGAGAAGGAGATGCCGGATTACATGTAGGGTACAAGGGGCAGGGGGCAAGGGGCAGGGGCGAAAGGCCTGTTGGGGGCGGTCAAGGGACCGTTTTCAACGGGCTTTTTCGCTTAGGGTTCGTAAAAGATTAACTTCCCGAGTTTTACCGTATTTTCCCAGGGAAATTCGGGAGCTTATATCTTTACAGACCCCTTAGGGCACCGTTTTAACGCGCGGTGTAGAGCCAGCGATACTTGGCGTAGTGTTCGGTGATGCGCTCGACGTAGGCGCGCGTCTCCCGAAAGCCGATAAGTTCCACGAAGAGGTCTCGATCCTGGCCGGCCGCGTCCCACCACCGTGCGGCGTTCCCCGGTCCGCCGTTATAGCCCGCCAGCGCCGGGTAGAGCTCGCCCGCGAAGCGATCCCGCTGTTGGGCCAAGTACCACGTGCCGAACCGGACGCTGACCATGGGGCGGTAGAGATCGGGGGTCTCGTAGGCCGGCGGCCAATCCAACGCCTCGGCGATCTCGGCTCCCGTCGGCGGGATGACTTGCATCAAGCCATGCGCGGCTGCGTAGGACGTGGCGAAGCCCTCGAAGAGGCTCTCTTGTCGTAACAGCGCGTAGAGCACCGGCAGCGCGAAGCCAAACTCCTCCGCTTCCTCTTCGATGAGATCGTCAAAATAGGTAGGATAGAGCAAGCAGCCCAGGAAGCGCGGCAACTCGTCCACCGTTGCGGCAGGCGAGTGTCGCCAGACCGTCGCCGCCGCTAAGATCGACGAGCGGTAGAGGCCGGCCTCGCGGAAGATAAGCGCCAGGTGATACTGGGCCCACGCATCGTCCTCGTAGGCCGACCGTAGTGCCTCCAACTCGGCGCGACCCTCGTCGAAGTGTCCCAGTTTGAGGAGGGCCAGCCCCCGTTCCAACCGGGGATCGCTCAACAGCGCCTCCGGCGGGAGGTTCAAATCCGGCGCCGGGTCAGCCTCTGTCATCATCCAATCTTCAAGCCACGCCACTGTTGCGGCCTGCTCCGTCGCGCTCCCACAGGGCAACAGATCGGCGCCTATCCCCAAAGCCGCCAGTGGCGCATGGCCCGCCAGCAGATCCGCCGCCCGCAGGCCGTAGTAGTCCCAGGGATCAGCCACTACGGTGCGACTGAGGTGGGTCGTCCCGCTGATCTCGTTGCCGCGCTCCAGGTACGTCTTGCCGATCCAGAACTGTGCGCCCAGCGCCTTGTCGCCGGTGGGATACCAGCGGAGCAGTTCCTCCCAGGCGGCGATGGCGTCTTCCGGCGCGCCGGTGCGATAGCGAGCCAGGCCAGCCTGGAAACGGGCATCGGGCGCCCCCCCATCGTCGGGATAGCGCGACGCCAGATCCACAAACGCCGCCGCTGCGTCCTCCAGGCGTCCCTGCCGCTCCAGCAACTCCGCCGCCTCCCAGAGCGCCTCCGCCGCGCGGGGATGGTCAGGCAGCGACGCGGGCAGCTGACGGTAGGCCGTCAGCGCCTCCTCGACACGGCCCAGATCCACCAGGGCCTCGGCCTTGCCAATCCACGCGCTGCCCCAGTAAGCGTCACCGGGATGCGTCTCGATCAACGTCTCAAACTCAGAGAGGGCCAGCTCCGGACTACCCGCCTCCAGAAAGGAGAGCCCGGCGTAGTAATGCGCCTCACCAGTGTGATCGGGATTGGCTTCGATGTGACGGTAGAAAGCCGCCACGGCGGGACCGTAGACCTCGGCGTAATAATCGATCTTGCCGCGCAGCAGCTCATCGACCGGGACGCCGGCTTCGACCAACTGCACCAGCGCCTCGTAGGCCTGCGGCGTCCTCGGGTACGCCGTCACGATCTCCTGATAGCGCCGGAAAGCTTCCTGCGTGTCGCCGAAGACGCGCGCCGTCTCGGCAACCTGATAGATGATGCGCGCCCGGTACGACGGAATGCGGGCAATGTCGAGAATCGCCTCATAGGCAGCGAGGGTTTCGTCGTAAACGCCGCGCGCGGCGTGCGTCAGGCCGATTTTCTCCAGGAGATAGACCTGGCGACCGGCGGTGTCGGCCAGTGCGAAGGCCTCGGTATACGCATCCAGCGCCGACGTGTAAACGCCGGTGGCAACGTAGGCGTCACCGATCCATTCCTGGGCATAGGGCGCGAGCACCGGCCGTACGTCTAATGCGGTCTCGTAATGCGCGGCGGCCTCCGCCGGCTCACCGATGTCTAGCAGCGCGTCCCCAAGGCGCACGTTGACTTCGGCCAGCAGGGAAGGCTGCGTGACGTTCGCCGCCAGATCTTCCAGCAGCGCAATGCCTTGCGTAAGCGCGTCACGGGCGATCAATGTTTTGCCGAGGCCCAGCGCCGTCCGCTGCGCCTGCTCCTGGCTGATGGACGAGAGCGGCATAAGACGCTGGTACAACGTCTCCGCGCGCGCCCAATCGCCGACCTCGTAGGCGCGTTCGGCCTCGCCGAGGAGCTCCTCCGGCCTCGGCGTGGGGGTCGGCGTCGGAGTCGGCGTGGACGTGGCGGTCGGGGTCACCGTGGCGGTGGGCGTCGACGTCGCGGTGGGTGATGGGGACGGCGTGGGTGAAGTCAGCATCGGGAGCAACTCGGCGGGGTCCGAGAGCGTCTCGCAACCCGCCAGCACGATGAGCAACCCTAATATCAAAAACGTGTATTTATGCATAGAGGCATTATGCTGCAAAGGTGGTGCCCTGTCAACTTCCCGCCGTTGGCCAGACATCGGATTTCTGAGAGAAATCCGATCCCTATTCTTTGTGTTTACTGCCATCGGGCATGGTGGCGTCTTTCAACTGCGCTCCGCTCAGATTGGCGTCCGTGAGGTTGGCGCCCTTCAAGTTAGCGCCCTCCAAGTTGGCGTTGGTCAGATTCGCGCCACTCAGATTGGTGTTCTCCAGGGTGGCGTTGCTAAGATCCGCGTTGCTAAGATCGGACGCTCCAAACTCGGCCCCGGTCAAATTGAAACCGCTCATATTGACCCCTCCCAAGAAGGCACGGTTGAGATCGACGTTCGAGAAATTTGTCCTGTCACCAACATTGCCATTGACAAGCTGCCAGACGAGGCGCCACTTGGCCGCGATCACCGTCGCATCGTTCAACTGCATATCGCGCAAATCGGCCCACGAAAAGTCTGCGCCGCTGACGTTGGCGCTGATGATCCTGGTCTCTTTCAAGACAGCGTGCGTCAGGTTCGCCCCGATAAGGTGCTGACCGGTCAGATCGAGCCCTGTGAGATTGGCGTAACTAAAATCGACGCCGTTCAGGTTCTCGCGTTCCTCCGCGCGATTGACGAGATTCCAGACCTCACGCCATTTATTGGCGATTTGCGTCGTCTCGTCCATCTGAACGCCCTGGAAGTTCGCCCACTGCAGTTGCGCGCCGGTCAGATCAGCCAGACGAAGATCGGCGCCGGAGAGATCCGCGTGCTGCAGATTCGTGCCGATGAGTGTGGTGTTGGGAAAGCGACAGTTGCGCAGATCGGCATGCGCCAGGTCAGCGTGCGAGAAATCCAGCCCATCAAGGTCCCGATCTGCGCCACCTTTAGTGAGTAGGTCCCAGACCAGCCACCATTTGTCCGAGATGATCGTCGTGTCGTCGTGAATCTTGGCATCGCGCAGGTTAGCGTAGTCTAAAGTCGCATTCGTTAGATCGGCGAACCACAAATCTGCACCACTCAACCCTGCATGGGCAAGATTGGCCTCGCGGAGATCGGCCTCGCGGAGATGAGCGTTGGTCAGATTTGCGAGCGCAAGGTTTGCGTCGTTCAGATTCGCGCCTTTGAGATCCGCGCCGCTCAGATTTGCAGCCTGGAGATTCGCACCGCTGAAATTCACATTCTGAAGATAGGCCTGGGCCAGATCTGTGCCACTCAGCTCCGCATCCGGCGCGTTGCGGGTAAGAATATCACGCACCCGGCGCCATTTGCCATTTATGTTCGTCTCGTCGTCCATTTCGGTTGCAAAGAAAATAGCACGGTTCAGGTTTGTCTCTTCAAGGTTGGTCCCTCGAAGATCCGTCTTCGTCAGGTCCGCGCCGGAGAGATTGGCTTTTTTTAAGTTGGCATTCTGCAAATCCGCGTTTTGAAATTGGGCCCGGCTGAAATCAACGCCTTCCAGGAAAGCGCCGCTGAGATCCCGGTTGCGCAGATCGCGCTCCACGCCGCCGTTGGTGATGAGGTCTATCACCAGTCGCCATTTGTCCGGAAATTTCGTCGCGTCGTCGAACTGGGTGCCCCGCAGGATCGCGCCGTTCAAATTGGCGCCGGTGAGGTCGGCCCCCATGAGGTTGGTGTTTTCCAGGTTCGCGCTCTCCAGATTGGCATCCTTCAGGTTGGCGCCGGTCAAATTCGCGTTGCTCAAGTTCTGACCCTTTAAATCCCGTCCCTCGGCCCCCTCCGTGACGATCTCCCAAACCGTGTGCCACTTGTTGTCCATCACCGTGGCAGCGTTCACCTCGGCTTCATGGAACGCAGCCTGGTTCAAGTTGGCACCGGTCAGATCCGTACCCTTGAGATTTGTCTCACGAAGATTAGCGCCGTGTAGCTGTGCCTGACTCAAATCTGCGTTGCTGAGGTCTTTTCCACTTAGATCCCGGTCAGCCTGTTCAGCGGAAAGGATCTCGCTGACGAGCCGCCATTTGTCATCAATCTGCGTATCCGTCAGGCTTGTGCCAGCTAGATAGGCGAGTTCAAAGTTCACATTCGTCGCATCAACACCCTGAAGATTGGCGCGACTTAAATTGGCCCTACGGAAGTTAGTCTCCGCTATCGTTACGCCAGTAAGACTCGCTCCGTTTAGATCCGCGTCCTCAAAGTCGGCCCTGGTCAGGTTCGCGCCATTTAGCCGCACATCGTCCAATTCAGCCTTTCGCAAAATCGCCTCGGTCAAATTGGCGCCGGTAAGGTTAGCCGTGTTCAACTCCGCGTCAGTGAGAGTTGCCTTGCTGAGGTTGGCGTTGCTCAGGTTCGTATGTAACAGGTTGGCACGTTTTAGATCAGCGCCGGATAGATCCGCACCACTCTTATCACACCCGTGCCAATCCACGTCGGGACCGGCCGGCGCATCACAGTCGCCCCGGTTCCGGCACCCGACCAGGACGAGTGCCACGAGGAGCACAAACAGCCAGCGCAAAGCGCGATCGCGGAGCCAAGGAGATTTTCCCATAGCGACGCCTCCTCAATACCTGTGAAAGATGCTGATAGTCCGCTCGTGCGATGCTATAGCAATACCTTATCAAAAACGCAAGACTTTCACAAGCATTCTCTTTGAGGGAGCGCACCGGCTCCAAGTCTTGCACGTGTTGTCAGAGAGAAGTATCAAGGCGCGTTCAGGTCCAGATAACGCACCTCAGAGTCTTTATAGGAAGGGTCAAAAATGAGAACTGGGGTTTCGACGAAACGATCCGTCTCCATCGCAAGCCAGCCGGTAAATGTGCCCCCGGGGAAGAGATAGACATTCAACACCGGTTTAGGCTCGACAAGCGCAGGTGGATCGAAGACCTTCTCGTCACCTCCCGTCACGCTGAAATCGTATCCGCCGATAAGCTCCGGCCCTTCGGTCATGCCGATGTAACGCACGCGAATTCGCGCCAGGAGATAGCGTCGGTTTTCGGGCGGCGGATCGTTGAACTGATTGGCCTCCAGCAGCGCGTTCCAGGCCGCTTCGTCCCAGAGCACGCGCTCGATGGTGACCTGCCAATCCTCCGTGGTTACGGTGTCGCCCAGAGGCGCAGGCCACGCGGACACGGTGCCCAGGTCCGTGGGTTCGATCTCGTCCAGCGCCATATCGACGAAGATGCGGGCCTCGTCTTCTAATGCCAGGTAGTGATTCGGAGCGTCTATATCATACGAGGAGCGAAACCCCAACAGCAGGTTCGATTCACCTTCGCGGATCAGGAAAGCACGCCATCCTGTCTTCTTTTCCGTCGGCCGGAAATCGTATTCCAATCGGGGTTTCGGCGGCGTCGCAGGAAAACCACGGTATACTAGGCCCTCATCCCCGGTCATGAAGAGCTGGAGATGGTATTCCTCCAGACCAAGGGTCGCAGACTTGACAGCGAGTTTGAGCAGCACATACGCCTGGCCTTCAGGCGGCGGCTCGTTGAACATATTTGCAGCGCGCAGCCGCTCCCAGGCCTGCTCGCCGCGCAGGAATTCCAGCGCCTCGACTGTCCAATCCGGCGACGTGGCGCGGGTGCCAGCCGGATAGGGGAACGCGCGACTGATGCCCTGGAGCTGGGGCGTCGGCGTGCTGGCGGGACTCAAATCCGAGTCCTGAAAAAACGGTGCCAGGGTGGCGCAGCTCACGGTCAACAGCACCAATCCAGCCACAAGAAATTGTACGGCGCGAGTCATAGATCCACCAGGTTTCACTGCGGGTAATCGTTTAGTTTTGTGAGCAGACGACAGGTGCAACGCACTTTCGAACTCAAGTCCATGATACCAGAGTCTTCTTGCGTCGTTCATGAAGATTCAGTAGCATGTGCATTCCTAAGTGCGTCGCACCTATCAAAACATTAAACGGATACAACTGCGGTATCAGATCTCGATGTCGGCGACGGATTCCACGATATGCGTGGGCCGGTAGGGAAAGCCCTCCACGTCCTCTCGGTCCGTGACGCCGGTGAGCGCCAGGATCGTCTCCATGCCGCTCTCGACGCCGGCGACGATGTCGGTGTCCATGCGGTCGCCCACCATCACCGTGTCCTCCGAGTGGACGTCGAGGTAGTTCAGCGCCGAGCGCATCATCAACGGATTAGGCTTTCCTACAAAAAAGGGGCTGACGCCGCTGGCCTTCTCGATAAGGGCTGCCATGGCGCCGCAGGCGGGGACCAAGCCCTCGTCGGTGGGACCGGAGGGATCGGGGTTGGTCGCGATGAAGCGAGCCCCCGCATCGATCAGCCGAATGGCCTTGGTGATATGATTCAGGTTATACGTGGTGGTCTCCCCCAGCACGACATAATCCGGATCGACTTCGGTGATGACGTAGCCTACGCCGTGGATGGCTTCTGTCAGCCCGCTCTCACCGATCACAAAGGCCGTTCCTCCGGGACGCTGCGTCTGCAGAAAACGTGCCGTCGCCATGGCAGACGTGAACAGACGCTCCTCCGGGATATCTAATCCCAGCGTCGAGAGGCGATGGGAGAGATCGCGGGGGGTGTAGACAGGATTGTTGGTGAGCACCAGGTACTCAACATCTCGCTCTCTCAACATTTCGATAAACTCGGCTGCACCAGGCACAGGCTTGCGCCCGCTGATCAACACACCATCCATATCAGTAATAAGGTGCTGCTTATCGGTCTTCATGCTAGACTCCTTTGCGTTTGCCAATTCGCTGCAATATCAGTGATAGGCATCCAAAGCGGCGTCCACGGCTCGAATGTGCTCGGGCGTGCTGCCGCAGCATCCGCCGAAGATCTTGACGCCCAGCTCGGCGAATTTGAGCGCGTACTCAACCATCACCGCCGGGGTCACGTCATAGACCTGGGTGCCATCTTCGGTGTGCGGGAGGCCGGCGTTGGGCTTCGCCATCAGCGTGGCGTGGGGCACGGTCTCCCGCATGGCTCGAATGGCGTCCAGGGTCTCGCTGAGCGTCCGCCCGCAGTTCGCGCCCATCACGGCGACGTCCAGGGCCCACAGCGTCTTGGCGGCTCGCTCCGGCTTGACGCCCATCATGGTGCGGCCCTTGGTGTCGAAGCTCATGGTCACGAGCACAGGCAGCGTTGTCGCCTGCTTCGCGCCCTTGACCGCGGCCTTCGCCTCGTTCAGATCGCTCATGGTCTCGATGAGGATCGCGTCGGCACCGCCCTCGGTCAGCGCGCCGGCCTGCTCCGCGAAAGCCGCGACCGCATCCTCGTAGGCCAGCGTGCCCAGTGGTTCCAGCATCTCGCCGGTCGGGCCCATATCACCCAGGACGATCACGGCATCGCCCGCGACCTCTCGCGCCAACCGCGCCGCCACCCGGTTGATCTCGTGTGTCTTCTCTCCCAGGCCCTTGCGCTGGAGACGGACACGGCTACCGCCAAAGGTGTTGGTGAGGATTAGGTCAGCGCCCGCGTCTATGTAGCTGCAATGCAAATGCCTGACCGCGTCGGGATTCTCCAGATTCCAGCGCTCCGGCGCCGCTCCGGCGGGCAAACCGGTGGCCTGCAGCATGGTCCCGGTCGCGCCGTCGGCGATCAAGACGCCGGGATCGGTCAATCTATCCAGAAATCGTTGTCTTCCCATCTGTGGTTACCTCCTGCGATCGATCATATCAACGGACGCGAGAAAATGCGCCGGATTGAACGGATTGGTGAGCCCGATTCGACATAAAAAAGCCGGGCCTTTTACAGGCCCGACTCGTCGTCGTTATGACTTGGTCAATAGCCCATAAAGATCAGGACGGCGGTCTCCTACTGTATCCAACTCGAACTCGCCGGGGCGCAGCACGATGCGCTTTTCACGTGCCTCCGTCGGATCGATCCTGGCGTAGCAGATTTCCTCGTCGGCGCCGGCTTCCGCCAACACCTTGCCGCCCGGATCGGTGATCTGGCTGTGCCCGAAGAACCAAAATCCGCCCTCCTCCCCGCACCGATTGCAGGCGAGGAGAAAGACGCGGTTCTCCAACGCGCGCGTCCGCGTCACGAACTCCGGCGCGTTCTGCGAGCCATCGGGCCAGTTGGTGGGCAGCGCGACGATGTCGGCGCCCGCGAGGGCCAGCGCGCGCATTGCCTCCGGAAAGCGCAAGTCATAGCAGATGGCGATGCCGATACGCCCCAGGCCCGTCTCCCAAACGCGAAAGCCGGTATCGCCTGGCGCCGTGAACCGGTCGACGCCCAGCAGTGGAAGGTGCGCCTTGCGGTATGTGCCCACCAGGCCCTCCGGTCCCACGAGCACGGCCGAGTTGTAGACGGCCTCCCCTTCCCGCTCCAGGAGCCCCACGATCGCAAACGCACCGGTCTCAGCGCAGAGTTTGCTCAGCATCTCTGTGGTGGGACCAGGAATGGGTTCTGCTGAAAGGCGCGCTGTCTCGACGTCGGCAAAGCCGTATCCCGACGTGGCGCACTCAGGAAAGACAATCAGCCGGGCACCTTCGGCTACGGCTTCCGCAAAGAGCTCCGCGATGCGGGCCCGGTTCGCGTCGGTCTCCTCCAATTTCGGATCCATCTGTGCAACTGCGACCTTGATCATATCCAAGACCTCTCCGGCAGCCTATCGAAATCCTCAGAATCAGTGACAGCACTCATGATGCGCGTAAAAAGTGTCCAAATCGACCTGAGCGAACATCTCCATGACCGTGTCAAAGGACCGCACCAGCTCCCCGCGTTGCTCCGGCGTCATCTCGTTGATCCAATCGACGATGTGCGTTTCAGTGCAGCTCAAAAGCGCTTCGTAGGCGGTCACACCCTCGGACGTGAGCGAGAGCAACACGCGCCGGCGATCTTCAGAATCCCGCTCTCGGCCTATCAAATCCCGAGACTCCAGGCCCTGGATAAGTTTGGACATGGTGGGAAGAGAGACACCCTGATAATCGGCCAAACCTGAGAGACACTGCTCGCCCTCCCGGTAGAGGACAGCCATCACGCGGAACTGGGGCTCGGTAAACAGGCCCGCACTGTGCCGGCGAAGATCCTGGCGCATCAAGCGGGCCAACCTCGGCACGCCTTCGATTAAGGCATGAGCAGCGTCTAACAACGTGGGCGTCTCCGGGTTCATGTTTTCCCCTTACATAATGAAGGCTCTCTTGGATTTCGCCGGGTGACTAAAAAGCGAGTTTAATTTTCTCCACAGATTACGCAGATTTTCACAGATTTTTAGTTTTCTGTATGAATTTATGAAGTCTGTGGTTAATATCTCGCTTCGACCCGGCGAAATCCTGAAGACCCATAATGAATAAACGTCGGCGAATAAATCAACTGGTTCTGCTTGATAAACCGGAACGTTGAGCGAACCTGGCAGCAAAGGCGTCCCGCAATCGTGTGTGGACGTCTTCCACGGCGCCGGAGGCATCAAGGGTCACCCACCGCTCCGGCTCTGCGGCGATAAGGGCCAGATACCCCTGGCGCACGCGACGATGAAAGGCCAACGTCTCGCGGTCCAGGCGATTCATCTCCTCGCCGCCCACCGTGCGACGCCGAAGCCCCAGTTCGACCTCAATATCGAGATAGAACGTCACGTCGGGCTTCAGACCGCCGGTAGCGAACTGGGTGATTTCTCGCAGCGCCTCCAGGGGCAAGCCGCGCCCATAGCCCTGATAGGCATAGGTGCTGTCAAGATAGCGATCACAAAGCACAATCTTGCCGGCCCGCAGCGCCGGCCGGATCACCTCTGCCACCAGCTGCGCCCGGGAGGCCGAGTAGAGCAGGATCTCCGCGCGGGCCTCCATCTCGGTATGCGCGGGGTCATGAAGCAGCGTGCGGATCTGCTCCCCGATGGAGGTACCACCTGGCTCCCGCGTCCGCACCACAGCATATCCTCGTTCCTCTAGCCAGGCAGCCAATAATCGCACCTGGGTGGTTTTTCCGCTGCCTTCCGGCCCTTCTAAGGTGACAAGCATGCCGGAGGCCTCCTGCGTCACGCCTGCTCTCCACGGTTGACGATACGTACGTGCCGGTACGGCTCTTTGCCGTAGGATTTGGACTCCAGTCTCGCCGCCTCAGCCATCTGATGTTGATAACGGCGGATGTAGGAGCTCTGCGGCGAGAGATCAATGGCACCTTTGGTATGAATGACGCGCCGGATGGCTTCCTCGGTCTCCCGCATGGCGCGAGAGAAAGCCGCGTCCTCCGCTTCCCCCAGCCGGAAGAGGTCCGAGAGGAACGATTCCATCTGCGCAGCGGTGTTAGCGCGCAGCACGTAGATCGGCATCTCCCGGCGCTCCGCCTCGACGACGACCTTAGGACGTCGCCGGTAGTAGTGCTTGGTGGTGACCATGGCCTCGGCGGCGCTCAGCGCATCGACGATGCGCAGCGGCACGCGTAAGTCACTCGCCGCCTGGCGCAACCGGTTGCGCGCGATCCCGAAGGGGAAGAGGGCGACTTCCTCATGCTCCCGAGGGTGCGCCTCAAAGGAGGCCACGGCGTCGGGCAATTCGGTCTCTACCCGCACCTGCTCCCGAACAGCCTCGACCTCGCCGGTGTGGATTTTACCCGTTTCATCCCGGTAGCGAAGCTCCGCGTTGGGCGGCTTACCTCGCAACAAAGCATCCACCGAGGCGGCGACGTTCTCATGGACCATCAACTGCTGTCGATCCTGAATCTCGACCAGGATATCGAAGGTCGGCGGCGCGCGGCGCTCCAGCACCGTCTTCTGGGTACCGCGACGACGGGCCTCCTCGTCGGAGAGGGTGACGCTCTCGATGCCCCCCACCAGGTCTGAGAGCGTGGGGTTCATCAGCAGATTGTCCAACGTGTTTCCGTGCGCCGTCGCGATCAGCTGCACGCCGCGCTCGGCGATGGTGCGTGCCGCCAGCGCCTCCAGCTCACGCCCAATCTCGTCGATGACGATGACCTCGGGATTGTGGTTCTCCACGGCCTCAATCATGACCTCGTGTTGCAATTTGGGCATGGCCACCTGCATGCGGCGGGCCCGTCCAATGGCCGAATGGGGGATGTCGCCATCACCGGCGATCTCGTTGGAGGTATCCACGATAACCACGCGCTTCCGCTCCGCCAGGACGCGGGCGGCCTCCCGAAGCATCGTCGTCTTGCCGACGGCCGGCCGTCCCAACAGGAGGACGCTGCGCCCGAAGTTGATCAGATCCTCGACAATGTCGATAGTGCCGTAGACCGCGCGTCCCACGCGGCACGTCAAGCCCACGATATCGCCCTTGCGGTTGCGAATGGCCGCGATGCGGTGTAGCGTGCGCGTGATGCCGGCGCGATTATCGGCGTCGAACTCGCCCGTACGCTGGACCACGTGGGCGATCTCCTCCCGGGTCACTTCCGAATCCCGGAGCACGACTTCTTCCTGCGTGTATCGTGCCGTGGGCACCCGCCCCAGATCCAAAATGACCTCCAGCAGATCATCGGGGCGTCCCAACTCGTCGAGAATCGCCCGGATGTCTTCCGGCAGCACGTCCATCAGGGCGGCTAAATCGTCCGTTATAACCTTTGGTTTATCCAAAATTTCAGTTCTTTCCATAGTGAAGTTTTCTAACATATCCTATAGCATAGGTCTGATTATCATATCTGCACCCTGTCATTTTACCACGAGCGATGAAAGGTGAAAGTGTTCTTATTCGAGGCGGGCTTGACAAGCATCGGTCCTATGTTAGAACACCCATTGCATGATTACCACAGCAGCATATCGCACCGCTATCCATCGGACGAGGTATCCAAGAAATCCTGATGACAGAGAAAGACAAGCATACACGTATTCGCTGGCCCTGGCTCCGTTGGCTCCTGCAACTCGACAAGCCGGTCCTCCAACGGAGCGAAGCTGAGATCGCCACAGAGGTTGAGCGGAATTACCGGTGGAATTTCTGGGTCAATCTACTGGACGGGACGGCCTTCTGGCTGGGGATTGGGTTCGCTTCTACCTCGACGATCATGCCGCTCTTCTTAAGCAAACTGACCGACAGTCCACTGCCGGTGGGTCTGCTGGCCGTCGTCGTCCAGGGCGGATGGTTCCTACCGCAGCTCTTCACGGCCAATGCGGTGGAGCAGCTGGCACGGAAGAAGCCCATCGTCGTGAACCTCGGCTTTTTTCTGGAGCGGCTGCCCTTTTGGATCGCGGCGCTCAGTCCCTTGCTGGCCCTTCGTCGTCCCACCTGGGCCATGGTCGTCTTTTTGGTGGCGATCACGTGGCACGTGTTGGGTGGCGGCATCGTCGCGACGGCGTGGCAAGACCTGATCGCGCGCACGTTTCCGGTGGAACGCCGGGGGCGGTTCTTCGGGCTTACCAGCGCCGTGGGCGCCGTCGCCGCGGCCCTGAGCACCCGCTTCAGCCGCTATCTGCTGGCGCGCTACTCCTTCCCCACGGACTTCCTGTACATCTTTCTGCTGGCAGCCGGTGGGATCACCGTGAGCTGGATCTTCCTGTCCCTGACACGCGAGTCTGTCCAACCGGCGACCGCGCCGCGCCGCAGCAATCGGGATTTCCTGCGCAAACTGCCGGGCATCGTGCGCGAGGATCACAACTTCCGCCACTATCTTGTTGCCCGCGCACTGCTGGCCCTGGGGACCATGGGCAACGGCTTCCTGACCGTCGCCGCGCTGCACCGGTGGCGCATTCCCGACGCCGTCGTGAGCGACTACACACTGATCCTGCTGGTCGGTCAAGCCATCAGCAACCTGGCTTTCGGCTTCCTCGCCGACCGTGGCGGCCATATCCGCAACCTCGTTCTCGGCACCTTGAGCGCCGGCGCGGGCTTCGTCATCGCATGGATAGCGGTTGATCCACGCTGGTACTATCTGGTGTTCTTCCTTCAGGGCATCGCTTTCGGCGCCGTCTACGTCTCCGGTCTCATGGTCGTGGTCGAGTTCTGCGAACTGGAACGCCGTCCCACCTACGTGGGGCTTGCCAACACCAGCTCGGGGATCGCGGGACTGAGCGCGCCGATGCTGGGCACCGCGTTAGCCGGCCTCAACTACAACGTCCTCTTCGCCACCAGCGCAATCTTCAGCATGCTTTCCTTTGTGATGATGAATTGGATCGTCCGAGAACCGCGCTGGGCCCAAAAGACACCGCGCGAGCCTCCCCCGCGTTAATGCAATTCTAATGGGACTTGGGTATAGTAAGAATGTTCATTCAACAGAAAACTGATATAAACGCATGATTTTAACGTAGGAGGTGCTATGAACGAAGAAACTACCGTTCCACAGATGGAATCCCTGGAATTCAAGACAGAGGTTCAGCAATTGCTCAACATCCTGGCGAAATCGCTCTACACCCGGCGGGAGATATTCCTGCGCGAGCTGATCTCCAACGCGTCCGATGCCCTGCACCGCATGCAGTTCGAGGCGCTGACCAACCGCGATATCGTGGATCCCGACGCGGAACTGGAGGTCACCATCGATTTCGACGAGGAAGCCAACACGCTGACCGTCTCCGACACAGGCATCGGCATGACGCGGGCCGAGATAATCGAGAACCTGGGCACCATCGCGCATTCCGGCGCCATGGCGTTCCTCGAACAGTTGGAGGAGGGCAAACGTCCCGATGACATCATCGGACAGTTCGGCGTGGGCTTCTACTCCGTCTTCATGGTCGCCGACGAGGTGCGCGTGACCACCCGCTCGTACCAACCGGAGGCGCAAGCCTGGACGTGGACGTCACAGGGAGAGAGCGCCTACACGCTGGAACTGGCCGATAAAGAAAGCCGGGGCACGACCGTCGAGATCCAGTTACAGGACGACGCGAAAGAGTTCGCCTCGGCCTGGCGCCTGAAGCAGATCGTCAAGACGCACTCCAACTACGTCTCCTTCCCCATCAAGATTGAGGGCGACGTGGTCAACGAACAGACGGCCCTCTGGCGCACGCCGCGCAACGAGATCGAGGACGAGGACTACGACGATTTCTACCGCCAGCTGACGTTGGATACGGAGCCGCCGCTGCTGCACATCCACCTAGTCACCGACGTGCCCGTCTTCATCCGCAGTATCCTCTATGTGCCCCGCCATCTCGACGACAGCGTCCTCCGGCTCCGCACGGAGCAGGGCCCCAAGCTCTACTCCAAGAAGGTGCTTATCCAGGACAACGCTACCGACCTGCTGCCGGATTACCTGAGTTTTGTGGAGGGCGTCGTCGATTCCGACGACCTCCCCCTCAATATCTCGCGAGAGACGGTGCAGAGCAACCGCATGCTGCGCCAGATCGAACGCTCACTCACCAGCCGGGTGCTGAGCGCCCTGGAGGAGCTGGCTAAGGAGCGCCCCGACGACTACGCCGTCTTCTGGGAAGAGTTCGGCCCGTTCATCAAGCAGGGCATTACGGCACACCCCTTCGGGCACGACGATCTGCTGCCGCTACTACGCTTCCACTCCTCTCAATCGGGCGACGCGCTAATCTCGCTGGACGACTACGCCGGGCAAATGGACGAGGATCAACCCGCCATCTACTACATCATCGGCAGCGACCGGACGTCGATTGTGTCCAGTCCGCACCTGGACTACTTCAAAGATCATGACCTGGACGTGCTCCACCTCACCGATCCACTCGACGCGCTGATGATGCAAAGTCTGCAGGAGTTCAACGACACGCCCTTCCAGAACGTCGATGATCCAGAACTGGATCTGCCTGAAGCCGAGGAGACGGAGGAAGAGGAAAAAGAAGAAGCGTTGGGTGCTGAAGCATTCGGCACGCTGATCGGGCGCTTCAAGGACGTGCTGGGGGAACGCGTGAAGGACGTCCGTCCTTCGAAAATCCTGCGCGACAGCCCCTGTCGGCTCGTTTCAGCAGAGAGCGGCCCGCAGCGAGACCTGGAGCGCGTCCGGCGGCTGATCGAGCAAGATTACGAGGTCGCGCCGAGAATCCTGGAGATCAACCGTCGCCACCCACTGATCCGCAATCTGGCTCAGATGATCCAGACGGGCACGCGCACTGGCGTGGTTGACACCGCCATCGAACAGCTCTTCGCCAACCAACTATTGCTAGAAGGTTTGCACCCCAATCCAACGGAGATGGTGCCGCGCATCCAGGAGCTGTTGGAGGCTGCGACAGAATCTCAACAGTAGCGTCATATCCAGTCAGAGATCGAGCCGCCGGCGCGTACGCGTCGGCGGCTCATGCTTGCAACTTTCGCCACCACCGCGCGTACTAGCGTATACGTGACCGGGGACGGGCAACGGACCTTTCAGAGATTCCTGTTCCTCTGCATCCGCCCGTCCCCGGCACCGAGAGGACAATCAAAACAAGATTTATGGAGGTATGACGATGTCAAACAATCAAAGTCCCGCAAACGCGCCGCGCCCACCTCAGCGACACACGCCCTCACTCTTTTGGCCCATCGTGTTGATCGTGAGTGGTATCCTGTTGTTGCTTTCCAATCTGGGGTATCTCCCCGAACCGTCATGGAATCTGCTCTGGCGACTCTGGCCCGTCATCCTCATCGCCCTGGGGCTGGACGTGCTCATCGGTCGCCGCTCGGTGGCGGGCGCCATTATCAGCGGCGTCCTCATCTTCGTGCTGATCGGGGGTGTCATCCTTGCCGTCTTCTTCGCGCGCAATATCCCGCTGCTGGCCGACCTGGCGCGAAGGCCGAAGATAGAGCATGAGTCCATCAGCCATCCCTTGGACGACATTGACACCGCGTCGGTCAACATCGATTTTTCCAGCCTGCGGGGTCGTCTCACGTCGCTGGACGATTCACCCAATCTAATCGAAGGGGAAATCGATTACCACGGCAGCCTGATCTTCGACGTGACCACGGATGACGAGCGCGTTATGGTAGATCTGGACAGCGTTGGCACCACAACCGTCTTCAATTTCAACTTCGACGAGGAAGACCGGGGTGTATGGGACGTAGGCCTGCACCGTGACGTCGCTTACGACCTCAATCTCGACGGCGGATCAGGGCAGCTGACGTTGGACCTGAGCGAGCTTTCCATCACCGATTTCGAATTCGATCAGGGCTCCGGCAGCACCGAGCTTTCTCTGCCAGAGCGCAGCAGTTTCTCCGGAAAGATCGACGGCGGATCAGGCCGGCTTCATATTCAATTACCGGATGACGTGGGCCTGCGCGTGGAGCTCGACGACGGCAGCGGGGCTTTCCGCACCGACGCGCGCTTTGTCCTTGTCTCCGGCGATCCCGATAACGACAGCATCTGGGAGACAGAGGATTACGACAACGCAGACTACCAGATCGACCTGGAGATTGACCAGGGTTCAGGGAGCATCGTCATCGAGGAATAAATTGGTGCCAGCAAGAACCTGGAAATCTGATTTGCAACCGTTTAGGTTTGTGACAACGCACTTGCGAATCGAGACAAACCGCGCTACAAAGTTTTCCGAGCATGGTTTAGGAATCCCCGGCTCGTGAACTTCGGCGAAAGTGCGTCGCACCCAGAAGACTAAACAGATACTCTGATTTTTAGTATTATGGTCGCTGATACATAGGTGATTGGATTTCAATCAAGCTATGCAGAGCGTCATGATTCTCAAAAATCACAGTAGGGCCCACTGAGACACTTCCCCTCAGTGGGCCCATTTTTTACGCCTCCGGTAGTATCGTCGCCCGCTCGCCTCGGATGTACGCCTCTAAACGATCCAGCGCCACGTCGTCGGCGTACTGCACCGGCGGCGATTTCATGAAGTAAGCTGATGGCTCAACGATGGCGCCCGCCAAGTCGCGATCCAGCGCCAGTTTGGCCGTGCGCACCGCGTCGATCATCACGCCGGCGCTGTTGGGACTGTCCCAGACCTCCAACTTGACCTCGACGTTGAGCGGCACGTTGCCAAAGGTCGTCCCTTCCATCCGAATGTGACACCATTTGCGATCCTCCAGCCACGGCACGTGATCACTCGGCCCCACGTGGATGTCGCTCTCGTCCAAGGGATAGGGGATCTGGCTGGTGACTGCCTGCGTTTTGGAAATCTTCTTGGATTCCAGCCGTTCCCGCTCCAGCATATTGAGGAAGTCAGTGTTGCCGCCGAAGTTGAGCTGATAGGTACGGTCGACCCGTACGCCGCGGTCATCGAAAAGACGCGCCAACATCCTGTGCAGAATGGTGGCGCCCACCTGACTCTTGATATCGTCGCCGATCACAGGGAGGGCGCGCTCGGCAAAGCGCTGCTGCCACGCCGGCTCGCGGGCGATGAAGACGGGGATGCCATTGACCAAGGCGCAACCCGCATCAAGCACCTGCTCGACGTACCAGTGCGTCGCGCGCTCACTTCCCACGGGCAGGAAGTTGATGACGACATCGGTCTCCGTCTCGCACAACACGGCTGCCACATTGACCGGAGGCTCGGGCGAGAGCTCGATGACTTCGGCCAGATACTTGCCTACGCCGTCCAGCGTCCTACCACGACGGACAGGTACGTCCAACGCCGGCACCTCCGCAAATTGATAGGTGTTGTTTGGAGACGCGAAGATGGCGTCCGAAAGATCGCGCCCCACTTTACTCGCATCCACGTCGAAGGCCGCCGAAAACTCGATATCCGAGATGTGATACGGCCCCAGGCGCGGGTGCATCAGTCCCGGCACAAAATCGTCCTCGTCAGCCTGCTGATAGAACTGGACGCCCTGCACCAGGGCCGACGCACAGTTGCCCACACCGATAATGGCTACACGAATGCTGCTCTTTCCCATAACGATACCTCCCGGTTGTACGATGAACGGTGACATACATACGCCACCCGAGGGTGGCATGGTTTGAGATAATTATAGATTGCGTATTGCGCGTTGCGTGTTGCGTCATGAGGTTGTATCCACGTCCTCGGGACGGTGACTTCAAGCGTCTGTAAGAAGGGTATCTACGGCGAAACGGCTTCCCGCAGGGAGCCGTTTCGTCCAATTATCCATCGTTGCACGCCGTCAGGAAAAAAGATCGGTGCTCAGATAACGTTCTCCGGTATCGGGCAAAATGACGGTGACGTGCTTACCCTCACCCAGGCGCTCGGCTACTTCAAGAGCAGCTACCACCGCCGCACCGGACGACATACCCACCAACAGCCCTTCTTGCTCGGCCAGTCGCCGCCCCATCTCCAGCGCAGCTTCGCTGGTCACCTGGATCACCTCATCGACCACGTCCATGTCCATCACTTCGGGCACGAAGCCCGCGCCAATACCCTCGATTTTGTGCTTGCCCGGCTCGCCGCCGGAAAGCACCGGCGAACCTACCGGCTCCACCGCGATAATTTGCGTGGCGGGATTGTGCGCTTTGAGTGCTTTGCCGGCGCCGGTCACCGTGCCGCCCGTGCCCACCCCGGCCACGAAGGCCGCAATATCGCCGGGCACCTGTGCCAAGAGCTCCGGTCCGGTGTTTCGGCGGTGGGCTTCTGGATTGGCGGGATTATCAAATTGCAGCGGCATGAAGGCCCCCGGCGTCGTCTCGACGATTTCCTGGGCCTTCTCAATAGCACCGTGAATGCCATCTTCGCCGGACGTCAGAACAACTTCCGCGCCATAGGCGCGCATCAGACCCCGGCGCTCCACGCTCAACGTGTCCGGCATGACCAAAATGGCGCGATAGCCCTTGGCCGCCGCCACCATTGCCAGGCCGATACCGGTGTTGCCACTGGTCGGCTCCACAATCACGCCGCCCGGCTCCAGTTGTCCCTTGGCTTCCGCCACCTCGATCATAGAAAGGGCGATGCGTTCCTTCACACAACCGGCCGGATTCTGGCGCTCCAGCTTTGCCCAAATCGTTGCCATGCCCGGTTCTACGACGCGATTTAGACGCACGATGGGCGTCCGTCCAACCAGGTCCAATACGCTGTCAGCTCGCAACCCCATAAATGTCTCGTTGTTCAATCCCATACGTTTACCCCTTTCTCCTCATCGATCGATGGTGAGCGGAAGCGCGACGCCTTCACTCTCCAATTCTTCAAGTCGTGCCTCCAGCTCGGCGATCCGCTCCGTCAGCGCGTCTAGCTTATCGATCACAGCATCAGGAATCCGCTCGTGATGCAAGTCGTGCTTGCGCGGGCACGATTCATCGTGTTCGATTTTGACCACGCGCCCCGGCACACCGACGACCGTCGCGCAGGGAGGAACCGCATCAATAACCACCGAGCCAGAGCCGATCTTGGAGCCCGCTCCGACCTCAATAGGTCCCAGCACGATAGCGTTGGTACCCAAGACGACGCCTTGCTTGATAGTCGGATGGCGCTTCACCGGCTCCAACGAGACGCCGCCCAGCACCACACCCTTGTAGATGAGAACGTCGTCGCCGACCTCGGCCGTCTCGCCGACGACGACGCCCATGCCGTGGTCGATGAAAACTCGCCGTCCCAGATAAGCCCCAGGGTGGATCTCGATGCCCGTCAGCCAACGATTGATGTGGGAAAGGAAACGCGCCGGCCAATGAAGATCGCGACGCCAGAGAACGTGCGCAATCCGGTGCATCCAGACCGCGTGCACGCCCGGATAGCTGGTGAGAATTTCGATGACGCTGCGCGCGGCCGGATCTTTCTCGAAAACGGTCCGAATATCCTCACGGATCAGGCCAAAGACGCCAGGACGCGCCTTCACCTGACCGACAACAGCCAGCTCACAGGTGCATTCGCCATAGCAGCGCCCACACGGCAGCTCGCCGGATTTACCGATCTTTGCTTGTTCTTGTGCTGTCATAACTTCCGCTTCCTTTCCATAATGGGGCTTCAGGATTTCGCCAGGTCAAAGCCAGGTCAAAGTGAGCTATTAACCACAGACTTCATAGACCCACACAGAAAATCGGTGAAAGTCTGCGTAATCTGTGGAAAAAATTAAAGCCGCTTTTTTAGCTTGACAATGTTAACTTCAAATCCCGGCGAATGAATTCGCGGCTACAGTTGCGAAATCCGCCTACGCGGATTACCTTTCAGTCGCCGAAGGTCGTAGATCCAGGACGCATCCGTCCGGAGCGACTTTGC
>DAOTUH010000472.1:0-2249 GCA_034437255.1 Anaerolineae bacterium
TAATTCTACGCAGTTATTTAGGGCCATTTTAGCATGAAATTGGGGCTTTTCCAAGCCTTTTTTGTCTTTGAGAAGAATCGTGCTATCTTCTGATTTCGTATTGGTGGATTGAGATTTAGTGCATGCAGTCAGTCTCATCACAATAGGAGCAGGGGATACCAAGCGCTTTCAGATGCCAACGTACTCGCATACGTGGCGGAGCGGACAGATCGAGCATTTGGGTGCGGATGAATGACACCAATTACGACCGATTACCCAGAGAGGCGCGTCCAGCTCACCTGGATAGCGCGGATTGAGGTGGCGTGCAGCGGCTATAGCTGCTTCAGGTGTATCGTCCTGCGCAACACCTAGCCGATATAACACGCGGCACGTATGCGTATCAGCTTTGATGTCCATATTATCATGATCCTCAAACTGGATGCCGTAGCGCTGTTCGAGAAGAAGCACGGATAGAGTAGCTATCTGAGGACCCACACCATGAATCTGTTGAAGCGTCTTTTTTACTTCAGTAGCAGATTTGTTTTTCCATATCTGGGCAGCGTCTCCGCCAAAATTATCGACCACTAGCATACTTAGTTCCTTGACCGTCCTTGGTGCGGCGTTCACAAATAGGGGCTTGTGGGGTAAGTTCTGGAATACGCTGTCAAGTTCCTCGAGTGACATCCTGGAGATCCTCTTGGGGTCGAGATGGCCCAGTTCCTGTCGCAGATCGAAGGGAATCATCCAGATTCTTTTGACTGGGGTCTTTCTATTAAGGCTTAGTGCGAGAGCAAAAGCATATGGATTTGTTCCAACGAGTTGCGATGCTTCGGGATCATAAGTAGGAAAGAGCCTTGAGCGGCGACAAGTACTGATAAGATCGTGCAAAGCCTGGGCAACTATGGTTTCGGATACCAAAAGTTTACCTCCTGGACAAAAAGCGTGACTACCTTTGCTTTGGACGTCTTTGTCGGCCACACTCTACATTGAACAGCGTTTCTTAGACTAGATCAAATCATGCCTTGTTGCTACTGTACCTGTTTAGCAAATCAAGAAAGCCTGGATCATGACCATCTGTAACATAGTTCACATTCCAAAGGGCAGAACGCCGCACTGCTTTGCTATCGGCCCAACGGCCTAACCATGACTTACTTGGCGGATCGATAGGTCGTTTTGCATCCCAATTACTGAGCAAGCCGATGGCGTTCCGCTCAATGTACCCACGTAGACTCTCCGGGCCGGGCGTATCGTCGATCTCAACCCACAGAAAGGGCATGCTGCGGATGTGTTGGCTTACTGCTTGCTCAAGAGATAGTTCTTTTCTGCGTACCGCTGCTTTCGCCGTGGAGCCAACGCTCCATTGCCCGGCTATATCTGTACTCCAGTTGTCCCTGTTGATGAGGGCTGTGCCCACATGTAGGCGAAAGACGGAGCCGCGATGATTGCCGCCACCAGCGTATTTGCCACTCAAGGTGCCACGGTGCTGACGTAGACGCTTCCAGAGGGTGCTCTTGCTGCCGGCTTTCAGGCCATGCGTGCCAACCCGCACAACACGGAGGCCATGTCCCGAAGTTGTGCGTGCTTCGCTGGGCTCAAAGAAGAAGTAGACGCCGCGCCGGGGCCACTTCATGCGGCCGTGCGCTTCAGCAAGCGTGCGCTTGCCCCCAATACGCTTCTCCAAAGCATCCAGAATCCTGTAGAAGCGCCGTACGTCCCGTAGGCGAGACTCGAAACGCTCATCAGTCATGATATCACTCCAGGTGCATATTAAGCCAACGTAACTGTTCACCAATTCGTAAGCCACGCATGGGTATGTCAACGTTGCAACCCATAGCTGCCAGCGGCTCTACCAGGTGCTCCCGATAGCGTTGCCCGGCTAAAATGATGACAGTATCCCCGGCCTGGACCTCATCCTGCAACGCGCGGAGTACTCTCTTTGCCCATGCACGCCGCTGGGCGGCCGGCATACGATTGAGTGTCTCGTCGTAGGGGGCGATCACCCGGTCCGGTGGCACAGGACCATATTTCGCGGAAAGGATGAACCAGCGATTGGCAATCTATTGGGCATAAGACGACGCTTTTCTGAACCAGGCCGAGGTGTAGAGAGCGCGCGCCGGACGAGGCGCGGTCGTCTTCTTACCAACACAGGCGACTAAAGCGATTTTGGCGGCCACACATGCCTCCTTCTATCTGAGTTACGCTACCAATCCCTCACTACACACAATGTGCGGCAGACCATCGTTCTTCTCCTCCGCATCCTGTCGCCGCGC
>DAOTUH010000473.1:0-14030 GCA_034437255.1 Anaerolineae bacterium
TGACCAGCACGACTTCCCAAGACTCACCCAGTCCCTCCATCGCATCGTGCACGCGCGTGTAGAATTGCTCGATCAGGACTTCTTCGTTGTAGACAGGGCCAACGACCGAAAAACAAGGGTTCATATCCATCTCATCTTATTATATGGTATCTATAAGGCGCAAAGCGCCCGATGGTCCACGCCTAAGATTCACAGTTTAGCAGTATACTCTCGCGTCTCTAGCACGCAACCCCTGCTCTTCATGGGCAAACGAAGCGGTTCCAGGGTGGCTTAGATGCAATACGCGACCTCCTGGCCCTGTGCCAAGGCCGCCTCCAGGGCCTCCAGGCAGAAACGACCGTCCAGGGTATTCGACCTTGAGGCGCCCAATCTGTTCGTAGAGTTCCGCTTCTCAAGCCGCTTGCTCGCGCTCCTGACGCGCACGCCGACTGCTGAAGACCGCCGGCCCGGCGTCTAACAAAGCACGTTTCCATTTACTGATTTGGCTCGGATGAAGCTGATACTCGCTCGCCAGTTCACTCAAGGTTTTGGTGCCCTTGGCGGCTGCCAAAGCCACCGCGAACTTGAATTTGGCACTGTGTCGTCTGCGTTTCTTAGTCATGTTTTTCCTCCATATGCTTGTGATTATTGTACATCATTTTCACTTAGCACATGGTCTAGTTTTTGGGGAGCATTACACTCTACTCTATATGACACTCTAAATGATAGTACAGAGTTGTGTCACTCATCTTAGCACGTCGGGAACTGCCACGTCATCATCGCCAGGCGTGTATCTGACATTCTACGCCCACAAAGGGGAGCTTCGGTGGATTTGCCCGCAGCCACCGTGTGGTATAGTGATGATGATACGCTCACGAGACAAGCCCACCGAGCGTCGGGAGTACGCAAAGTCACGTATGCTTCGCCAAAAGATTGTCTTCGCACCGGACCCAAGCGTGAGGAGCGCGCTGTTTTGCTTTCTCGCGCCTGTCTATGTTACCCCTACACTCTATTAAAAGGAGCAAAGCGCATGAGTATCAAGGTTACAGTTTGGAACGAATATCGTCACGAGAAAATGCACGACGAGGTCGCCGAGGTTTATCCCGACGGCATCCACACCGTCATCGCCGGCTTCCTCGCCGAAGCGGGCTTTGAGACGCGCACGGCGACGCTGGACGAACCGGAGCACGGTCTGACCGAGGACGTGCTTGCCGAGACCGACGTCCTCATCTGGTGGGGCCACATGGCCCATAACGAGGTCGAGGACGAGATCGTCGACCGGGTGCAGCAGCGCGTGTTGGAAGGCATGGGCCTGATTGTTCTGCACTCCGGGCACATGTCCAAGATCTTCCGCCGGCTGATGGGCACCGGCTGCATGCTCAAGTGGCGCGAAGCCGGCGAGAAGGAGCGCCTCTGGGTCGTCGAGCCGGGGCATCCTATTACCCAGGGCATGGGCGAGTACATCGAAGTTCCCCACGCCGAGATGTACGGCGAACACTTCGACGTCCCCGCACCCGACACGCTGGTTTTCATCAGCTGGTTCGAAGGCGGCGACGTTTTCCGCAGCGGTTGCTGCTATTATCGCGGGCAGGGGAAGATCTTCTACTTCCGACCGGGCCACGAGACCTATCGCGTCTTCTACCAGCCGGAGATCCAGCGCGTCATCGCCAACGCCGTGCACTGGGCGGCGCCGGTCGACGAACATAAGGTGACGTTTGGGCATCGACCGGATCCGCTGGAACCGCTAAACTGAAAGACGAGCGTCGAAGGTGACGACTTTTGACCTTTGACTCATGAGATTCTCGAAGGAGTTGAGATCATGACAACAAGACAACCCACGGCCACGTTTGGCGTGGCTATTATCGGGTGTGGAAATATCGCCGAGGCGTACGGGGAAAACTTAGTCGAGTATCCCGAGCTCGAGCTGGTGGGCGTAACGGATCTGGTGCAGGAACGCGCCGATCTGCTGGCGGCGACCGCTGACTGCATCGCGTATGATTCAGTGGACGCGCTGCTGGCCGACGAACGGGTCGATCTCGTGGTCAACCTGACCACGCATCACGCGCACAAAGCGGTGACGGAGCAGTGTCTGCGAGCGGGCAAGCACGTTCACAGTGAGAAGCCGCTGGCGCTGACCTACGCCGAGGCCCAGGAGCTCGTGGCGCTGGCTGAAGCCGAGGGACTGCGGCTGAGTAGCTCGCCCTTCACCTTTATGGGCGAAGCGCAACAGACCGCGTGGAAGTTGCTCCGGGAAGCCCGCATCGGCACGGTGCGGGCTATCTACGCCGAGGTGAACTGGGGTCGCATCGAGCGTTGGCACCCGGCGCCGGAGCCTTTCTACGACGTCGGCGCGCTCTACGACGTCGGCGTCTACCCGCTGACGTTGCTGACGGCCATCTTCGGCCCGGCGCAGCGCGTCACGGCCTACGGGCGCGTCCTGCTGCCCAAGCGCGAGACTGTCGAGGGGACGCCCTTCGTCCTCCAGACGCCGGACTTCGTCGTGGCCTTGGTTGAGCTGGTGAGCGGGCCTGTGGTGCGCCTCACGGCGGATTTCTACGTCGACGGGTCGAACACCAAGCAGCACGGCGTCGAGTTCCACGGCGATGCAGGTTCACTCTATCTTTCCAGCTGGCACAACTTCGACGCAGACGTTGAGGTGGCCGATTTCGGCGACGCCTACGAGCCGGTTTCCCTGCTGCGCGAACCCTATCCCGGCGTGGAGTGGGGGCGCGCCGTCCGTGAGACGGCGGCGGCGCTGCGTGAGGACCGTCCGCATCGGGCCACCGGCGCCCAGGCCGCGCACATCGTCGACATCCTCAACGCCGTCACGCAATCGCTGGGATTTGAGCGCCCTGTGCCCGTTCACTCAACCTTTGATCCCCCGGCGCCCATGCCGTGGGCGGTTTCGTAAGTCTAACGACCAACGTCAAAGGTCGAACGTTCCAACTCTCGACCTTTGACGTTGGACCTCTGACCCATGAAAAACAGGAGATACTATGTCAACCCATCCATCCACCTCTGAACCGCTCTGCGTCGGCGTGGTCGGCGTCGGCTTTGTGGGGCGCGCACACCTTAAGACCTACCAGAAGCTGAGCGATGCTGACGTCGTCGCGCTGGCGGACGTCAACCGCAAGCTGCTGGCGCACGTCGGCGACTCCTTCGACGTGACCGATCAGTACGACGACTACGAGGCGCTGATGGCGCGCGATGATATCGACGTCGTCAGCGTCTGCACGCCCAACTATCTGCACGCGCCGGTCGCCATCGCCGCGCTGGAGGCGGGCAAGCACGTGCTCTGTGAGAAGCCTCTGGCCACGACGACGGCCGAGGGTGAAACCATGGTCGAAGCCGCGGTCAAGGCCGGGCGCGTGCTCAAGACCGTCTTCAACCACCGGGCGCGCAGCGACGTGCAGGTGCTCAAGCATTATCTCGATGCCGAGGGCCTGGGCCGCATTTACTACACCAAGGCGCGTTGGCTGCGACGCACCGGTATCCCGGGGCTAGGTAGCTGGTTCACGACCAAGCGCATGTCCGGCGGCGGTCCCCTCATCGATCTGGGTGTCCATATCCTGGATATGGCGCTCTACCTGCTGGGCGAGCCGACGGTCGAGACCGTCAGCGCCGCCACTTACGCCGAGTTGGGTCCGCAAGGGCGGGGCGGATGGACGGGTAAACCCCGCTTCGAGGGCGACGGTTACGACGTCGAGGATCTGGCGACGGCTTTCCTGCGGCTGGCTGGCGGGCGTACGCTTTTCCTGGAGACCAGTTGGGCTGCGTACCGCGACGCTGCCGACGTCTTCGGCATCTCGCTCTTCGGCTCGGAGGGTGGGGCGCAGATCAAAGTGACGAATTACACCAAGGACGACACCCTGCGTATCTACTCCGACGTGGCGGGCGTCCCCAGCGACATTCGGCCTCACCTGCCGGACAGCGACGGGCATTTCACCGTCATGCGCGAGTTCGTGGACATCGTTCGCAGCGGCGCGTGGGCCGACCACGTCGGACGCACCGGCCTGGTCCGCACGCGCGTCATCGAGGCGTGTTATCGCTCGGCCGAGGAAGGGCGCGAGGTGACGCTGGAGACGTCAACGGATTGAGCGGATGTAGCGGATGCTTTGTCTCTGGACGAGGGCTGGGAGCGTCGGAAACGCAACAACCGGTCTTCCGTCTCTGGTCTCCGGTCAGATCCAAAGAGAAGTTTGACTGTATACGGACTAAACGGATTCAGCGGATTCTTGTCTCTCGTTCATCTATCCAAAGGGGGTGGGATGCGTTCTTGGATGACGTTTAAGGATCGCGTGCGCTACTTCAACAAGCGGTTTCTCAACCGGTTCACCATGACGTTTGCCGGGCGGCGGCGCAGCCCCTACACCGTGATGCATCACGTGGGGCGAATATCGGGGCGAACCTACGCCACGCCCGTCCTGGCTATGTTGGACGATGCGCATTTCATCATCCCGCTGCCTTACGGCAAGGACGTGGACTGGTGCCGTAACATTATGGCAGCGGACGGCTGTCTTGTGGAATACCAGGGCGCGGTTTACCGGGCGGCCGATCCAGAGATCATCAGTCCGGAAGCGGGCCTTCCGGCATTTCCAGCGTGGATTCAAGACTTGCTTCGCCGAGACGAGACCGAGTATTTCCTCCGTCTCCGGCACGGTGAGCAGGTGTCCCCGCAAGATCCTGCGTATGAGTACGTCTGTGTCGCCCACGCGGACGACACGAAAGTGCTCGCCATTCTGGCGGTGACGGTCGTGAGCCTGATCGCGGTCTGGGTGATGTGTAGGCGTAAGGAAGGGTGACTTTGGTGCGACTTCCGGGAAGTTGAGATCTGCTCGGAAGCTTTGCGCCTTTGTTGACGTCCTGCTTACTGGGTGCGCCGCCCGCTCAACGTGAGGGTGCCCGCGCCAACGCGGATTTCGGTGATCTCAGCGTATTTCTGGCCCGCCAGGAGTGCCCGCGCCACGCCCCTGCCCAGAAGATCAAAGACCACCTCCGGCAACTTGATTTGGCCGATCTGGCTCTCCACGAAATCTAACATTATCTCGCCCTCGGAGGCCTCCGGCGCCACGACGAAGCGCGCGGGGAGTTTCCAGCGCAACACGGCGAACTCGCCGCGGGCGATCACGTCGCCGTTGTCTTTGAAGTGGACGCGGGCGTCGCGGAGACGCGGGCGCAGGGGACCACCTTCGTCGCGCTGCTGGAGCAGATCCCGCCAGGCCTCAATGTTGATGCCATCCTCGTCCCCCAGGCCTTCGAGTCCTTCGATCTGGCCGAGATCTTCCAGCCCCACGTCACCGAGCTCATTCATTAGATCCCGGCGGATGTTGACAAACGACGTTACCTCGGCGTCGGTGATGGTCAGCGTGAAGGTGCCGCCCTCGACGGCGCGCTGTCCGGCAGTCAGCGCCTTGCGCACGAAACTCAGCGCGGCGGCGCGCGAGGTCGCCGGGGCGGGGCCGTCGTCGGGTAGCCCGGATTCGATGCGCCGGCTGCCCCCGCAGCCGCTGAACAGGAGTGCCATTATCATCAGCATGGGCCAGATTTTTACTGTGTGATGGTGCATGCTTGTTTCCTTTATCCTGTGTATTCAATGGTTAAATATCATGTTTATATTACTTATTATACAGGATGTCGATGTCACTTGCAAGGGCTGTTTATCAAATCAGGTCTGACAGAACAGTAGCTCAGACGCAACAGGTGGCTTCCAATCATGTTTTGCCACCCGCATTAACCACGCTTTCGTCTATGTAGATTCTACGGCGCAGAGAGCGTTTTCGCCAGCAGACTCGCTTCGGAATCCCAAGTGAAGCATATCCATACCCACATAGGTGTGTTGTGCTTGCTTCCATACATCAACGTGCTATCATCTAGGCAGACTGAGTATAGTAAGATCAGCAGAACAAACTTTGGATTGAGGAGAACTGCTATGCAACGCATTGGATCCCACAAACGTGTATGGCGTTGGTTGATTGGTGTTTTGCTTGTCGTGACGGCCTGTTCGCAATTCCCCGTTTCGATTCCTACGCCCGCGAGGGAAGAACCGACCGCCACAGAGACGGTTGTGCCGACGGAGACACCCCAAATCTCACCCCTTGTGGGGATGGATCTGCCCCCGACGGTGGTCAATTTCAGCCCAAAGGCCGGTCAGGAACTTCCAGCTGATGATGCCGTCATCACCGTGCGTTTTGACCAGCCCATGGATCGCGAAAGCGTGGAACAGGCGTTCAAGGTCACGCCGGAAGTCGAAAGTGATACGGTCTGGGAAGATGATCAGACGGTGAGTTTCGTGCCCAAGACGCTGGCCTCTGCGACGCGCTATCGCGTCGCCCTGAGTGTGGACGCGCGCTCGACGGATGGGCAGGCGCTCAGCTATCCCCTGGCGTTTTCTTTCTTAACTATGGGTGGATTGCAGGTGACGGCGGTCAGCCCCGCCGATGGCGCCACCGAACTCCGGCTGGATACACCGCTGCTCATCACGTTCGACCGTCCGGTTGTGCCCTTGACGTGTATCGGCAGCGCGGCGGGCAGAATGCCAGCATGCATGAAGCTTCCCCTGGAGATCACACCGTACATCAACGGCGAGGGGTTCTGGGTAAATACATCGCTTTATCGATTTATGCCGCGCGTAGGATGGAATTCTGGTCAACGTTATGAGGTGGAGTTGGCGGCCGGTATCACCAGCGTTGGCGGTGCGGTATTGGAGGAAGCCCCGGCCTGGTCCTTCACCCCGGCACTGCCGCGTATCCTTTCCGTTTCTCCCGAGGAGAACGTGAAGGACGTGCGATTGGACGTCGGTCTCCACGTTGTTTTCAACACGCCCATGGATCCCGAGGCCACCGGCAGTGCGTTTATGCTTCTCGCGGAGAACGGCGAACCGGTGCCGGGGTCCATCACGTGGCAGGATGACGGCGCCGCGTTAGTCTTTACCCCCACCCAGCAGTTGGCGTTGAATACCCGTTACACCGCTTCTATCGCTGAGGACGCCCGTGCGTTGACGGGAGCTCTGTTGGAACAGCCGAAGCGGTGGTCCTTCACCACAGTGCCCGATCCGGCGGTGACGGCCATAATTCCGGCCGACGGCGCGCGCGCCGTCGAGCTTTATCAGCCGGTGCGCATCACCTTCGTAGGGGCTATTGATCGCGAGGCGGTCATGCCACAGATCGGTATTACCCCGACGGTGGATAGCGAAGACCTCTACCATTTCTGGGATGGTGATGTCCTTCAGCTGATGTGGGATCGAGAACCGCGTACTCAATACTGCGTCGGCGTTCAGTCTGGGGTCCCCGATCTTTATGGTAACACGACGAAGACGAGGCTGGAACAATGCTTCACCACGGGGGATTTACGTCCTGTCTTTGCTCCGGCGACGCGACTTTCCGCCGTAACCTTGGATGCGATGGAACCGCCGGAGATCTACGTTCTCTCCCGCAATGTGAACGTGGCCTCCCTCGCGCTGGTGGAGATGACCGAGCGAGGGTTCGTCGACACCGGGCCTGTAGGTGGGACGCAGCTGCGCTCCTGGATGGAGTATTTCCGCGATGTGCCCAACGAGGCGCAGATCACGCCGGTCATGCTCTCGCGGCGTGGCGATCCACTGCCCACCGGCTACTATGGACTGACGTGGGACGCCGGAGAGCGCGCCGGTTGGCGCACTGACATGCGCATTGCCGTAGTTGACCGTCACGTGACGCTCAAGATGAGTCCAGATGAGACCCTGGTCTGGGTTACGGAGCTGCACAGCGGTGAGCCGGTGACCTCGACGGAGGTGCGGTTACTTGATGAGACGACAACCTTGTTGGGGGCGGGCACCACAGATGCCGATGGCGTGGCACGTATCCCCATTGAGAAGCAAGATTCGCTCTGGAATCGCGTGGCGGCCGTCGTGGGCCAGCCCGGTGAGCCGGGATTCGGCGTGGCGCTCAATCAGTGGAATGAGGGCGCGTCGCCTTGGGCTTTTGATGTGCCGGTGCAATATGGTGACTTCGAGCCATATCAGGTCTACCTCTATTCTGACCGGCCCATCTATCGACCCGGACAGACCGTCCACTTCCGGGGTATCCTCCGTGCCGACGACGATGCACGCTACACGCTGACCGATCTGGGACGCATGGTGGACATAAGTCTACGTGATCCTGACTGGGATATCGTCTACACGACGACGGTTTCGTTGTCGGATCTGGGCAGTTTCACCGGTGCCTTCGATCTTTTTGAGGAGACGGAGCTGGGTCCGTACGCTGTCGTCGCCGAATTGGAGGGCGTCGAGCGCCGGTGGGAGTTACCTTTCACGGTGGCCGCTTACCGCAAGCCGGAATTCGAGGTTAGCGTGACGCCGGAGCAAGACGACGTGTTGAACGGTGAGACGTTACGGGCACTGGTGGAAGCCGACTATCTCTTCGGTGGTCCGGTGCAGGAAGCCAAGGTGCATTGGGAGATCCGCGCCCAACCCACGAATTTCCGGCCGCAGGTGACGGGACGTTGGCAGTGGGAACCTGCGCTATGGCACGGAGGGTGGACTGAAGACATCATCGCCGAGGGCGACGCCACCATCGATGCAGACGGTCAGTTCCTTGTCGAGGTGCCCGCTGACTTGACGGCTCTGGTGGAGGACGAGGCGCGGATGGGACCTCAAGCGTGGGTCATTGAGGCCACGGTGACGGATGAGAGCGGCTTTCCTGTCAGTGGGCGGGCCACGGTAAATGTGCATCCGGCACGTTTCTACCTGGGCCTGCAGTCCCGTGATTGGGTGGTCTCCGCCGGTGAGAAGACGACGGTGGACGTCAAGGCTCTGGATTGGGCCTCCGAACCCGTCGCCGATCAAGAGGTGCAGATCACGCTGGCGCAGCGGGAATGGTACCGCCAGACTTCGACAAAGCCCTTTGTCGGAGCTACGTGGCTGTACACCGATACAACCGTCTCTATCCTCAGCGTGACCACCGGGTCCGATGGGCAGACTGAGGCCGTGGTGACGCCGCCCAACAGCGGGCCGTACGTCGTCAAGGCCGAGACGACCGACGCCGTTGACAATCCGGTGCGCTCCGAGACCTTCCTCTGGGTCAGTGGGCCGGGGGGACGGGCCTGGCGCATGCCCGAGGGTACCATCACACCGGTAGCCGACGCCGAGTCCTATCGTCCCGGCGATACGGCGTCGATTCTCGTACCGACGCCCTTTGAGGCTCCTTTTCAGGTGCTGATGACGGTGGAGCGTGGGAGTATTTTGGAAACGCGGCGTTTTGTCGCAGAAGAGGCCAATCCGCTGGTCGAATTGCCTATTGAGAGTCTGTACGCGCCCAATGTCTACGTCTCCTTTGTCATCGTGAAGGGCGTGGATCTGGTGGAGACCGAGAGCGGCGCCGTGGAGGAGGTAGGTACGCCCGATGTGCGGATAGGTATGATTCAATTGAATATCGAGCCGGTGGCGCAGACGCTTTCCGTTGAACTGACCGCCGATAGCCAGGCAGTGTACAGGCCCGGCGATGAGGTGGAGCTGACGGTGCGCTCTGTGGATAGCGAGGGTCGCACGGTGGATGCCGAGGTCGGGTTAGCCGTGGTCGATAAGGCGGTGTTAAACCTGGCCCATCCCAACGTCCCGTCGATTGTGGAGGGCTTTTACGGCGAACGTCCACTGAGTGTGATTACAGGCAACTCGCTGCTGGTGCTCTTCAATCGCATCTCGGCCGATCTGGAGGGGTTGATTGAAGAGGCCGACAGGCTGGCGGCGGAGCTGGCTATCGGCGGATTGGGGGGTGGGGGCGGCGCGGCGCCGGCTCAAGTGGAGGTGCGACAGGAGTTCCCAGATACGGCGCTCTGGGAGGGAAAGATTCGTACCGGGGCCTCTGGCGAAACGACGGTCCGCTTTGAGCTGCCCGACTCGCTGACAACCTGGGTGGCCGACGCGCGAGCCGTCACGGCCGACACCAAAGTCGGCCAGACCCAAGCCGAGCTGGTGGTCAGTAAACCGTTGCTGGTACGGCCTGTCACGCCACGATTTTTCGTGGCGGGAGATCGTGCCGAGGTCGCTGCGGTGGTTCACAACACGACGAACCAGACGCTGGACGTGACCGTCCGGCTGGATGCTTCGGGCCTCTTGGTGGAGGGCGATATTGAGCAGTTGGTGAGTGTGCCATCCGGCGGGCGAGCGCGCATCGCCTGGACAGCCGTGGTGCCCACGTCTGCAAGCGAAACGGCGCTGCTTACGTTCTCTGCAGAAGGTGGCGGCTATTCGGACGCGACGCACCCCACGCTGGGGCGTCCGCCCGATCAGGCGCTGCCCATTTACCGCTACGAGAGCCCAGACGCGCTGGGGACCGGCGGAGTGCTGGCCGGGGCCGGCAGTCGGCTGGAAGCCATTGCGTTACCGCCGGACGCCGGGCCTGATACTGAGCTCACGGTGCAAGTGGAGCCTTCGCTGGCGGCCGGTTTGGTTGATGGCCTTACCTATTTGGAAACCTTCGGCTATGACTGCACAGAGCAGATCGTGAGCCGCTTTTTGCCCAATCTGTTGACCTACCGTGCATTGCAGGAGCTGGGCATTGAGGCGCCGGAGTTGGAGGCCAGGCTCGATCCTCTGGTCCGAGATGCGCTGGACCGTCTGTACGGTCGTCAACGTGAGGACGGTGGCTGGGGCTGGTGGTCAGGCCAGAGTGATCTGCAGGTGACGGCTTACGTCACGCTGGGATTGCTAGAAGCGCGACAAGCGGGCTTCACCATGCGTGCCGATGCGTTGCAGCGGGCCCTCGATTATCTAACGGCGGCTCTGGCGGATGAAGCGCAGGCGTCGCCGCGCAATTGGACGCGCTCGCACGCTATGGCTTTTTACGTCGTCAGTCTGGCGGACGAGCCGTGGCCCGAGAACGTGGCCGGCTTGCTCCATGCGGCTCGGGATACGCTGGGCGTGACCGGTCGAGCGTACCTAGCCCTAGGCTTGGGCGCCGTCGATCCCGCCGACCGTCGCGTGACCACATTATTGGACGAGCTACGCGGCATGGCCGAGATCACGGGCACAGGCGCGCACTGGCGCGATATCCACGTCGCTTCCTGGTCCACAGACGTGCGGGCCACGGCGGTGACGCTGGAAGCCCTGGTGAAGTTGACACCGGAGGACGGCTTGATCGAGCAGGCCGTGCGCTGGCTGATAACAGCGCGGCGCGGTGATCGTTGGGCGACGACACAGGAAACGGCCTGGGTGCTCATCGCGTTGACGGATTATATGCGTATGACGGGTGAGCTCCTGGCCGATTATGAATGGGGCGTCGCCCTCAATGGGCTGGAAAAAGAGACCGGCGTCGCCTCAACCGCTACGGTGCGGGAGCAGACAGAGTTGACCTTTAAGATGGCGCCAGATGCTGCCCAGGGCCTGGTTCAGGATCAGACCAACGCGCTGGAGGTCGCCCGTGGCGAAGGCGAAGGTCGTCTTTATTACACCGCGCACCTCTCGCTCTATCGGCCCGTGGAGGGATTGGAGGCTGAACACCGTGGATTGGCCGTGGAGCGCGCGTATTGCGTCGTGACGGAAAACGCAGAGCAGTCTCAACCCTGCGATCCGCTGGAGTCTGTAGCGCCAGGAGAACTGGTCGAGGTCCGCTTGACGCTGACCGTGCCGGAACCTCGCCACTTCGTGGTGCTGGAAGACACTTATCCGGCCGGCATGGAACCTGTGGATCCGACCCTACTGATGGAACAGCAGGATCTGCCGGAACCTGGCCTGGTGCCGGAAGAGGAACCACCCTCTGGTTGGTGGTGGGATCCTTTCGATCATCGCGAGCTGCGGGATGAGCGGGCCGTGTTCTTTGCGCAGGCCCTGTCCCCGGGCGTCTACCAGGTGCGCTATCTGCTGCGGGCTACGTTACCCGGTGAATATCAGGTTCTGCCCGCGACGGCGTCGGAGATGTATTTCCCGGAGGTCTGGGGTCGCACGGATGGCGCGACGTTCCGCGTGGAGCCGTGAGATGGCTGTAAACTATCAGGCTACGCAACAACGCCCCATGAATGGGATTTTTCGGCATCGTTCAAAAGCAGCCATTTTGGGAAAAAGATCGGCTTACACTTTCTGACGAAATTACCTCACTACAGAACGCGGAAACATCAAAAAGTGGCTCTTATAGGCTCAAAACGACCCCTTGAGTCGAATTCAGGTCGCACTTTGCTCAGAAATTGTAAAGCGAACATCTGTACGGATTGAAACGATGCTGCCCTTGACCCACGAGCGGAGTGCGTCGCACTTCTCAAAATACTAAACCGGTACAAATCCGTTCAATCCGTTGATCTATTAAGGAGACAGCATGCCTGAAGACCGCGAGCAGCCCTGGGAACCGGCACCAATCCCGGCGGAGGAGTTCCATCGGCCAGACGAATGGGCCAACATCAACCGGGCGCCCTACGACGAAGTTTCGGGCGTGATTTACAAGCGGGCTGCCCATATCAAGCGCGTCGCGTACGCGCAGGGGGATCAGGCTGAGGACGTGCCGGCGTCGCTTGAGGGACACGGTGAGACTGTGGTTCGGTGGCTTTTCAGTGAACAGTTGGGGACCGAAGAGCATCTGCTCGGTGGGGCCACCTTCGCCTTTCTGCACGACGTGACCTTGACGGCAGACACTTCCACCGATACGCGAGCCTACGCGGAAGATCGCGTTCTTTATGTAATGGAAGGCCGCGGGCAGTTACACCACCGGTGCGACGCCAGCAGTCCCATCGTTGCGCGCCCTCTGCGTCCCGGCGACGCGGCTCTAATTCGCGCCAGAGAATACTATCGCATTGCCAATCCCTCCGAAGAGACCCTACGGCTGCTTATTTTAGGCCTCACGCATGACCGTTCCTGACTCATTGAATCTACGGCGGCTCTCCAACCTTAGCACTCCGGTCAGGGAAGGCGCGCCCGACGATACTGCTTCGGCCAAGTGGTATCATAGCCCAGCGTGCGCGCGGCATCCAGCGTCCAGTGCGGATGGCGGAGCAGTTCGCGGCCCAGGGCCACCAGATCGGCCAGACCGTTGCGGACGATGGCATCGGCCAACTCCGGTGTCGTAATCAGGCCGACGGCCGCGGTGGGTATTTCCGCGTCCCGGCGCATGCGCGCGGCGAAGGGCACCTGAAATCCAGGGCCAATCTCCGGCGGCGGCGCGATGGTGATCCCGCCCGAAGAGCAGTCCACAAGATCGACGCCGTGGTCGCCGGCAGCCCGCGCTGTCTCCACCGTATCCTTGACGATCAGCCCACCCTCGGCCCAATCCGTGGCCGAGAGCCGCAGGAGAAGCGGGCGGTCAGCAGGCCAGACCTCGCGCACGGCATCGATGACGCGCACCAGGAAGCGCCGGCGGTTCTCTGCGCTGCCGCCGTAGGCGTCGGTGCGGCAGTTCGCCAGCGGCGAGAGGAACTGGTGGATCAGGTAGCCGTGGGCGCCGTGAATCTCGACGACATCGAAGCCCGCCTGCGCAGCGCGTCTTGCCGCTGCTTGCCACGCGGCGATGAGGTCATCGATCTCTTCCGCGGAGAGCGCCTGCGGCGTCTGCCAATTGGTGTCGAAGGGCACCGCGCTGGGCGCCACCGTCGGCTCCGGCCCGCGTCCCTGCAATTTGCTGAAGGCCTTACGGCCCGCGTGCGCCAGCTGGACGCCTACAGCGGCTCCCGTGGCCTGGGCTTGCCTGACGAGCTTGGCCAGCGGCGCCACCTGCGCATCTTTCCATAATCCCAGATCGTTGCGGCTGATGCGACCGCGCGACTCGATGGCCGTGGCCTCCAACATGATCAGCCCCACACCGCCCATGCCGCGGGCCGCGTAGTGCATCCGGTGCCACGGCGTGGTTATGCCGTCCTCGTCGGCCGAATACATGCATACGGGCGAGAGCATCACGCGGTTACGAAGCGTCACGCCGCGCAGCGTCAAGGGTGAGAATAGATGGGCCATGGTTATCTCCTTGTATCTATCTTGACAATGTTAACTTCAAATCCTGGCGAATGAATTCGCGGCTACAGTTGCGAAATCCGCCTACGCGGATTACCTTTCAGTCGCCGAAGGTCGTAGATCCAGGACGCATCCGTCCGGAGCGACTTTG
>DAOTUH010000474.1:0-8155 GCA_034437255.1 Anaerolineae bacterium
TCTACGTAGGCGATCCAGAGGCGCTGCTGGCGCGCCCGCCCAAGGAACTCAAAGGCTTTGAGAAGGTCTCGCTGGAGCCGGGCGAAAGCACCACCATCGAGTTTGCGCTGGATCGACGCGCGCTCTCGTTCTACGATCCGCAAAAAGGCGCCTGGGTCGCGGAGCCGGGCGAGTTCGAGGTGCTGGTGGGCAGCTCGTCACGGGACATCCGCGCGCGGGCGACGTTCACGCTCACAGCATAGAAATACGATCACGCAAGAGACCCCGATGATAAAATCGGGGTCTCTTATCACGTTACAGCAGCTGAGGCACGGTGAGACACCGGCCCCAACAGAATGAGCGTGCGGTCTACGCCTTCCGCTTCTTCTTCCGCAGGAGCACGATCAGCAGCACGATCACCAGACCTGCAACCAGCGGCGGCAACCACGCCGGCATCATGGGGATCTCCTCGGGCAGTTCGGCAGGCGGGACCTTCGCCGCGTCCCAGTTGACGCCGCCAGCGCGCGCGCCGGCGGTGTTGACCTCGGTGAAATCCGCGTCGGCGACATCGACACGCTTCCACTCGCTCTCTGATAGATCAGCCCCCGTCAGATCCGCGGACTCCAAGCTAGCGCCTGTCATGCGGGTCTTGCTCAGATTCGCGCTCTGCAGGTTGGCGTCCTCGAGGCTGACGCCCATGATCCTGCTCTCGCTGAGATCGGCGCTCGATAGATCCGCCTTTTCCAGGCTAACCCCGGCAATCGTCGAAGCGACCAATTTGACCGCCCTGAGAACACCTTTCTCCAGACTAGCCCCGGCGATCTTGGCGCGAGACGCGTCTGCCCCAGAAAGATTGGCTTCGCTCATATCCACGCCGCCGATTTTGGCCTCGGTCAGATTAGCGCCGCTGAGATTGATCTTCGTCAGCTTGGCCCCGCCCATCTTGACCCCGGCCAGATCCATGCCACTCAAGTCGGCGTTGCTGAGGTCTCGTGTCTCGCGCAAGCGCGTGAGCACGTCCTCACGAGAATCAAAGGTCTCCGCAATCTCTTCCATACCCGATTCCGTCTTCACGTTTTCAGCCACCATAACTTTCCCTCCTCAAGAGATGTAAATTATTTACGAAAACAAGTTGGATGCGATGCTTAGCATCCATGCCTACTATCTATTATACGCAGAAATGGAAAAAATGTTGCACGCCGATGTCAGGGTACCACACCGCTGTTAAGTGATAGTTTACAATTCTACCCGGTGTCCCGATTGACTGCCGTTTTGTAAAGTAATACTTGACAAGCAGGGCACCTTTTTGTAAGATAGAAACATGGAGCTTGCCCCAACCATGCTGTACCCAGCTTCGGAGGCGTGTATTGTGGAACTGACAGGTTATCTCGATTTCTGGTTCAAGGATGTCCCTCTCGTGCAGCGCGTAGAGAAGTTCGTCGATCTCGGCATCACTCACCTCGACGTCTGGTGCTGGCGTGCGGCCCCCATGGCTGAGTTGGCGAGCGAATGCCGGCACCACGGCGTGGTGCTCAACTCCACATTCGATGAGAAGATGGGCTCTTTAGCCGATCCCGCCGACAACGACATCACGCTCCGCTCCTGGGCAGAGAGCCTGGAGATGGCAGAACGCTACAGCGTCGAGCATCTCTTTATCTTCTCCAACCAGGTGAACGTCGTCGACGGGCAGGAGTGGACCAAGCGGCTCTCTGCCAACTACACCGAGGCCGAGCAGTACGCCAACCTGCTGGCACAGACGGAGAAGATCATGCGCATGGTGGAGCAGACCGACGTCGAGGTCTGGGTGGAGGGGCTTAACGAGTTCCATATCCAGGGCGGTGTGCTGGTCCACAATCACGCGCTGGCGGCCGACTGGGTGCACCGCATCGACCATCCGCAGTTCCGCCTGGCCTTTGACTGCTATCACCAACAGCGGGGTGCCGGCAACCTGATTTGGGGCCTGGAAGCGTATGCCGGCCTCTATCCCACCTTCCACATCGGCGACGTGCCGACGCGCCAGGAGCCGGGCACCGGCGAGATCAACTTCCCCAATCTGGTCAAAAAACTGCGTGAGCTGGGCTTTGACGGTTACGTAGGTATGGAATTCGCGCCTTCCGACACAGAAGCCAACGCTCTACAGCACGTCAAGGACTTATTCGATCTCGGCTAACGTTTGACATTCGACGTGTGACCCATTCTCAAAGGAGCCAAGCTATGGAACTGAAATTCACCCTGAACAGCGAGCCGGTCACCGTTGACGTGCCGGTCGATCTTTCGCTGTTAGACCTGCTGCGCGACGAGCTGGGCCTCACCGGCACGAAGCGTGGCTGTGAAATCGGGCAGTGCGGCGCCTGCTCGGTCCTCGTCAACGGCTTGCTGACGCGCTCCTGCGTCACGCCTGCGCACGAGGTCGCTGGCGGCACCGTCACCACCATCGAAGGCATTCACGCGCCCAACGGCAGCCCCAATGATCTCCAGCAAGCCTTTCTGGATCACGGAGCGACGCAATGCGGTTACTGCACGCCGGGCATGATCATGGCAGGCGAGGCCCTGCTGATGCACAACACCAATCCGACGCGCGCCGAGATCCGCAAGGCCATCGACGGTAATCTCTGCCGCTGTACCGGCTACCAGCAGATCGTCGATGCCATCGCAGCCACTGCAGAGACACGACGCCAGTCAGCGGAAGGAGGCGAATCATGACAGACCTCAATTATGTAGGCAAGGCAGATGCGCGAGCCGTCGATGGGCTAGACAAAGTAATGGGTCGCGCGAAGTACGTGGGCGACATGCGCGTACCCGGCATGCTCTACGCGAAGGTGCTGCGCAGCCCGGTGCCCCACGCGCGCATCGTGAACCTGGATACGAGCCCGGCACTGGACGTGCCGGGCGTCGTCGCGGCCATCACGGCCGAGGATTTCGTCGATCACGGCTCCTTCGGCTGGCCGGTGCAGGATGCCTATATCCTGGCGCACGAAAAAGTCCGCTACGTGGGCGACCCCATCGCCGTGGTGGCCGCCGAGAGCAAAGCCGCCGCGCAGGCCGGTGCCGAGGCCATCATACTTGAGATGAAAGACCTGCCCGTGATCGACGACCCGCTGCGCGCGCTGGACGCGGACGTGCCGTTGATCCCGTTGGAGTCGCCCACCGGTGAGGGTAATCTCTGCACCACGCACCTCGTCCGCAACGGCGACCCCAACACCATTCTGGCGGAGTGCGCGGTCGTGTTCGATGAGACCTACCGTTTTCTGCACCAGGAGCACGCCTACATCGAGCCGCAAGGTGCCTTCGCCATCCCCCAGGACGACGGTTCGGTGACCGTCTTTGCCAATGACCAGAGTCCCCACATCAACCGGGGGAACGTCTCCGCCGTGCTGGGCCTCCCCGAGGAAAAGGTGCGCGTGATCCAGCCGCCCGTGGGCGGCTCCTTTGGCGGCAAGGACGATGGCAACTACCAGCACTCGGCCCACGTGGCGAAACTGGCGCTGCTCACCGGCCGTCCCGTGAGCCTCACCCTGACGACAGATGAGGACATGGTCGCGTCGTACAAGCGCGAGTGGATGCAGATCCGGCTGCGCCTCGGCGCGACGGAGAACGGTCGGCTGCGCGCGGCGAAAGCAAAACTTCTGGCCGACAGCGGTGCCTACGCTTCCATGACGCCGCTCTCGGCGTGGCGGGCCACCATGCACGCAGCGGGCACCTACCGCTACGAGGCCGCCCACGTCGACACGCAGGTCGTCTACACTAATAATGGCTATTCCGGCGCCTTCCGGGGCTTCGGCAACACCGAGGCGACCGCCGCGTCGGAGATGGCTATGGACGAGCTGGCCTACCGCGTCGGCATGGACCCCATCGACTTCCGGCTGAAGAATGGCCTGCAGCGCGGCGATCGCGCCTTCACCGGCAACGTTATCGATCACGAGGTCGGGCTGGCGGCGTGCCTGCAGTGGGTGCGCGAGCAATCGGCCTGGGACCGCAAGCGGGCTGACTACGCGAAGGCCAATCCTGATGCCGAGGTGGTGCGCGGCGTCGGCGTCGCCTCTTACTTCCACGGCAGCGGGCTGGGCGGCGAGGGCACGGACTACGCCAACATGACGTTGGAGATCGAGCGCGATCACTCCATCACGCTGCAAGCGGGGCTGACGGATTACGGGCAGGGCAGCCGCACCGTCTTCACGCTGCTGGCGGCCGAGGCGCTGGGCGTCGATCCGGCCCGCATCGAGATGCTGCGTCCCGACACGGAGACCGCTCTTGAGACCGGCCCGACGGTGGCGTCGCGCGCGTCGATGGTCGGTGGTAACGCGGTGCTGGTCACGGCGCGCAAAGTCGCCAAGCTGCTGCGGCTGGCAGCAGCGGATGCGCTTCAGTGCGCGCCGGAGCAGCTGGTCCGCGATGGCGATCGCTACATCGGCCCCAGCGAGGAACCACTGACCTTCGAGCGGGTGGTCGATCACGCCTTTGCCATGGGCTTCCAGCTCTCGGCCCAGGGGCACTGGGAGATCCCCACGATTCACTGGGACTTCGAGACCGGCACCGGCGTCCCCTACTTCTGCTACACCTTCGGCGCGCAGGTGGCCGAGGTGGAGGTCAGCCGCAGCACGGGCGACGTGACCGTCACATACATCTGGGCCGCGCACGACGCAGGGAGGATTATCTTCCCCAAAGGCGCCAGGGGACAGATGCTGGGCGGCATCGCTCAAGGGCTCGGCTATGGGCTGCTGGAAGGCTTTGAATACAAAGATGGATACCCGCAACAGCACAACTTCGGGCGCTACCGCATCCCGCGCGCCACAGACATACCCGAGATCGAGACGAGGTACATCGAGACGTACTTGCCGGAAGGCCCCTTTGGTGCAAAGAACCTGGCCGAGCCGGTGATGATCGCCACCGCGCCCGCTATCGTCAACGCGATCTTCCACGCTACCGGCAAGCGGGTGCGGCGGCTGCCCATTCGACCGAACGACATTAAGGTGTCATGAGTCAGAAGTCAGCGTTGCAGCGTATCAGCGTTGCAGCGTATCGGCGTTGCAGCGTCGCAGCGTATCAGCGTTGCAGCGTATCAGCGTTGCAGCGTTGCAGCGTTGCAGCGTATCGGCGTATCGGCGTATCGGCGTATCGGCGTATCAGCGTTGCTGCATACTACCAGACAAAAGGACGAACTAATGAATTTGCAAGGTAAGACCGCACTGATCACCGGCGGGGCGCATCGCGTGGGCGGGGCGATGACGCGGGCGCTGGCTGAGGCAGGCGCGAACGTCGTCATTAACTACCGCTCGTCGGCCGACGCCGCCGAGGCGATGGCTGAGGAGGTTCGCGCGCTGGGCGTCGGCGCCTTGCCCTTCCAGGCTGATGTGACGGACGCGGCCCGGGTGCAGGCGATGGTGGACGCGGCGCAGGAGCGCTTCGGCGCCGTCGATGTGCTGGTGAACAGCGCCTCGTTCTTCAAGCCCACGCCCTTCCCCATGGACGACTTCGCTGATTGGCACACCGTCACCAGCATTCTGCTCGACGGCCCCTTCTACTGCGCCAACGCTGTGGCTCCCGGCATGCTGGAACGCGGTCGCGGTGTCATCATCAACATCGTCGATCTCTCCGCCTGGGAGCCGTGGCCCAACTTCGCGGCGCACAGCGTGGGCAAGGCCGGGCTGCTGGCGCTCACCCGGCAACTGGCGCTGGAACTGGCGCCGGCTGCACGCGCCAACGCCATCGCGCCCGGGCCGGTGCTCCCCCCGCCCGATTACAGCGAGGAGAAGATTAAGCGCACCGGCAAAAAGACGCTGCTCAATCGCTGGGGCAGCGTCCAGGACGTCGTCGACGCCATGCTCTATCTGGTGAAAGCCGACTACGTCACCGGCGAGGTCATCACCGTCGATGGCGGCGAGCGGTACGGGCATCGGAAATCGGGAGATTGAAAAACAACCCGTCTTCGGTTAATGCAGTATCAACACAACTTACGAGGTCATCCCATGAATATCAGACGTTTTGAAAACTACGTCGTCCTCATCACCGGCGCCGCCAGTGGGATCGGCAAGGCCTGCGCGTTCCGCTTTGCCGACGAGGGCGCCAACATCGCCTGTCTGGACGTCAGCGACGCGGCCTGTGAAGCGGTCGCCGCTGCGTGCCGGGACAAAGGCGTTGAGGCATTCAGCGCCCACTGCGACGTGACGAATCCCGACGACGTCCAAGCGGGCGTACAGGAGGCCCTGGATCGCTGGCGCCGCATCGACGTGCTGGTCGCGTCGGCCGGCGTCTACAGCGGATCACCGCTGCCGGAGGTCTCGCTGCAGCAGTGGCAGCGACTCATCGATATCAACCTGACCGGCGTCTTTCTCGCCAACCGCGCCGTCGCGCCGGTGCTGATGCAGCAGGAATCAGGCAGCATCATCAACCTCTCGTCCATGGCCGGCAAGACAAGCTTCCCTGCCTCGGCCGAATACTCTGCCTCGAAGAGTGGCGTCATCGGGCTGACCCGCTCGGTGGCCATGGATCTGGCGCCCTACGGCGTCACCGCCAACGCTATCTGCCCGGGCAACACGCTGACGGAGATGGTGCAGCGCGTGGCCGAGCGGGCCGGCGCGCAAGATGGGCTGACCGCCGAAGCGTGGCTGGAGATACGCGCCGCCGATTGTCCTATGGGCCGGCTGGCGGAGCCGTGGGAGATCGCGGGTGTCGCGGCGTTCCTGGCTTCCGAGGACGCGCGGTATCTCACCGGGCAGTCCATCGAGGTTGATGGCGGTATGGTGCTCTGTTGACCGGTGGCTCGGTGAGGACACCGACCACAGCTTGAAGTAGCGGACACCAGCCACAGCTTAAAGTAGGGGACACCGACCACAGCTCAAGTGAGCCGATGGGGATATGCAATCGGTGGCTCGGTGAGGACACCGGCCACAGCTTAGAGTAGGGGACACCGGCCACAGCTTGAAGTAGGAAATATCGGCCATAGCTTGAAGTAGGGGACATCGACCAACAGATAAAGGACAGATGGAAATCGAATGGTATCCCTAGGCAGATACACGTCCTTCGCGGAGCTGGCTGCGCACGAGCGGGCCGGTGAGGATTACCGCGAGATTGTGTGCGACCGGGAAAGCGCCGTCGTCGTGCTGGCACCGCACGGCAACGGCATTGAACCCGGCACTTCGGAGCTCGCCAGGGCCATCGCCGGCGACGAGTTCTCGTTCTACTGCTTCGAGGGACTCAAGGAAGACGACAACGACCGGCTCCACATTACCAGCACGCATTTCGATGCCCCGCGCTGTGTGGCCCTCGTGACCCGCGCACGTACTGCTGTTGCCGTGCACGGATGTCAAGGTAATACGCCTATCGTCTATATCGGTGGACGTCATGCAGCGCTCAAGGCTCGGCTGATGACAAGCCTGCGCCAGGCGACCCTTCGCGTGAAGGACGCGCCCCTGCGGCACGCGGGCCAACGTCCGGGCAATATCTGCAACCGGGGCCAGTCCGGACGCGGCGTCCAACTGGAACTGACCCACGGGCTGCGGTCGCGCATGTTTACAGGCCTGAGCCACGAGGAGCGTGAAACGAGAATGTCGGTCTTTGATACCTTTGTGGAAGCTGTACGGCAGGTGCTGCTCACACTGTAAGACACGGATGAACGCGGATAGACGCAGATTTCTGGATGAGTCTCGTGGAATAAGCGTTGGCCAAAATGCTGTTCTGACCACCTATCACTTTCATGGGGCACCTGGCGCGGGCCGTGATGGATGGAGAGTGTCGGCTTTGCCCTCAAGGACTACCTAGAACTCGTCAGGGTCGAACCCACGGAGATCACGCTGTCGGGCGGCGTCACGCATTCAGAGACATGGTACCAGCTGCTAGCCGACATCTGGGACGTGCCGGTCCGTCTCGCCCGGCGGGCCATTCTGCGTGTTTGCCTCGGCGCGGTGATGTTGATCGGCGTCGAGATTGGCGCGTATCTCACCTTGGCTACTGCCGCTGGCGTATCTCTCTATTCTTGCTCGGAGCCCGCGTCCCCGGGGCGTCCATGGCAAAATCCCGTGGCTACTCTAGTCCAACCCCGAGGAGCAGGAAGCCTACCCGACGAGGTATGGGAGACGGAGCGTGCCTACGTGGTGCGCGGGGGCGGCACTTTCCCTGGCCCGACGGCGACTGGCCCGATTTGCTCGACGACGAGTTGATCGTCTGGACCCTGGCCGAG
>DAOTUH010000475.1:0-10694 GCA_034437255.1 Anaerolineae bacterium
CCAAAGTAGCAGAAATCCCAGGGTGACGAAGTAGAGCCAGCGCCGTCGTTGGGCAGGGAAAGGACCCGGGGATGATCCAGCGAGCCGGCACATGTTCTCGCAGCAGGCCGACTAGAGGATACGCCAGCACCACGACAAGCGCCGTCAGCGTCCCGCCTCGCAGCCGCTCCATTCAATTTGGCTGAAACATGCGCTATTTTGACCAAAGAATATGGCCTATAACAGCCGGGGCCGTCGTGCAGGCGCCCAGGCAGAGGAGGATGAAGAATATGGCAAGCCAATATCTTAGGGGACAAAGTGAAATCTGCATGTGGTTCGCTCCCTTTTACATCAGCAGACGGGATTCAATCCCGTCTGCTGTGAAGCTCAATTCCAGATAAGCGGTGATTCATCTATATCTACTACCAGGCCTGGATATCGTTGGGCTCTACGTACGTCCAGAAAGCCTGCTTGGGGGCGGATTGTCGGTATCCTCCATCGTATCCGGCAGAGGGCCGAGACGTTTCTGTGTAGAAAACATAGTCGTCTCCAAGTCTCACCTCCGGGTTTTCTGCCGATTTGACCATACCTGCATCCAGGTAACCATAAACTGTCACAATGTGGTTAGCGTCTCGCCCCCAGCCGGGCATTTGATTTGTCACACATCCGGTGACCAGCGCATAGCCAGAATCAATGTTGGCTGCCCTGAAAAAAGGTTGTGCCTCACGCAAAGACGCAAAGGCCGCCAAGATTTTTAAATTTGCCCTTACTTTTCTGAATAGTAAAGCCAGCCTAGATCAATAACATTTACCATCTTATGAATTTCCTTTGCATTCTTGGCGCCTTTGTGTGAGGTTAATGGTTATTTCAGTGAAGTCATATAAAAATCGGATTTTTCAGGAGAGTCTTGTTTTTGTTGCTGTATTGGTTTGCAGCTTGCGATAAGGAGAAAAATCCATGAAAGGCGAGTACGTTGGACGTGCGGTGACGCGGATCGATGCGCGAGCGAAAGTAACCGGGGAAGCGCAATATCCCGGCGATTTCAACATGGACGATCAGCTCTATATGAAGATCCTGTTCGCCGAACGTCCGCACGCCCGGGTCGTGCACGTGGACACCAGCGAGGCCGAGCAGGTGCCGGGTTTTGTGGCTGCCTTCACCGCCGCCGATGTGCCGGTCAACGAATACGGCCTGCAATATCCGGATCAGCCCGTGCTCTGCGGGCCGGGCAGTGATAAGGAAGGCACCGACGTGGTGCGCTTCGTGGGTGATCAGGTCGCCGTCGTCGTCGCCGAAACCGAGGACGCAGCCATGGAAGCACGTGAGAAGATTCACGTCACGTATGAAGAGCTGCCTGTCATTGATGATCCTAGAGAAGCCATACGGGAGGAGGCTCCACGTCTCCATCCGCCTTATCCCGGCACCGACATACATCCCGAGCTGGTGTTTGAAGGCAACGTTGCCTCGCGCCACCGCATTCGGCGCGGTGAGGTGGAGGCCGTCTGGGAGGAGGCCGCGGCCGTCGTTGAGGCCGATTACGTCGTTCCGAGCCAGGAGCACATCTTCCTGCAGCCAGAGGCGGGCGTCGGCTACGTCGATGAGAAGGGACGCATTACCATCGTCGTCGGCACCCAGTGGGCTCACGAGGATCGGCACCAGATCGCGCACGCTCTCGATCTGCCGGAGGAGCAGATCCGTGTCATCATCCCGGCTGTTGGTGGGGCCTTTGGTGGTCGGGAGGATATGTCCGTCCAGATTGTGTTGGCCCTGGCGGTGCGGAAGTTGCAGCGGCCCATCAAGATTGTCTGGTCGCGTGAGGAGTCGATCATGGGGCACCACAAGCGCCATCGAGTCTTTGCACACGCGCGCTGGGCCGTCGACGCCGAGGGCCATCTACTCGCCGCCGAGACCGAGGTCATCGCCGACGCGGGTGCCTATGTTTACACCACCAACAAGGTACTGGGCAATTTGCTGCTTACGGTCAACGGGCCCTATCGGATACCCAACGTCAAGACCGCTGTTTACGGCGTCTACACCAACAACATCCCCAGCGGGGCGTTCCGCGGCTTCGGTGCGCCACAGGGGAACTTCATCGCTGAGTCGCAGATGAACAAGCTGGCCGAAGCGCTGGATATCGATCCGGTGGAGCTGCGCTTGCGCAACGTGGTTGTGGATGCGGAGGCGATGCCGTGGGGGAAAGCGCTGCCTGAAGACCCTCGGGGGCTGAAGGACGCTTTGATCGCGGTGGCGAGGTCTCTGGGCTGGCGCCAGACCGACGCGGGCTGGGTCGCACCGCGCGTTGAGCATCCCAAGCCTCACCTGAGACGCGGCCTGGGTATCGCGTTAGGGTTTAAAAACGTCGGGTATTCCTTCGGCTATCAGGAGAACGCCTGGGCGGGCATTGAGCTGCGCGGCGGCGCGGAGATTGAGGAAGCGCTGGTTTTTGCCGCCAGCTCCGACGTGGGCCAGGGCGCCCGCACGGTGATTAAACAGATGGCAGCGGAGGCTCTCGACTTATCGCTGGACAAAGTGCGCGTGGAGGACGCCGACACGGCGATGACCGAGAGCGCGGGCTCATGTTCTGCGTCTCGGATGACGTTTATGATCGGCAACGCCATCCAGGGGGCGGCTCGGATCGCCCTGGAAAAGTGGCGCGACGAGGAACGACCTGCCAAAGGAATGTACACCTATCTAGCGCCCGAGACTACCCAGATAGACCCGGAAACCGGTTACGGTGATCCCAACTTCTCCTATGGTTACGCCGCCATCGGCGTGGACGTGATAGTGGATACCGAGACCGGCGAGTATACCTTCCCTAAGATCGTCTGTGCCAACGACGTGGGGCAGGCCATCAATCCGCGTCTGCTAGAGGGCCAGATCGAAGGAGGAGTGGTCCAGGGACTGGGCTGGGCGACCACGGAGAACTTCGTCCAGGAGGATGGATACCCGCTTAGTGACGATATGGGCACCTATCTCGTGCCGTCCATCGCCGACATTCCCACCGAGGTCGAAGCCATCATTATCGAGAACGCGGAGGAGAAAGGCCCCTGGGGCGCGCGCGGCATGGCGGAAATGCCCTTTCTTCCCGTGGCGGCTGCCGTCTATCACGCTATGCGTCAGGCCACGGGGCTGTGGCACAACGCTTTCCCCTTCACCGTTGAGCGCGTGTTGCGGGGGTTAAAAGGTAAGATTTGATCGATGGTCCACCCAGAATAGGCAGATTTCAGGATAAACATGTTGCATCAGAAAAATAATCACGCAGAACGCTGTCAGATACTCGTTGATCACCTGCCGTGTGGCCTCCTCGTTTTGAACAAGGAAGGTGACATAACGTATACAAATCCCCGTCTGCAACAGGCACTTAATTATGCTAAAGAGGATTTACTTGGTGAACAGCTGAGAGATTATCTTCATCCCGAAGATCAGGCGATGCTCTCTGCTATGCTCTCGAACTCCCAGGATTCAGGATCTTCCCAAAAAGTTGTGTGGCGCATCCAACATGCGCACAACGGCTGGCGACTCTTTGAGGTCAAGGGGGTCAATCTGGCCTCTGGCGTGTCAGATTCAGGCGTCCTCATGTTGAACCTGCGCGATATTACCACAGAGCGGGGAGCAGAGGAGGTTCTGAAGCGACGCAACCTTGAGCTGGCACTTCTCAATCGGGCCAGTCGGGCCTTCAGCGCAACGCTGGATCTGGATAAAGTCCTGGCCATGGTCTTGGAGGAAGTCCGGCGACTGATGGGCCTGGTCGCATGTTCCATCTGGTTGGTCGATCATGAGACGGATGAACTCGTCTGCCGCCAAGCAACCGGCCCCAAAAAAAAGTTGGTACGGGGTTGGCGATTGGTCAAAGGTGAGGGGCTTGTCGGATTGGTGGCTAACACAGGGCAAAGCCTCAACGTTGGGGATGTGCTGGAAGACGAGCAGCATTTTGCCGGCGTCGATGAAGAGACAGGTTTGGCATTGCGCTCAATCCTGAGCGTTCCGCTAAACGTGGAAGAGCGGGTCATCGGCGTCATTCAGGCCCTGGATACGCAAGTCAACCGCTTTACAGCGTCGGATGTGACGTTACTTGAAGCCTTGGGGGCCTCAGCGGCTATCGCTATTGACAATGCCCGGTTGGTCACAACTCTGCGCCATCGCACCGCCGAACTGAAGACGAGCAACCGAGAGCTGGAAGCCTTTGCTCACACGGTCGCTCACGACCTCAAATCACCACTCACGCACATTATTGGCTACACGGATATCTTGGTAGAACTTGGCGATAAAATCACCAACAAACACTGGCGGAATTCTATTCAAGTTATCCAGCGCAGTGGGCATAAGATGAATAACATCATTGATGAATTGCTCTTGCTGGCCAAATTGCGGAAGGAAGAGGTTACGGTATATCCCTTGAACATGGATACGATTGTAAAGGAGGCGCTCCAGCGACTACAACCCATCTCTGAGAAAAAACAGGCTGATATCCAGACGGCGGATGGGTGGCCGAAGGCTCTGGGATATCCGCCTTGGGTTGAAGAAGTTTGGGTCAATTATATTAGCAATGCCATCAAGTATGGTGGGAACCCACCCCGCGTCACGTTAGGGGCGCACGCTAACGACGAATCCGTCTCCTTCTGGGTACGTGATAATGGGACGGGCCTTAGCGCCGAAGAACAGAAAAGGCTCTTTGTACCCTTCACGCATTTGAGCGAGGTGGATACGGAAGGATATGGACTTGGACTTTCCATTGTCCGTCGCATCGTCAATAAGCTAAGTGGAGAGGTTTGGGTCGAGAGTGCGCCGGGGGAGGGCAGCGTCTTTGGGTTTACCCTTCCCCGAGACCCTGACGATCAGCCAAACTAGGTGAAGATATGTGACGAGGTAACCCGGTGGCGCGTTAAGTCTTTAGGTCTTTCCACGGTTCCGAAGGCCTAGCAAGCAAAAGCTCTTACACTGAGTGACACTTGACTGCATAAACCAGCTAAGGACCCATAAAAATAGCAGCACCTGTTGCTGTCAACCCGATACGGCAAAGCATCAAGGAAACTGACATTTGAGGCTTGTTTTTGGGCTTCAAACGCGAATTCTCTTGATGACATTTGTAAGTTGATTCAGGGGGCGGGAAGTTATTCTTTGACAAACCCTAAGCCTCTTCCGTCAATGCCTCCAGACGCCGGCGTTGCTCATCCTCAGAAAGCGCGGTGATGAACTCCCTCAAATCGCCTTCCATGATCGACGGCAGATCGTAGTTCGACATGCCGATGCGATGATCGGTGACGCGGTTTTGAGGATAGTTGTACGTGCGGATCTTCTCGCTGCGCTCGCCGGACCCTACCTGCGACCGCCGCGCCGAATCGATGGCCTCCCGCTGCTTCCGATGCTCAATCTCGTATAGGCGGGCCCGCAGCACCGAGAGCGCATGCTCCTTGTTCTGCGTCAGCGACCGCTCGCTCTCACAGGTGATCACCATGTCCGAGGGCGTGTGGACGATGCGCACAGCCGTGTCGTTCTTCTGCATGTGCTGCCCGCCGGGCCCCGAGGCCCCGTAGGTTGTGATCTCCAGATCGTTGGGATTGATGTCAACTTCCACCTCATCCGGCTCTGGCAACACGGCCACCGTGGCCGTCGACGTGTGAATTCGCCCGCTGGATTCCGTCTTCGGGACGCGCTGCACACGGTGCACGCCGCTCTCATACTTGAGGTGGGAAAACGCGCCATCGCCCTCCACTTCGAAGATCACCTCTTTGAACCCACCGATGCCGGTGCGGTTCTCATTGATGAGGCGCACGCGCCAGCCGCCCTGGCGCTCCACGTAGCGCGTATACATGCGGAAGAGGTCGGCGGCGAAAAGACCCGCCTCGTCCCCACCGGCACCGGCCCGGATCTCCACAATGACGTTCTTCTTATCGCGCGAATCCTTGGGCACAAGCAGCCGCTTCAAATACTCCTCCAACTGCGCCTGCTCGCTCTCCAGGCGTTCGATCTCTTCCTCGGCCATGAGCTGCAGCTCCTCATCCTCGGCCTCGTCGAGCAACGTGCGTGTCTCCTCCAACTCCTCCGTAACGTCTTTGTAGTGACGGTACGTGGTCACGGTTTCTTCAAGGTCAGCGCGCTCTTTGGCGTACTCCGCGACCTGACTGTAATCGCTCGCCACCTCTGGATCGGCCATGAAGCGCGTCAGCTCCTCAAACCGAGACTCAATTGCGTCTAAACGTTCTCTCATCCCTCTAAACTCCTGACTGGTTGAATCGACATAGCAAACGGCCCACGTTACGCCGGGCCGCGAACTGGACATCATGACAACATCCCTATTCTACGTCGAAATAACGCTTCTGCAAGGATGGCTTTCTGCATGAACCCTCACGCAACACGCCTCACACAACACGCCTCACACAACACGCCTCCGTCATCTTCCCCCCAATGAACCAAACCCATACGATAGAATCCTGATTCACTTCTGCGCAGAGTTGCTTTTTCCTCCCAAATATGTTAAACTTCTTAAGAATACGGTCTAGTTTATAGTCGTTATTGACCAGAATCCCCTCCTCCAGGCTGGGCTTAGGAAAATCATCACCGTACCTACCTGAGTCTGTAGAGATGGGTAAGATCTACTGTGGAGGTCGCGGATGTACGTGGGAATTTACGCTGCGTTGGCCCTTGCGATGGTCACCAGTGCCATTGTTGCTATATTTTCCAAAACACCGACGCGCGCCGTCGTCGCCTTGGGCGTAAGCAGTGCCATCCTCGCTATACTACTTTTTCTCTTGGACGCCCCTTACGCAGGCGCTTTTGAACTGAGTGTAGGTACCGGATTGATCAGCGTGCTTTTTGTTATCGGTCTCAGTCTGATGCGGACCCTGCGAGAGTATCCCGATGCGCAGTGAACGTCTGATCTGGATCGCCGTGATCGCCGTGTTGCTCCTCGCCGGCTGGTTGATGGGGCGCGCTTTTCACGTCGAGGATGATTACGCCACCGAGGAAATCGCAGCCTTCCGCGCGTGGTTCTGGGAACACCGGACGTTGGATCTGCTGAGTCAGGTTGGGCTGATCTTCGCTGGCTCCCTGGGCGTCGCGGCCCTCCTGCCCGGTCAGAGAGAGATGCGTGAGATTCACGCCCAAAGTGAGAAGCCCCATGCCCCCTTGGCTTGACATCACCAACACAGCACTCAGCATCACCTTGTTTCTTATCGGCCTAATGGGCCTGTTGACCCAACGCCAGCTGATCAAACAGGTCATCGCCCTCAAGATCATGCTCCAGGGCGTAACGCTGGGATTGATCCACGCCGGGCAACTCAATGGCAACCCGGACTTCGCCCAGTCCATGGTTATTTCCGCCCTCATCGTGGAAGCGGTTTTGATTGCCGTGGCGCTGGCGCTCATTGTAAACGTCTTTCGCCACTATCCCTCCGGGGACGTGGACGAGCTACAGAGATTGCGGGGGTAGGAAAATGATGTTGGTGTTAATAGCGGGCGTATTGGGGTTGCCGGTGGCGATTGCCATCCTGTTGACCCTGACCGAGCACGGGCCGCCGGGCCGCGTCCGTTGGGCGGTGAGCCTGACGGCGGGTGTGACGGCCTTGTGCGCCTTAGGCCTGCTGCCTTTCGCCGGTCACGTGCCTCCGCTTACGTTGACGTGGTTGCCGACCGCTGGCCCTATGCGCCTCAGCCTGGCGACCACGAGTCTCCTTGCGATAACGGCGACCGCAGCAGCGGCCGTCGTTGTTTATGTGGTGGGTAATTCCGCCGATTCTGGATCCAGGGCACCCTACCGGGCAGCGCTGACGCTCGTAGCGCTGGCGGCGGGCAACCTGGCCTTCCTCTCCGGGCACTTCTTGCTGCGGTACCTGGCGCTGGAGATCGTGGGGCTGTGCGTTGGGGCGGCGCCGTTGCTCGAAAAGGGTGGGCGAGAGCGGTTTGTGCACGCCGGCTGGGTCTATCTGTTGCTGCGACTCGGCGACGCTGGATTGCTCTCCGCCATTCTGCTCCTGGGCACGCGGAGCGGCACCTTCGAGATCGACGCAGCCCTGGCCGCCTTCGGTAGCCTTTCCAATCAGGCGCAGGTTTGGGTCAACCTGGGCTTCTTCTTGGCTATTGCCGTCAAGATCGGCATCTGGCCCTTCCACGCCTGGATCGACAGCGGGCGTCGGCTGGCCTGGCGCAGCTACACCTGGCTCTACGCCACCCTGATGCCTAACCTGGGGCTCTATCTGCTCTACCGCGTGGCGCCGCTGCCGGCGACGTTGCCTGTGCTGCGGACAGTACTCCTGATCACAGGCGTAGCGACCGGCATGCTGACGCTCTTCGTCATAACGCAGCGATCCTTGCCGGCCAAAGTGCCCGCGCGCAGCACCGCGCTGTTGGGAGCCGTACTCTGGTGCGCGGCGCTGCTGGGCGGCGGCAAACTGGCGTGGTGGGGACTGCTGGGGCTAACGGTGATCCGCTTGCCGTTCTACTTGATCCTGTCCCGACGGAAAAAAGTGATCGACGCGGGGGGCGCCGCACGTGTGTGGGAGCAGTGGGACGAGAACGTAGCCCACGTGGCCCAAAGGCTGCGGGATGACGTGGAAATGGGCATCCTGGAGCGCGGCCCAGACGTCCTGACCAGCGGCCTATCCGAGACCGCGAAACGGCTGCACGCCACCGTGGAGGTTGGGATTTTTGAGCGTGGGATAGAAGCGCTGGCCGCCGGTCTCACCAAGACGACAAGAAAAGTCCACAGAGGCGTCGAGGAGCAAAGCCTGGAAGGGCTGCTGCGCCGGGTCGTACAGGTGACGCTGCAAGCTGCGCGACAGATGCAAACGTGGCATACGGGGCGCCTGCGGGCCAATCTTTGGTGGGTCGTGCTCTGTTTGATCCTGGCGATCGGTTTGGTTCTGGCCTATTGATACGCTCGAGCTCCAGACCGCGTCAGCGGATGTCATGCACCTAAAAGGAGAATGCGCATGAGACGTTTTGCATGGTTTGCCGTATTGCTGGGCTTGCTTCTGGTCTCCTTGCCCCTGTCGGCGCAGGCGACGATCCGCCCGGTGGTCGTGCTGGAGATCGACGGGGTCATTAACCCCTTCAGTGCCCGCTATCTAGAACGCGGTCTGCGCCTGGCAGAACAGCGTGACGCGCAACTGGTCGTCATCACGCTAGACACCCCCGGCGGGCTGGAATCGGCCATGCGGGATATGGTCCAGCAGCTGCTGGACACGCCGCTGCCCACGGCCGTCTACGTGACGCCGCCCGGGGCGCGGGCCACCTCGGCGGGTCTTTTCGTGCTCATGGCGGCGGACGTGGCGGCCATGGCACCGGCGACGCACGTGGGCGCCGCCCATCCCGTGCCGTTAGGCGCCGAGAGTGACGAGGTGATGGACGAGAAGGCAACCAGCGATGCCGCGGCCCTGGTTCGCAGCATCGCGACGGAGCGCGGACGCAACGCCGACTGGGCCGAGCGCGCCGTCCGCGAGAGCCTCTCTGTCACGGCTGCCGAGGCACTGGAGATCGACGTCATCGACGTGCTGGCCCCGACGCTGGACGACCTGCTGGAGCAGCTCGACGGACGTGAGATCGCCGGTCAGACGCTGCAGACGTCCGGCGTCCAGGTAGAGCCCCAACCCATGAATCTCAACGAGCGTTTCTTTCACCTCATCACCGAGCCCAACATCGCCTACCTGCTGCTCTCGCTGGGCACGCTGCTGCTGCTGGCAGAGGTCGCCGATCCGGGTCTGAGCGTCGCGGGGATCGGCACCGTCGTCGCCTTCGTCCTCGCCTTCGTGGGCCTGGGTAATCTTCCCGTGAATTGGGGCGCCGTCGCGCTGCTGGTCATCTCCGTCGTCTTCTTTATCGTGGGTCTGGTGACCGATACCGAGTTCATCGTCTCCCTGGCAGGACTGGTCCCCTTTATCCTGGGCTCCCTGCTGCTCTTCTCGCCCTTCACGCCCACGTCGCCCGCCGTACCTGTAGTGCAGGTCAGCCCCTGGCTTATCGGGACCATGGTCATCGCCCTGTTCGGCTTCAGCATTTTCGTGCTGCGGGCCGTGATCGAGGCCAGCCACCGTCCGCCGCAGGCCGGCGCCCAGAAACTGGTGGGCATGGAAGGCGTCGCGCTCACCGATTTGACGCCGGCGGGACAGGTGCGCGTCGATCTGCAGGAGTGGAGCGCCGTCTCCGTCACCGGCCCCATCAAGGCGGGCGAAACCGTGCGGGTCACCGGCATAGCCGGTGTCCGTCTGCAAGTCGAACGTGCTGCCGAGAGCACAGAAGTGACGGAAGGGATAGCTGAAGTCCAATCGTAAATCTAAAATCGTAAATCTAAAATCGAGGAGGTTGTGATGGAACTGATCATTCTGACGTTTCTTGCCTTACTGGGATTGGTCCTGTTGACCATGGCGGTGCGCATCGTGCCGGAGTACCAGCGTCTGGTCGTCTTTCGTCTGGGTCGCTGTGTAGGCGCCCGGGGACCGGGCATTATCTTCCTGATTCCTTTTATCGACCAGGGGAAGATGGTCGACCTGCGGGAGGTCTACTTTGACGTGCCGCCGCAGACCTGTATCACCGCCGACAACGCCTCGGTCTCCATCGACTTCCTGGTCTACGATAAGGTCATCGACCCGGAGCGGAGCGTGCTGGAGGTGGAAAACTTCACCGGCGCCGCGCGCGGGTTGGCGATCACCACGTTGCGCGCGGTGGTGGGCGCCATGGATCTGGACGACGTGCTCTCCAAGCGGGACGAGATCAACCGCATC
>DAOTUH010000476.1:0-6004 GCA_034437255.1 Anaerolineae bacterium
CATCAACTGGGTGCTTGAGGGCGTGGGGCAGTACTCTTTCTACGTGAAGGTCTTCGATGCCGCCGGCAACGAGACAGAGACCGAGCCTGTCACGGTGCGGATAGAACCGCGCTCCGAGCCTTAAGACGCAAGGAAGCAAAGGGCGCTGCTACACCTCTCCACCTGAAAGCGTCCGGGGGTGAGGGTGATGCACTCACTAGGATCCCAATGTTCGAAAGAGAATATCGGGTGCTATAGCGGTCAAGAGGATACACAGATGAATGAGGGCATACTCGCGATAACCGGGGCTCTCCTCGTCATTTGGGCCATCCTGGGTGAAAGCCTGAGCATAGAAATAAAAGTTGGCCATCTAGCGCCAATTGATGATTGGAAACGGCTCGTTTTCGCCATGCTAGGCCTCACACTTATCGTAGTATCGATCTGGGCAGTTCTGGACGTGAAAAGACCGAGACTACGTCCCAACGCAGTTCAAGAGAATCTACAAGCAACGTTTCTAGGCCAGGATGGTGAAAGCTACGCCGGACGGCAGTGTGCAAGAGGCGCAGACAACGATAACGTCCATATTCACCTTGACGGCATCAGAACCGACGTTCAACCAGTCAGTTTCCGCATTGAAGACCGCAACCCTGGAAGTGTGTTGGGCGTTTGGGCAACGCCCTGCGATCCCGTCTCAAATTGGTTGCTCTTTGTCATCTCTTTGGCACCGGGGCAGGCCGATTTATACTTCAAACCATTTCGAGAGGCCCCTGACGGTACGGAATACACCATCATAGTTCAGTACGAAGATGGCACAACCCAGAGCACCGAGGTTGTCGGTTCACGGGTTGTGCCCTAGCTTCAGACCCCGCGAATCAGGGATTCAAGCGTGAAGGTGACACTGCCGAAGTCGGTTCCTGGCCTTCCGTCACTGGTCAGGAGATGGTGAACTCGTTCGCCCTTCAGCCTACTCACTTGCCTCCAGGTCCTTCGCTGAGAAGCTCGCGGGCAACAGCTCTCCCAGCGTCCACTCGCGGTAATCGCCATCCGGCGAGCCGACAAAGACACACATCTCCGGCGTCCCGAACTCGCGCATCACCTGGCGACAGGAGCCACAGGGCGCCCCAGCGTTGGACGTGACCACGGCCAGCGCGACGATCCGCCGTGCGCCTTCGGAGACCGCCTTGGCGATGGCGACCCGCTCCGCGCAGATGGTTAGGGGATAGACTGCATTCTCCACATTCGTGCCGGTGAAGATACGTCCATCGGCGGTCTGGATGGCAGCTCCCACCCGGTAATGGGAATAGGGCGCGTAGGCCTGCTCGCGCGCTGTGATAGCCTGTGTGATCAGGACTTTGGAATCCATCTTAGTCTTGCTCATCTGACTGCGTCTCCTTAAGCTGGGCCGGCACACCGTATGAGAGGCTATCTGGCGGTAGATCGTGCGTCACCACCGAGCCCGCGCCGGTCTTGGCGCGTGCGCCCACGGTCACGGGTGCCACCAGCAATGTGTCAGACCCGATGAAGGCGCCCTCCTCGATAATTGTCTGATGCTTGCGCACCCCATCGTAGTTACACGTGATGGTCCCTGCGCCGATGTTGACCTCGGCGCCCACCTGGGCGTCACCCAGATAGCTAAAGTGGCCCATCTTCGCGCCCGGTCCCAGCGTGCTGCTCTTGATCTCTCCGAAGTTGCCCACGTGCGCACCCTCGCAGACCCGTGCACCTCTCCGCAAATGCCCAAAGGGGCCGATGTCGCTATCGTTCTCCATGACGGCGTGCTCCAGCACGGACGCCAGCGCCTCGCAGCGGTCGCCGATGGTACAATGCTCGATGACGGTGTTCGGTCCGATACGGCACGCCTCGCCGATGGTCGTCCTGCCGCGCAGGTGCGTGTTCGGTGCGATGACGGTGTCGCGTCCAATGGTCACGCCTGCGTCGATGTACGTCGTCTTCGGATCGATCAAGGTGACGCCGTCCCTCATCCAACGCTCGTTAATGCGGTCGCGCAAAGCTGTCGTGGCGCGGCTCAAATCCACGCGCGTCTCGATGCGCAGCAGTTCCTGGACCTCACCCGCCACCCTGGACGCCACCTCGTCCAGGGCCTGGGCCAGCCACGCCGTGCAATCCATCTTCGTGTACGTACGCACCGCGTCGCGTCCCAGACAAACCACGCGGCGCTCGCCAAGCGCGACGATGGGCGTAGCCTCGCTGGCCTGGCGCTCCGCCAGCGCGCGCACCGTCTCGGCGCGCAGCAACGGCATATCCGCCGATAGCACCACCAGCTGCTCGGGCACATCATCGAGCGCGTCAAGCGCCTGTCGCACCGCACCCGCCAGGCCCTTTGACGCCGCGCTCACCACACAGCGCGCCCTCTTCCCCACGCGCTTGCGAATTGACGCTTCTGCCTCCAGCCCGGTCACGACGATAGACGTTGCGCCCAGCTGATCGACCAGATCCAGCGTGTGATCAATCATGGGCTGTCCTGCCAGCGGATGCAGGACCTTCGGCGTGCGAGACTGGAATCGAGGACTAGGATCGTTCGCCAGAATGACTATGGAAAGTTTCATCTTTTTCCTCCCAATGCTATAGTGATCAAACCAGAGAGACAAAAAAGACCCGGCCCGGCGCGGTACCGGTGTGTCCAGGTCTCAACTGAGCAGAGAAAATCAGGGATCAAGTGGTCACAATGCTATCCTTCCCAACATGAGCTCCTGCCAAGATTATAGCACCGCAAAAACACGGTGCAATATAATCCAAACTAGGGACTTATCATTCGAGTCTGGCTAAAACGAGTTGGAGAAGATGCTGTTCACATCGCCATTATCGGTCTTGGCACTGAACGACAAGCTGAAAGCCTGTTTTGTGGTCTAAGAATGCCTCAAAACGGGCCAAAAGCGTCCGTTTTGCAGGCTACGCCGCCTAGTCTGTCCATAAAAATCAAAATAAATGGGCATGAAGATTGCAACCGCTAGAAACTCCAGCTTGTTTTAGCCACGCTCTTATAATTCTCGCTCCGAGGTGATCGCCAGATCCCCGTTAGCGGCTTAAAACCACTTCGCACACGTGGATTTCTCTACCGTATATTTGCCCACGTTAGACACGGATAGGCACAGATGATAGCAGATAGATGATATTGGCTCCATTAAAATAAGCATTAACCTCACGGGCTCTTTCGGAATTCGCCGGGTAAGTACACGGCTCCACAATTTAAAACTCAAACCGCTCGCCGTCCCCGTCCTCTGGGCCGGGGGCTGGGAGCGTGCGTGAATGATGTATACGTTGGAGAAAGTGTCAACCTATTTCTGAACCATCCCCAAATTTTTAACAAGAAATCTGCGTCCTATGGTGTTTGTACGGTAGAGAAACGTGGATTTAGCCATCCAATTTAAGCAAGAATAGACGTGTGGCGAGAGTGATAAAGCCCTAATGGCAGAATACGAATTGTTGAAAAGATAATTATTTTTTGTATAATGTAAGTAGAGTCCAACACGTTCACCTCACAAGCAAGGAGGAATTACATGGGTAAGCACAAGGGTGGTTTCGGTTCGTTTGTAAGTGGCTTCTTTTTCGGAGGCTTGATCGGCGTGGCTGTTGGTCTGCTCTATGCGCCCCAATCTGGCGAGGAGACACGCGAGCAGATCATCAATAAGGCCGAGGAAATCAGCGATCAGGCCTATCAGGAGGCTGAAAAAGCACAGAAGAAAGCGCAAAAACTCCTGGATGAGGCGCGGTCCAAGGTCGAAGAGGCCAGCAAGGAGCTCAAGGTGAAGACCGACCAGCTCAGTGAGGAGGCCAAGAAGTTGGTTGATGAAGCCGCCGAAGGCGTGAAGGTGACCGCGGATACCGTTGCCGAAGAAGTCAGTGAGGAAGAGACAGAAGGCGAAGCGTAAAGCCGAGGTAACACAAGAGCCCCCTCTTCATTATGAAGGGGGGGCTCTGCGGTTTCTAAAGTTGCGGTAGAATCCCCTGACCCAAGGCCTCCAAACCGTCGATATTGTCTTGCGCAAGCCACTGCAGCATCACACGTTGGGCGCCAGCCTCTTCCAGGCGTCCTATCTGATCGACAATGGCGTCAGCTGTCCCCACGATGCGTCCCTGCTCCAATGCTTCATCGCGCGTGAATCCCTTTTTGGCCAGCTTGGACGCGACTTCGGCGTCGTCGCGCCCAAAGATGACCTCCGTCATCAACGTGCGGCGAACGTCGCCGGGCGCACGGCCCTCGTCTTCCAGCAGCGTGTCCAGGCGCGCGTTGAGCTCGGCAAAACGCTCCGCCGTGATGTAGACGCCGTTCCAGACGTCCGCAAAGCGGGCCGTCAGCGGCAGGGTCCGTTTGGGGCCGTTCCCGCCCACCAGAATCGGTGGGCCGCCGGGACGTTGGGGCCGGGGCAGCAACATCGCGTCGCGCAGCGTGTAAAACTCACCTTCGAAGGAGATAGGTTTGTCGCTCCGAAGCAGCTGGCTGACGACCTCCAGGTACTCCTCGAAGCGGTCGAAGCGCGCGGGAACGTCCAGCAGATCCAGCCCAAACTTATGGTGCTCGCGCTCCTGCCAGCCGGCGCCCAGGCCGAGGATCAGCCTGCCGCCAGAGAGATCGTCGACGGCGGCTGCCATGCGCGCCGTCATGCTGGGATGGCGGAAAGAAGCGGGCGAGACCAGCGGGCCGAAGTCGATGCGCTCGGTGTGCGAGGCGAGCCACGTCAGGGAGACCCAGAGTTCCAGTGAGGCTTTGTCTGGCGGGCCAGCGTTGGTGTAGTGGTCCGAGCGGTGGAGTCCGGCGAAACCCAGGTCTTCCACGGCGCGGGCGATGCGCTTCCAGCGGTGCCAGGTCAGCCCGTCCTGTCCTTCGATCATAATGGCAACGTCAAGCATGGTTTCCTCCTTGATTAGTCTGATAGTCGGATAGTCTGGTCGTCTTGTTGTCTGATAGTCAGATCTAGCTACCTATCACTTATGCAGAGCTTGCAGGTCAACAAACTACCACTTACTCAATACGTCATTTCGACTGAGCAAAGGGAGTATAGCGACTGAAGCGAGCCTGTCCCGAGCGTAGTCGAGGGATGGAGACCTTGGTCCAGAGGCCCAGTGGCCGGGGAATCTCTCCACTTCGCCGTAAATTTGTCTCCGAACGAGCGAGATTTCTCGACTCAGTGCCAAAAAGCGGCACTTCGCTCGAAATGACGGCGGGTGCTACCCTCCCGCGTCCTCATCTTCCCCGGCGATCCACTCGTTGTAAAGGTCGCGGTGAGCGTCGCCGGTGACATCTTCCACCACGGCAAGGAAGTCCTCCGGGGCGGCGATGTCGTAGCGGAAGCGCTGGAAGTAGGTCTGCAGGATGGTAAAGAAAGCGTCGTCGCCGACGGTCTCCCGCAGGTTGTGAAAGTAGAGCGCGCCTTTGTCGTAGACGACGTCCCAGTAGAGATCTGGCGGGTAATCCTGCGCGTGTAGACCCACGGGCATGTCGCGCCCGCGCCAACGCAAGCTCTCGTAAGTTCGTTGGAACTCGCTCTGCAGGATGGCATCAGCGCGCTCCTTGCCGTAGGTCTGCTCGTAGTAGAGCAGCGTACTGTACTGCGTCAGCGCCTCGTCCAGCCAGGGATGGTCGATCTGATCGTTGCCGACGACGACCATCCACCACTGATGCGCGACCTCGTGCGCCGTCAGCCACTCCACGCCGATGCCAGCATAGAGATTGTCCGCCACCACCACAAGGCCAGAGTACTCCATGCCACCCAGGTAGTTGGGCGTCTCGACGACGTCCAACTCTGTGTAGGGATAGGGGCCAAAGAGTTCGGTGAAGGCCGTCATGGCGTCGACGGCGACCTCAAGCGCTTTGTTGCCGCCCCACTCATCCTGGCTGTAGTAGTAACTGTTGACCACCACCCCGCCGACGTCCCGCGCGGCGCGCTCGTAATTATCGCCAAGAATCAGGGTGAAATCGCGCATGGGCGCCGCTTCGCACTGCCACGTCTCAATGGCGGGCTGGGTGCAGATCCCAGAGGCGATGAGGGTCTGCCCGGCGGGCGCG
>DAOTUH010000477.1:0-9799 GCA_034437255.1 Anaerolineae bacterium
TAGGGTCCTATTCAAGGAGGTGATGTATATCGGATATGTCTGATTTTGTATAGCAACGACAAATTGTAAACCTGAATTACGCACACAGGAGGAGATAATATGTTTAGCAAGAAGTGGTTTGTCCTTGCTACCCTACTTGCGGTAGTAAGTGTGTTAATCGCGGCTTGTGAGCCCGAAGTCGTGACAGTCACCGTCATTGAGGAACGGGAAGGTGAGACCATTGTTGTGACCGCCACGCCGGATCCGGATGCCGAAGAGGAAGAAGAAGAAGAAGCGGCTCCCCCCGAAGAAGAGGATCCCACGCCCGAGCCTATTGATCGCCAGGGTGGTTGGCTGGACTCCGTGATCATCTCCGAAGAGCCCTCATCTGACTCCGGCGTCACCCGCATTGAGGCGGGCGACATCGACATCTACGCCTACAACATTGCGGAGCCGGACATCGCGGACCGCATCTTCGAATCTGACACCATCGAGTATTATGAGGCCTACGGCAACTACAACGAAATGACCTTCAACCCCGCGGGTCCCGAGCTCGAAGATGGCAGCCTGAACCCCTTCGCGGTCCCGGCGATTCGTGAGGCCATGAACTGGCTCATCGATCGCAACTACATTGCCCAGGAGATCAGTGGTGGCCTGGCGCGCCCGCGCTTTGTGCCCGTCAACTTCGCGTCCAAAGACTCCGCCGTCTTGGCTGACACCATCGCGGCGCTTGAGCTGAAGTACGCGCATGATCCTGAGAAGGCCAACGAAGTCATCACCGCAGAGATGGAAAATCTCGGTGCTGAGAAGGTGGATGGCATCTGGCAGTACAACGGCGAACCCGTCGAGTTGATCGGGCTGATCCGTACCGAGGATGAGCGCCTTGAGATCGGCGACTACGTCTCCAACGTGCTTGAGGACATCGGCTTCACCGTTGTCCGTGACTACAAGACCTCCGCTGAGGCGTCCCCCTGCTGGATCAGCTCCGATCCTATAGGCGGCTGCTTCCACTTCTACACCGGTGGCTGGGTTTCCACCGCCATCAGCCGTGACGCTGCGACAAACTTCCAGTTCTTCTACACCCCCGATGGCTTGCCCTTCCCGCTCTGGGCGGCCTATGAACCCACCGATGAGTTCTACGAACTCTCCACGCAGCTGGCTAACAGCAACTTCGAGACGCTGGAAGAGCGCGAGGCAATGATGGCGGAGGCGCTGAACATGGCGCTGGAAGACTCCGTCCGTATCTGGTTGAAGGACGACGTGGGCGTTGCGCCGGTCGCGGCCAACGTCTCGCTAGCCAGTGACCTCTCCGGCTCCATCTACGGTTCGCAGATCTGGGGCCAGACCATCAAGTATGACGACCGCGTTGGCGGCTCCATGAACATCGCGATGCCCAGCATTATGACCGAGCCTTGGAACCCTCTTGACGGCACCAACTGGGTCTACGACATGATGCCCATCCGTGGTACGCAGGGCCGCGCTGTCTTCCCCGATCCCTACACCGGTGTCAATCGGCCCATGCGACTGGCGTCGGCCGAGGTCTATATCAAGGAAGGGCTGCCCGTTGCGTCGAACCTTGACTGGGCGAGCCTGGAATTTGTCGACGAGATCACCGTGCCCGAGGATGCTTGGGCGGATTGGGATGCCGAAACACAGACCTTCATCACCGCCGGTGAGCGCTTCACCGACACCGCCGATATGGTGACCAACAGCAAGGTCGTCATGACCTACGAGGACGACTTCTTCGACACGAAGTGGCACGATGGCAGCAACTACTCCATCGCCGACATGGTCATGTTCATGATTCTGCAGTTTGATCGGGCCAAGGAAGCCAGCCCCATCTACGACGAGGCTAAAGTATCGGCCTTCAACTCCTTCATGGCCGGTTTCAAGGGCTGGAAGATCGTCTCTGAAGACCCTCTGACCATCGAGTACTACACCGACGCCTACTCCCTGGACACCGAGAACAACATCAGCAACTTCCGCGCCGCGCACCCCTCCGACTACGGCAACGGCGCCGAGGCGCCCTGGCACACCGTGTTGCTGGGCTGGCTGGCCGACGCCAACGGCGAGGCCGCTTTCTCCAGTGACAAGGCTGACAGCCTCGAGGTCGAGTGGATGAGCTACATCGCCGGCCCGACGTTGGAGATCCTGAAGGCCAATTTGGACACGGCCCAGGAAGAGACCCTGATTCCTTACGAGCCGACGCTGGGTGAGTACCTCACCGCTGAAGAGGCCGAGAGCCGTTACGCGAACTTGCAGGAATGGTACCGCCGCTACAGTCACTTCTGGGTCGGTTCCGGCCCCTACTTCCTGCAGAAGGCGTTCCCCGTTGAGGGCACCCTCATCATGCAGCACTTTGAGGACTACCCCGATATGGCGGACCGGTTCAGCCAGTTCACCGCTGCCCCCATCCCGGAGGTCACGGTAGATGGGCCGGGTGATGTCGCCATTGGCGACGAAGCCGTGTTCGAAGTCTACGTTGATTTCGAAGGCGCGCCTTATCCCAATGAGGATCTGGACATGGTCAAATTCCTGGTCTTTGATGCGACCGGCGAGCTGGTATTCTCCGGTGACGCTGAAGAGGCCGGTGAAGGTTACTTCGAGGTCGTGATGAGCGCGGACATGACGGGTGAACTTGAGGCTGGCTCCAACCAGCTGGCAGTGATCGCCGTCTCCAAGCGGGCGCTGGTTCCCGTGCGTGAAGAGATGGACTTTGTGACCAAGTAGATGCGTCGTGATCACTCCCTATCTCGGAGAGAGCTAACGCTCTCTCCGAGATGCTGGGAGACAAACCATTGATTAGATCATAGATGCAGTCTGAAGGGGGCGAGGCATTCTCGCCCCCTTTCAGACTAGCGTAGGATTGTGAGAGAAAGCGAGAGAGATTATGAGTGATACTGCCATAAATGCAGGAGCTAAGCCACAAAAAAGAAAATCCGCTGCCTCTGGAACGCTTGGTCGAATGGCGCGCTACGCGGCGGTAAGAATCGTCATGCTCTTCTTCACAGTTCTTATCGGTGTCTATCTTACCGTCATTGTGGCGAACATGGGTGGATACGTCGATGAGATACGACGCGGATCTATCCGCGAGGAAGTGTCGATTGCCGTTTTTGCCGACGAAAGCCCTGAGATGCGCCAGAAGTCGGCTGAGGAAAAGAAACAAATCATCGAGGAGCGCGTGGCTCTGGAGGTCAAACGCCTGGGTCTGGATCAGCCGTTTATTATCCGGAGCTTTATCTATCTCAAGGATGCGATGACACTCAATCTGGGCTTCGCCGAACAGATGGTCAGCGACACGGGTTCGAAGCAGGTCCGGCTGATTCTGCTGGAGCGGCTCCCGCCCACACTGGTATTGTGGGGCGCGGCCAATCTCTTCCTCTTCTTCTTGAGTCTTTTCATCGGCCTCTATCTTTCCCGAAGGTACGGGAGCCTGTTGGATCGCATCGTCGTGACGCTCGCGCCGACGTCGTCGGCGCCGGCCTGGTTTTACGGCATCTTCCTCATCCTCATCTTCGCTGCGGTCTTGCGCGTCCTGCCTTTTGGTGGGATGGTCGATACGCCTCCGCCCGAAAACACGCTGGACTATCTGCTGAGTCTGGCGAAACATCTTATCCTGCCGGTCTCGGCGATCATCGTCAGCTCAATATTCTTGCAGGCGTACAACTTCCGCACGTTCTTCTTGATCTATTCCCGTGAGGACTACGTGGAGATGGCCAAGGCCAAGGGGCTGAACGATCGAGAGATCGAGCGACGCTACATTCTGCGGCCCACGTTGCCGACCATCATCACGCAATTTGCGCTTCTGGTGATTGCGCTTTGGACGGGCGCTACCATTCTGGAGACGGTCTTCAACTGGCCGGGATTAGGACGTGCGCTTTATCAAGCGATTGGCTTATATGAAACACCGGTCATTGTGGGGTCTCAGGTGATCTACGCCTATCTATTGGCGGCGACGGTTTTTCTCCTGGATTTCATTTACGCACTCGTTGATCCCAGAGTCCGGGTTGGAGGAGGTAGAAGGGCATGAGAAACCTTCGTGAGATTACACGGTATCCGGCTGCGATGCTCGGCCTGGTTATGATATTGGTGCTATTCGGAGTTGCCATCTACGCGGTTATCAGCCTGCCTTACGCTGAGGCAGTTAGACTATGGCGTGGAGGCGAGTCCGTCTGGTACGATACACCCAAGAAGGCAGCGCCTGTCTGGTACAATCTCTTCCGCAGCGAGAAGCTGCCGGCAACCATCCAGTTAGACAGTGAAGACGAAGCGGTGGAGAAGACGTTTGAGACGTCGTCCGACGAGATCACGGATATTCAGTTTGAATATACCTTTGACTATCCCTATACGCTCTTTCCCCGGGAACTCTCTATCTTCTTTGACGCGCAATATCAAGAAAAAGCCCCCCACGTCTCCATGACCTGGCTGACACCCGATGGCAGAGAGCTGCGGATTGCCAGTCTGACGGTGGACAAATCCTTGACCTATCGGACGTCGCAGGATTCCAGACTGGAACGGCGCCTTAGCAGGCAATTTGAGGGGGATGTGCGACCGCATGAGGCGCTTTTCGCGGACCCGAATTCAGAAGAATGGAAGGCGCTTCCCGGTGAGTACACCCTGCAGGTGAGTGGCACCACGTTTGAATCAGACGCAGATATTGACGCGGAGATAGTCATCTTTGGTCAGGTGCACGGCATCGCTGGCACCGATCACCGTCGTCGCGAGATCAGCGTGGCGCTGCTCTGGGGAACGCCCGTTGCGCTGGCCTTCGGCCTGTTGGCTGCATTGGGCACCAGTATCACGACCATGGCCATCGCTGGCATTGGCACGTGGTACGGCGGGTGGGTGGACGCGCTGATTCAGCGGATTACCGAGGTGAACTTGATCATCCCCGTCTTGCCCATTCTCATCATGATCGGCACCTTTTACTCCAAGAGCTTATGGGTCTTGCTGGGGGTTTTGATCCTGCTCTCCATATTCGGCGGCGGCATCAAGACCTATCGCGCCATCTTCCTCCAGGTGAAGGAGTCGCCATACATTGAGGCTGCGCAAGCTTACGGCGCTACCAATGCGCGCATCATCTCCCGCTATCTGATCCCGCGCATCATTCCAACGTTGATTCCACAGTTGGTGATTCAGATTCCGGCTTTTGTCTTCCTGGAAGCAGCCCTGGCGCTGTTGGGCCTTGGCGATCCCGTCATGCCCACCTGGGGCAAGATCATCAACGATGCCCGTCTTAACGGTGCGCTCTATCAAGGTAACTACTACTGGATGCTGGAGCCCTCTATCTTGCTTATGTTGACCGGGCTGTCGTTTTCGTTGCTGGGCTTCTCTCTAGATCGTATTTTCAATCCAAGATTGAGAGGTAGGTAGGTTTTATGTCGACCGATAACAACACTTTACTGAGAATTGAAGACCTGCGTCTTTACTTCCGCACAACGCAAGGCGTTGTGCAGGCGGTCGATGGGGTGGATCTCAATCTGGATGAGAATGAGGCGATTGTCATCTTGGGCGAGTCTGGATGCGGGAAAACCTCGCTGGCCAGAGCCGTCCTGCGATTGCTTCCCAACAACGTGGACACGTACACGGGCCGAGTCTATCTGGGCAATCAGGACACCATGCGTCTGGGAGATGAGGAATTCCGGCGACACGTGCGCTGGTCGCAGATGTCTATGGTTCCGCAGGCGGCGATGAACGCCTTGAACCCGGTGCTCAAAGTGGGAGAGCAGGTGGCTGAGCCGCTGCGCATCCATAACATGATGAAGCAAGCGGATGCCTTTGACCGCGTGGCGTATATGTTCAAGCAGGTGGGCGTGCCGGTCGATTTCATTGAGCGCTACGCCTTCGAGCTCAGCGGTGGCATGCGGCAGCGCGTCGCCCTGGCGATGGCGTTGGTTACCACGCCGCTGTTGGTCTTCCTTGATGAGCCTACGTCCGCTCTGGACGTCTTGACGCAGGCGAATATCTTCAACGTGCTCAAGCGCATTAAACACGAGCTGGCGGTGAGTTTCATCCTCATCACCCATGACATTGCGACGTCCAGTGAGCTTGCGGATAAAGTCGCGGTGATGTACGCGGGGCAGATTGTAGAGGTGAACGAGGCGCGTTATTTCTTCACGAACCCGCTTCATCCCTATTCCAAGCTGCTGATGGCGAGTGTGCCGAAACTTAAGGTTGAGCAAGAGCCGACATTTATCACCGGGCAACCGCCCACCTTGCTGGGCCCGCCGACAGGCTGTCGTTTTGCTGACCGGTGCCCGTCGGCCTTCGATAAATGCAGTGAAGAGCCGCCGATGTACCGGGTGGATGGACAGCAGGTTAAATGTTGGTTGTACGAAGATCACGTAGAAGGGGAATATGGGCATGTCAGTAAGAATGAATGAACAACCCAAAAGCGAGGAGCATCTCTCAGCGGTGCAGGAGGCGGAGCGTTCTGAAGCCTTGCTCTCGATCCAGAACTTGCACGTCTGGTTTGAACTCAAGCGCTGGGGATTTCTGCATGATGGCTATGTTCAGGCCGTTGATGGGGTCAATTTCAACCTGAAGCACGGACAGGCGATTGGCATTGTGGGCGAGAGTGGATGCGGAAAAACCACTTTGATGAAGACCATCCTGGGATTGTACGAGCCGATTAAGGGCAAGGTCGTCTTTGATGGGCATGATCTCAGCCTTCGCACGGCCAAACAGATTCGCCACTATCGCTCTGCGGTGGGGTATGTCCAGCAAGATCCTTACGGCGCACTGCCGCCCTTTATGAGCGTGGAACGTATTCTGGAAGAGCCGATGATCGTGGCAGGCGTCAGAGACAGAGAAGAACGCCGGCGGCGCATTCGAGACGTGATGGTCGAGGTCAAGATGACGCCTGTCGATGACTTCCTGACCAAGTTTCCGCACATGCTCAGCGGTGGGCAGCAGCAGCGCATCGTTATCGCCCGCGCCATGATCCTGGAGCCGCGCCTCATCGTCGCGGATGAGCCGGTGTCCATGTTGGATGCATCGGTGCGGGTGGAGATCCTACGACTGCTGCAGGGTCTGCAGGCTTCCCATAATCTCTCTGTCATCTACATCACCCACGACCTCTCTACCGTCCGCTACTTCTCGGACCGCATCTTCGTGATGTACGCAGGCAAGCTTGTCGAGCGCGCCGACGTGAACGACCTTCTTTACAGCCCGCTCCATCCCTATACCCAGGCGCTGTTGTTGGCAACCCCGGACCCGGACTATCGTAATGCGTTGACTTTCAAAGAGGTGCCGCCGGGTGAGCCGCCCAGCTTGAAAAAGCCGCCGGCCGGCTGTCGTTTCCATCCGCGTTGTCCTAAAAAGATCGAGGGGCTCTGCGAGAAGGAAGTGCCGCCCAACTTCGAGCCAGAGTCGGGCCACTACGTGGCGTGCTGGTTGTACAAATAAGACTCTACTGAAAAAAGGTTTTCAGTAGAGAGAGGGGTACTATATGTTGTGGTTGGGCACAGCCCAACCCCCTGAGTGACTTATCGTCACTTTGGCTCAGATGAGCTAACGTCGGCCAGAGAAATACCACCATATTTAGTGATGAATTACGTCATTTTCCTAGATGTAGGGGTTATTCACCCTGTCAAGCATTGACTAATTGTTTCAAGTGATAGCAAGTCACTCAGGGAGCCCAACCACAACATGTGCCCAATAGTATTCTTTGGCTGACCCTTTTTCAGGGTAGCCATATATTGATAAGGTGGTGTGCGTCATGGGGATAAGACATCCCCGACAACTTATTGTTGTGGGCTTTGTGTTGTTGCTGCTGGGATTTGTCTTTCCAGTCTTGATGGTGGCTGAGATCATCGCCACGACCTTCTGGCTGAGCTTCGTCTCTCATGGTGCCTCGGTCACAGGTCTGGCGATGGGATTGTTTGGCGTCGCCATGGTGAGTAAGATGGAGGAAAAAAAAGAGGTCAGCAAAGGCCCTGAGTCCTGGTGGGAATGAAGGGTTGACCTGGCGGTCTGACCTTTTTTCAGGGCAGCCACCGTTGCAAGATCTTCTGAATATTGCGCCTGTTGTGGCCGGAGAGTAGACGGCTACAACAGGCGCATTGGGAATTTAGGATCTCTGGTATTTCGCCGGGTGGTGGGGGACTTGTCATTCCGAACGTAGTGAGCGCCTTCAACAAGTTGAAGGACCTCGTTGGTGGGAAACGAGACCCTTCGCTGCGCTCAGGGTGACAATTCAGTGGAGATTTGAGCATATTTACCCGGCGAAATCCAAAAGAGCCGGAATTTGAAGCCAGTCAGTCGGTGAAAGCACCCCTCGTACCATAGAACCTGCGTAGACGGAAGCCAGGCAAACGCAGCCAGGGTTGATGCGCGCTGAGGTTGACGCGGGTGTCAAGCGTGACTGGGAGCCAACGATTGCCTCTGAGCCATCCTGGGAGTAACAACTCAGGACTCCACCTTCCGGGAAGCTCCGAGCGCGGTTTGACCGAGCTGATATACGCTTTAAGCCGATTTCTTTACGGCATGAGGGACGTTTCACAGCTTCACGGAAGGTATCGTTGCTCTCCCTGAGTAGTTGTAGTTACTCCCGGTAGAGATTTCGAAGCAAGTCCGCTGGTGAAAACACCCTCCGTACCGTAGAAACTGCGTAGACGAAAGCAAGGCAAACGAAGCTGGGGTTGATGCGGGAGGGAAGCATGATTGGAAGTCGCCTATGGCGTTTGAGCCACCCTGGAACTGCTTCGTTTGCCCTGGTACTGCTTTGTTTGCGCGCATTGGGCTCTTTTGGGTATTTTGTGTTGACGTGTATGGTCATGATCTCGAGGATGGAGGGTGAAAGTGCAAAAATCGAAGGTTGTTAGTGTATTGAGCGTGCTCTTCTTCTCCTTTGGCATCTTGCTGGGCATTGTACTCATCGGTGTCACCGTCTGGGCCGATTTGGAAGCCACCCTCTTCAATATTCAGGCGCGACAATACGATCCCTTTCGGGGGTTGCGTTGCCCCATTATCATGACGCCGGACGAAACTGCGACCATCCGGGCGCGTTTCAAGAACACCTTGGATCGAGAGACAGAATTCTTTATCCGGGCGCACATCAGCCACGGCTACGTCACCTTGCGGCGTGAGGTTATCACCGAGCTTACCTTGGCCCCCGGCGAGGCGGAGCGCGTGGGGTGGGAGATCACTGAGGACGATGCCGCCTTTGGACGCCTGGTGCTCTTCCGAATGACCGTGAGGGGCGGGTATCCGCTCCCCAACCGTCAAGGAACCTGTGGCGTCTTGATGGTCAACGTGCCGAATCTGCAAGGCGGTCAGATTGTCGCCCTGCTCCTGGGGGGAAGCCTGCTCTTCACGTTGGGCGGGGGCGGTCTCTGGTTTGTAACCCATCGTGAGATGCTTGATCTGCACGTGCAGCTCTCGCGAGCCATAGGCTTCTTGACGCTCAGCATCATCCTGGGCATACTTACGAGCCTCTTGGGATGGTGGGTGTTCGGCCTCTTCTTCCTCGTGGTGGTTCTGCTAGCCGTTGGCGTCATCATCGGCTACTTTGTGAATTCAGAGACGCCCGCAGTATAAACCCGACTCTGCTCTTTACTTACGTGCTAGCTACCTATCACTTTGTCAGTCAAAGCCTTGGCTGCCCTGAAAAAAGGGTCAGCCAAAGAAAACTATGGGGTATGGGATTTCGAAGTGAGTCCGCTGGTAAAAACACCCTCCGTACCGTAGAAACTGCGTAGACGAAAGCAAGGCAAACGAAGCTGGGGTTGATGCGGGAGGGAAGCATGATTGGAAGTCGCCTATGGCGTTTGAGCCACCTTGGAACTGCTTCGTTTGCCCGGTATATGTTGTGGTTGGG
>DAOTUH010000478.1:0-8582 GCA_034437255.1 Anaerolineae bacterium
ATGACCGGCGTACCGCACGCCATTGCCTCCAACGGAGGCAGCCCAAATCCCTCATAGAGAGAAGGGTAGACGAAAAGTCGCGCCCCCGAATAGAGAAAGGGCAATGTTGTTCGGGACACCCGTCCCACGTAGCGTACATCATCCTCCAAATCTAAGCCCTCAATAAGTTCAAAAATTCGTCGAAAATCCCAACCGGGAGCGCCGGCAAGGACCAACTTTGGTATCGGCACACTTAAATTATGCCGCACCCTGTGATAAGCCTCCACCAAACGCAACAAATTCTTGCGCGGCTCCAAGGTACCGACGTGCAGTAGATAGTCACCAGGCGTCAAGCCCAGCGGCGCCAGCATCGTCTGCAATTCCTTTCTATCTTGTATAGGATGAAAGATGTCCTCAAACCCAGGATACACAACATGGATACGTTCGGCAGGAATACCAAGATGCTTTACAATGTCCCGCTTCGTCGCTTGAGAGATGGTCACAACAACGTCAGCCTCCTCGCAAGCAAAGCGGTATTTTTGCGCCTGGATCTCGCGCGTTTGATCAGTATGGTATTCAGGGAAGAGCAATGCAGAAAGATCGTAAATTGTAGTCACATTGAGCGCACCCAGCTGCTTCCATAGCAGCACCTCGGAAGAGTGGAAGACGTCCACCCCTTCAAGTACGGGAGTCAGCCGCCGCTTCTGCACCCGATCCGCCGCCAGCGCCCACGGCTTGAAGAGGGTACGATCAATCCATTTGGCCACAGGGGAGAGTATGGGATGTTGTAGGAAGTGAAGTCGGGACAGTTTGCGGTGCCGTAAGCCCTTAACATGCCGCAGGATCTCGGCGTCCTCAAGCACGCGGAGTTCGGGAGGATCTATCCATCCTCCATGGATAGGATAGTAATCAATAAACAGCAGCTCATGCTCGGTAGCATGCTCGAGAAGGGCACGTGCCAGATTATAGTCATAGTAGAAAATTCCCCCTTGAGCTACATAGAGGGCCGTAACGTCAAATGCGATCTTCATGTTGTCATCATTTGCTCTGGATGTCCAAGAGGCGTTCGCGAATTCTCTCCGCCGCATGACGCCAGGTCCACCGGGTTTCCGCGTCCTTAGACGCGCGGACGCCCTTATCAGCCGCCTCTTCACGATGCTCATAAACATAACGTAGAAGATAAACGAGATGCTCCTCGTCAGGTTCCGCCCAACGAAAGCCCTCATAGTAGGGACATTTTGCCTTGGCAGGAATCAATTTCTTCACGTGAAGAGGATAGGCGTTATCCTCATTCATGAACTCCGTCTGTGCGCTCCAATCTGTGGCGACCACAGGTAGACCACAAGCCATCGCCTCAAGAATGGGCAAACCCCAACCCTCACCGCGTGTGGGCAGCACAAAGCAGTCCGCCGAACGATAAAGTGCTCCCAGCTGCTGTACAGGAAAATCTTGGTTATGGAGAATAGCAACCGGCGGACCTTGCTCGGGCAAATTCAAGGCCTGTATCTGCTGCCGCACATTGACACCCGGATCAGTGTTGCGAATTTTGAGCAACAGTAGCACCTCGTCGTCATGATCAAAAGCGCGATGATAGGCTCTCAGGATAATCTCCGGCGCTTTCCGCTCTCCCCACTCAAAGACGGAGAGGAAAGTATAGCGGGGCGAAGGACGAAAACCGTGAATACGGGGGTTGAAATAGTCAAAGTTCACCCCTAGAGGCATCACATGTACCGGTACATGCACCCCATTTTCTATAAAGGTAAGCTGATTGAAGTGCGAGGGCACCCAGATCTCATCCATGGCGTTGGCCTGGAGCACCCAATTCTCCGGAATGCCGTCCACTTCCAACATCGTATAGCCGATGCGGTAGGCGCCACCGTTTTTGCAGAAGAGATCACCGGATCCGTAGACTACCTGAAGCAAGCTCAGGTCCTTGGGTCGCTGTCGCATGGCGGCAAGACGGTGATCATCCTGCTGGTTGTCCATCCAATCTGTGCCGTAGAGATACGCCAGGCGTACATCGACGCCGATTGCATCCAGCTGCAATACTAACTCCCGTGATGAAACCGCGTATCCTGAGGGCGATCCCACCTGCGAATGCCAAAAAACCGCCGTATCGTATCGGTTCATCAATTCCCGCTCCCATTGTCTGCAAAAGACGCGCTGTGACTTGCGAAAGATTTTCGAAAAACTGACGTTGTTCACCTTCGTACTGACGTTTTCGTGATGGATCAATGTAACGCTGCCGGCACATACGGTGCGAAAGCCAGCCTTGGCAGCCCGGAGACAATAATCCGTATCCTCAAAATACGAGAAAAAGGTCTCATTCAGGGGGCCGATGGCATCCAATACAGCGCGCTTGATGTACATGCAGGCGCCCACAACAGCTTGCACGTCCCGATCATAGGCGTACTGATTGACGTCTTTTTCAAGACTCCCAATCTGCTGGCCCCAAAAAGTATCCAACGGCATATACGTGCCGGCATGCAGCAGACGGCCATCCGGCAAGATAAGACGGCATCCCACGATCCCCACATCAGCGGCGGAATAAGCAACGCGTTGAAGTTCCTCCAGCCACCCATCCTCCGTGATCACGATATCGTTGTTCAACAACAGAATATCACCCTCAGGCGTCGCCTCGATTCCAACGTTATTGCCGCGTACAAAACCCAGATTCTTCTTGTTCTCAATACGTCTGAGCCAATCGAGACCACGCAGGTAGGATACCGTACCGTCGGTACTTCCATTATCGACCACCAAGACCTCAACGTCCTTCCCAAGGTCGGTATGCCGACGGATCGATTCCAGACATGCGCGAGTGTACTCGAGTCCATTCCAGGTGAGAACGAGAATGGTTACCTTAGCCGCCATCTACACCTTCTAGATACTCCAGACGCGACTTCAACACTTTCAGTTCAGCTTCCAGCGCCGTCAACCGTTCTTCCTCCCTCACACCTTGTCGCTCAGGATTATCAGCCATCAGGGCGGCCTGATTTTCGGCCAAACTTTCTATCACTCGTGCGACATTCATCTGAAAAGCCCGAATCTGCTGCAGAATCGGCTCCAAAAACCACCACGTCGCGCGGCGAACGAGCGTCTGAAAACGGATGATCCACGGACCGAGGCCAGGCCGTGTGGAATGAATGATTGCATTTGCGTCGATGTTCCACTGGAGCTGAAGACGGCGTACCTGTTGCAAAACTTCACCTTCTCCACGGCACGCCAGTGAAAAAGTCAGAGGATGCGTTTTGCCGCCTTCCCACGCTGCCACAGCCTGGGAAACCTCATGCATAGCCGCTTCGATATCATCCGAATCAACCTGGACGGTGAATATGTTCACTAGAACCTCCCTTTGCCATCAATTCTCCCACGGCAGATCGTATTCTACCATATTGTCTCTCCCAAGTGTAACAGGTGCGCACCTTCTCCCAGCCACGAGCACCCAAACGAGCGGCATGATCATGATCCAGCAACAAATGCTCTAACACTTCCGCCAATCCTCTCACGTCCCCGAAATCGACCAAATAGCCATCGCGTTCGTGCTCAATCACACTCTCAAGCGCACCAGACCGCGCGCCGACCACCGGTTTGCCATGAGCCCACGATTCGAGAAATACCAATCCAAAAGACTCCGTACGAGAAGGAAGCGCCAAAACCCGGGCAGCAGCCAGAAGATCCACCTTTTCCGCTTCGGAAATCCAGCCGAGATAGCGGCAGTGCTCGGCAGGCGTATGCTCCAGCGCTCTCCGGACGGATGGTGAAAGGGTCCCTGCTAATACCAAATCAAAAGAATGACCTTTCTGCCACAGTCGCCGAGCGGCCTGCAAGAGATGCAAAGTTCCTTTATCGTATCCCAAAGATCCCAGGGTAACGACGATGGGCTCACTGAGATCATAACGTGCTCGAAACCGCTCACCCGATGCAGACCCGACGTCCGTAAGGTCGATGCCAGGGCTGTGGACGCGCACCTGCGTTGGCGAGAACCCAGATCGCACCAGATACTCTCGTTCGTACTCGGTGAGCGTCCAGACTTGATCCGCCTGTGCGACCAGCGCTAACTGATGAGGCATGGTATAAAAATGGCGACGCGCCAGATGCAATAGCGGGATCGAAACCCAGGGAAGATCTCTTGCTGCTGCCACATCGGCCGTTGCTGCAGTAAGCCCTTCTAGCGTAATGTTCCAAGCAAACAACACTTCTGGGCGCTGAGCGATCAGGGTATCAGGGAGTTGCGGAAGCCAGGGGACAAGAACGGACAAGCGCAGCGCCAAACCGGACGATAGCCGCGACAATAACCAAGAGAATCTCCGCAGGAGCGGAAAGGTTACTCGACCCCAGGGTAGATAGCATGGAGAGAGACGCAGGATGTGTACGCCCTCGTGTTCCACCGGCACATCGGAATCAACCCGTTGCCCACCGGCAGCCCACAGTGCGTGGAGAGAGGCTGCGTCCGTCGCTACCACGGTAACCTTATGCCCCTCCCTGACCTGACGTTTTGCCAACTCCTGAACGTAACGTTCAGAGCCACCGGCCACCGGCCAAGCTCGGTGAGTAACGTGCACCAGTCTCATGCGGTCAGATTACCCGCTGCATAAAGGCCGCATATTGACGCGCTACCATCACTGGATCCGCCGTCTCCCTAACAAATCTTTGTGCAACCTCACTAAGATGACGCACGCTTTCTCGTCTCTGCAGGATCTCACGCAAGGCCTGCTCCACACAGCCCAGCTCTTGCTCATCGATCGGAATTTTGAAAACAGCTTCATCAGGAAGCTCTTGAAAAGCCCCCACGTCAGAGACCAAGGTAGGGACGCCCGCCCCCAGAAGATGCAAAAGAGTATCCGAGTTTTCGCCCGACCAAGGATAACGTAAGTTAACTGCGGCGTCCACAGCCATAAGATATAGCTCAAACGCCTCGCGGAAAACATAGCCGGGCATATCTACCACATCTGCAATTCCCAGCTCTGCAACCAGTGTCCGTAGATCATATCCCGGTACCGCCTGTCCCACGCCCACGAAACGGGCATTCGGCCAATCGCGGCATAACCGAGCAAAGGCACGCAAAGCAACATCCACGCGTTTCTGAGGTGCAATATAACCAAAAGCGCCGATCAAGAGTGTCTCAGCAGAGTAACCCAGGCGCCGTTTGGCTTCTTCGGTAGAGATACCGGGACAAGTCCTTGTATAAGGAAGCGACACAACCGCAATCTCAGCCTCTGGCACAACCTCCAACACACGATGACGCAGATGCTGAGAGTGGACGATCACTCCCAGACTCGATTTAACAACGCGGCGTAACATGAGAAAAGCATCAGGATCAAGGGCTGTCCCTCGATGTAAAGCATCCAGCGCCTTTCGCGCCCCCACCTTTCCTTCTTCAAAAGCCGCTTCCCGTACATAGGCGCCGGGATTTCCGGCTTCAACAGTCCGAGCGTGGACGAAAGGCAGTAATGAACCGTCGTGCAAAACCGTGATGCCGGGATACTGCAGCAGAAGATCGTACACATAGTCGTGAAAAGCGCTATGATTTCCCATCTGATAGAGGGGAAAATAACGCCCTCCCTCCCACCAATGACGATCCCGAAGGTCAAGCCGCCAGATCTCATCTACGACATCGGATGGTATCTGCGGATCGTAATTAGGGATTATAACTCGTGTAGACACAAAGTGAGACTGGAGATAGGGTAGAAGTCTCGCTGTGCAGTCAGCGACGCCGGAGCGGAGAGGCGGAAGCGGTCCCACATAAGCAACCCTCACGCCTTATCCTCCGCACCTGAGCTGGTTTTTTCAAGTTGTTCCTCAAGCCGAGCGACGTCTTGCTGCAAGCGATACAGTCCTTTGACCTCAATCCGATGAGCATCCATGAGATCCTCATCCAAAGTAGACAACGCCTCAAAAGCCGTGTTGATCTCTCCTTTAAGTAACTGTATCTCCTCTTTAAGTAACTGTATCTCCTCCAGCAAACGACGGTTGATCTCGTTTTGCTGCTGGAGCAACGACAGAACATACCAGCGAGCAGACACACTGTTCCAAAGCTTGCGGAAAGTGACGATTAGTCGACCCAGAAACGGAACTTGAGAATGGAAAGATGGCTCTTGTAATTTCCACCAATTATCGTCTTTCACAGTATCCATCTTCTCTTCCTCTTTCTCAGCGTATACATTAGCTAACCCTTTTATTCCGCCAATGATGCGGTAGTTTCACCAAGCCCTCAGGAGCATCTGGATCTGGTAATACGCGAAAATTGTAAGCTCGGTGATGATGATCGTAAGGTTTATAGACCGACGCTGTGGGGTCACTAGCTGCTACCGTTATTTCATAGTTCCCCGGGCGAAGCGTCACTGCTTCCATCTCACAGGAAACACGTCCTTTGACGCCGGGCTCACAATTCCTCTCAATCGTCGACGAATCCATAGCTACGGCTCGGATGCCATTCTCTGTATAGATGCTCACACCAAATACTACCTGCTCTACTCTATCTGTTACGCGATAGTCGATTTGTATGCGCAACGGCATCCCAAATCGAAATTCTTCGGATTCTTTGCCTTCACTGTCAAGTAAGGCACAATGGGTTATCTCCACTCCACCGCTCATCACCCGACGACCACGTCTTTCCAGATCACCCAAAGAGATATACTGCAATCCCCGCTCACGTTCGACATAATTGAGGTACGTCTGGACCACATCATCAGGGTGTCCTTCGGATTGGATTTGTCCCTTGTCGATCCACAAAGCGCGATCACAAACTTTCCGTACTTCGTCCAGGTTATGCGAAACATACAGAATTGCCGTCCCTGACGCTTGAAGATCCAGGATTCTCTGGAGACATTTCTCCCGAAACATCTTATCTCCAACGGCAAGGGCCTCATCCACGAGCAGAACCTCAGGCTGGAGTGCGGTAGCCACAGAAAACCCAAGTCGCACCAACATGCCGGAGGAATAATAGCGTACCGGCATATGAATAAACTCTTCAATGCCAGAGAAAGCAACGATATCATCAAAGTGACGCTGCACCGTATCTCTATCGATCCCTAGAACAGCGCCACTTAAGAAGATATTCTCTCTACCCTTTAGATCTGGATGAAATCCAACACCGACCTCAAGCAACGCCCCTACGCGCCCTTTAACCACCACCGAACCAGAGGTTGGTTCCACAATCCGTGCTGCCAATTTTAGCGTGGTGCTCTTCCCCGTGCCGTTGTCCCCAATAATGCCTAAAGTTTCGCCCGGTGCGACTCCGAAAGAGACATCACGCAGCACCCATAGATCTCGATGCCTTGATTGTTTGAAACTACGACGCCAGCGGTTAATAAACATCTCACGGAAAGAGAGCGCTTCACGCTGAACGTGAAACCGCTTATAGACATGCTCAAAAGAAACGATATCACTCAAAGGGAATTCTCCTTCAATACCCACCACTGTTATCTACACCAGGAAACTACAAAGGCCCACATCGTGTCGGTCCTATGGTAATCCGCTGCTATTCTCGCTTCAAGTGCTCCAACTTTTCTTCAACCTGTGTGAGACGATAATTCAGTTCCACCAGATGTTCCATCACAGATATCTGATCCCGCTCCAAGGTCTCAAGATGTGTTTGGTAAATCTGTGTCTGCTTCTCGAATGCTTCTAACCACCACCTGTTGATCTCATTCTGTTGATGTACCAAGGACAGCACATACCAGCGTGTGGCGACATTATTCCACTGCGTGCGCAACCAAGCAATTATCCTACCAAAGATGGGTATCCGGGAACGAAAAGGCTGCTCTTCAATAGTGTGGTGGGCTCTGATATTCTCAAGCAATTGATCTAGTGATTCCATTTTTTCCTTATTGATTCAGTGCTCTGGCCCGATGCCATAGTTCGAGCAATCCTCCAATAACGTGTTGCATATCCTGAAACGTGCGCTTCTTGGCAGCGTAAACCGATGAGGCAGTCCAGAAGCTCAGTTTATACACACTTCCAAGGATATATCGCTCATGCGGCTTCCTATCTTGCGCTAACCATTCCGCTTCTGCAGGTATAAAATGCTCTAGAAACTGCTCAGGCGTTAACCGCTTGAATACAAAACGCAATCGATTTTTATGAAAAGCACGGAGATAACGATCTGATCCTTGCTTTAAAGTCGTCGACTCTACATGAACAGCGACCGCTTCAGGCACATAGCGCACTTCAAACCCCGCATCTGCGGCACGAAAACAAAAGTCCACTTCTTCAAAATATCCCGGCCAAAACGTAGGATCCAAGGTGCCGATGCTTCCCACAAGCGTCTCAGAAAAACCCCACGCCGCTCCCGTCACATAATCCACTTCCCGTGCTTGGTCCCAACGACCATCATCCGGTTGACGATGACCATGATGATCTGGCAACGCCTGAGGCCACCGGATCATGCCTCCCGCATGTTGCAGCCGTCCATCAGGATATAAGATCTTACAGCCCACCACGCCAACGGAAAGCTCTGCCAACACAGTAGACATATGAGACAACCAACCGGGGCGCAGTTCAAGATCCTGATTAAAGATGAAAAACTGCTGTCCACGGGCTAAGGAAAGGCCATAATTCACGCCACCTGCATAGCCCAGATTGCTGGGAAGCCGTGCCAGACG
>DAOTUH010000479.1:0-6566 GCA_034437255.1 Anaerolineae bacterium
GATCAACGCGGAGATGGTCACCACCTCGATTGAGCAGACCCAGGCGATTCTGGAAGAGGTCAACGACACGCTGGAGACAGTCAGCGTGACCACGCTGGATGCGTCGGAGGCCCTCACCGAGACCCGCCCGCTGCTCGATGAGACCGCCGTGGTCATCACCGAGGAGGTTCCCAAGACGCTGACCGGCATCCAACGCACCATGCCCAATGTCCTTCAGACCATGGAAGATGTGGAGAGGATGCTCTCCTTGCTCTCCACTTTCAGCTTCGTGATCCCTAATCCACTGGGCCAGGATTTCGAGATCGGGTTAGGCATCGAATATCAGCCGGAGATCCCCATGGCCCAGGCGCTGGGCGGCATCAACGCCAGTTTGGAAGGCCTGGCCCCCAGTTTAGAAGCATTGGAGGACGATTTGGACGAGGCCAGTGACAACCTTGCCGTCCTCAGCGATGACCTGCGTGTGCTGACCCATGATCTGGACGCCATCAACGAGGAGCTTTCTGTCATGACGTCTCAATTGGATGTCTACATCACGAACCTGGAAGAGACTGAGCGTATCCTCTCTGATGCGCGTGCTGGACTACCGACGACCGCGCGAGCCACCAAGGCGGTCCTCAGTCTCCTCCTGGGTGTGCTGGCCTGCACCCAGCTCCCTGTACTCTATCTGAGTTGGAAGCAGCTGCAAGCATCGGCCCCACGAAAGGCCGACACCGCCGAATTGAAAGGAAATCACGATGATTGAAGCGCTAGACGAAGCCCTGCGCCGGCTGCTGATCCGCGAGCTGCCCATCAAGAACGGGGAAGTGGATATCCAGTTCCACCAGCCCAACCGGCAATGGTCGGCGAAACTCGCGCGCCCCACCCTCAACCTCTTCCTCTACGACCTGCGCGAGAACACCAAGTTGCGCCATCCGTCGCCGCCGTGGCGCATCCAAAGCGGCAACGGTGACCGCGTCGTCCAGCAGCGGCAGGCCGTGCGCATGGACGTGCACTACATCATCACCGCCTGGGCCAACGAGCCGGAGGACGAACACCGGCTCCTGAGCCGCACGCTGATGGCCTTCTTCCGCAATCCCAACCTACCGCAGGATAAGCTGCCAGAAGTGCTGCAGGATCAGCCTGCGCCGATTCAACTGCAAGCAGCCCAGACCGACGAGCTGCGAGATACGTCGTTCTTCTGGAGCGCGCTGGACAACGAAGTCCGGCCCGCCATCGTCTGCACCCTCACCTTTGCACTCAATCCGTACCAGCCCTTCACCACGCCGCTGGTCCGCGAGCGCGTGCTCGTCTTCCGCAACGTCAACACCGGCGTCGAGGAGGGCCCCGGTCGCGTGCTCTGGACTGTTCAGGGGCAGGTGCAGAGCGCGGCTGACCTTAGCACCGTCCGGATGAAGGTGCTGGAGCGAGATTTAGACGTTACCCTTCGTCCCGACGGTTCGTTTACCATTGGGAAGCTCCCAGAAGGAGAATATACGGTCGAAATTGTGGACAACGGGGAGTCTCGGCAACATTCCCTTATTGTTCCCAGCAAGGAGTATCTGATCTGACGTGCATCATGACAACACAGCGTTCCATCTTTGACGCCCGTTGACCGGAGAGGAGGTACGAGATTGGATAACGACAAGCGCATACCCTGATTGTTTGTGCATCATGTACCGTTTTATCCATTGATTGGGACATAAGAAAAAGGAGGTCCCCCATGCCGGAATATCTCTCACCCGGCGTCTACGTCGAAGAAGTTGATCGAGGTGCTAAGCCCATTGAGGGTGCAGGCACCGCCATGCCTGTCTTTGTCGGCTTCACCGAAAAAGCCGAGGTCAAAGACAAGGTCGATGGTGAAGTGATTACCCGCAGTGTTCAAGGGAAAGCCCAGCTCGTCACCAACTGGAGCCAGTTCGTCGAGACCTTCGGCGAGTTCGTGGAGGGCACGTTCATGCCGTACTCCGTCTACGGTTACTTCCTCAACGGCGGCGGGCGCTGCTACGTTATCAGCGTCAAGACCATCCCCCACGCCCAGGCCCCGCTGCTCAACGCGGACGGCAAACCCCAGTTGATCGCGCGGGCTAAACAGGCCGGCTTCAATGGCTTGAAACTACGGGTCAAAGTCGAGGCCCTGGAAGCACCAGAATCCGAAGAGGCGAAGAAGGGTAGCAAGAAGAAAGAGGAAGCCTCTGGCAACGGCGTTTCGCCCTTCAACCTGATCGTTGAGAAAGAAAAGATCAGCGGCGGCTGGCAGACCAAAGAGGTCCGCGAGGCTAAACTGGTGGAAGAAACCCAGGAAGAGGGCGAGACGAAAGTCGCCGTCGCGTATGCGGATAACAAGATGCCCGAGCTCATCGAGCTCATTCTGCCCGAAGCAGATATGCCCCTGGAGCAGCTCCAGCCCCGTCCCCAACAGCAGTCGCTCAAGATCGAGAACAAGATGCTGACACCCCCTGCCCCCTCCGATTTCCAGGGCGACGTGACTGAACGCACCGGCATCGAGGGTCTGGCGGAACTGGACGACGCCACCATGCTCGTCATCCCCGACCTGATGACGCCCATGCCCGGTCAGAGCAGCGTTGACCTGGACACGATCAAGGCCGTGCAGACCATGATGATCGCGCACTGTGAGCAGATGGGCGATCGCGTCGCCATTTTAGATGCGCCCGCCGATATGAAACCCGCCGAGGTCAACAAATGGCGGATGAAGATCGCGGGCTACGACTCCAGTTACGCGGCGCTCTACTATCCCTGGATCGAGATCAGTGACCCGCTCACCGACCGCTCCAAACTCGTCCCGCCGGCCGGGCACATCGCCGGTGTCTGGGCGCGCAGCGACAACACGCGCGGCGTGCACAAGGCTCCCGCCAACGAGATTATCCGGGGCGCCACCGGCCTGGCCTACAACGTCACCAAGGGCGAGCAGGACGTGCTCAACCCCAACAGCGTCAATTGCGTTCGCGCCTTCCCCGGTCGCGGCATCCGTATCTGGGGCGCGCGCACGCTCTCCAGTGACCCATCCTGGCGCTACATCAACGTCCGGCGGCTCTTCAACTACGTCAAGAAATCCATCGAGCGCGGCACCCAGTGGGTCGTCTTCGAGCCCAACGAGCCCCGGCTCTGGGCCCGGGTCCGCAACGCCATCGACTCGTTCCTCACCGTCGTCTGGCGTGAGGGCGCGCTCTTTGGCCTGAGCCCGTCGCAAGCGTTCTACGTCAAATGCGACGAGGAACTGAATCCGCCCGAATCCCGGGACATGGGTCGCCTTATCGTCGAAATCGGCATGGCGCCCGTCAAGCCGGCGGAGTTCGTGATCTTCCGCATCAGCCAGTGGGCTGGGCAATAACCATAACTCAGGAGGTAAGCAATGCCTATTCGCGAGAGTGATCCCCTAATCGCATTTCAGTTTTCTATCAAGATCGAAGGGCGCGACGAGCTCAGTGGTTGGTTCACCGAGATTGACGGCGTCGGCTCCGAAAGTGACGTGACGGAGCACAAGGTCGTCAGTGAAGATGGCAAGGAGTTCGTCCAGATGATCCCCGGTCGTATCAAATGGACCCCTGTAACGCTCAAACGCGGCATCACCAATAACATGGCGTTCTGGAGCTGGCGTCAGGAAGTCGTCAACGGGGACATGGAGACCGCCCGCACCGATTGCACCATCTTCATGCACGATCGAGAGGGCTCGGCCGTCGCCGGTTGGAAACTGGTGCGCGCTTGGCCTTCGAAGATCAGTGGGCCTTCGATGAAGACCGACAGCAACGACATCGGCGTCGAAGAGCTGACCATCGTGCACGAGGGTATGGAACGCATCGAGGTGTAAGGAGCTTGGAGAGATGTGACGTGGTGTGGTGTTGCGTAGTGCGTAGTGCGTATTTCGTAACACGCACCACGTCCCTATTTCTTTTGACATGATCAGGAGTTAACACTTGAGTATCCAGACAGAATTTGAGTTCACTCTGCCGCGCGGTTATGTGGACGACGAGGGGACCGTGCACCGCGAGGGCGTCATGCGCCTGGCGACAGCCATGGACGAGATCGCCCCGTTGCGGGATCCGCGCGTCCGCGCCAATCAGGCCTATCTCATCATCATCCTGCTCTCCCGCGTCATCGTCCGGCTGGGCACGCTGGCCAACATCACCACCACGACCATCGAGAACCTCTTCGCCGCTGATCTGGCCTATCTCCAGGAGCTCTACCGCCGTGTGAACGAGCACGGCACCAGCGACATCCCGGTCATCTGCCCGGAGTGTGGCACCCAATTCGAGGTGGATCTGACCGACCTGGGGGGGGAATTCTAGGCTACCCTCTCGACCGCCTGCACGAGGAGGTAGCCTATATCGCCTATCATTTCCACTGGCCGCGCGCCGACATCTTGAACCTGGAGCACGCCGAGCGCCGCCGCTGGGTGGAAGAGATCGCGCACATCAATCGCAGGCTCAATACAGCACAAGAAAAACCTTTGGAGTAGATGACAGAACCTATGGCAGATTCCAACATTGAGCATCCAACATCAAGCAGCCGGCAGCCGGCAGCCGGCAACCGGGTCTCGGCTGAAGACGTTGTCAACGCCGTGGAACGTGAAGCGCTGGCGCGAAAGGTGCTGCAACTGCTTAAGAAGGAACTGCGGATTCAGCGTAGACGATTAGGAAACCGACGTCTGTGAGGAGATAGCCATGGCACCACCTAATCAGGGCATGAAAAAATTGAGTGAGAATCCGGCGATTGCTTTTCGCTACTACGTCGAGCTGAAGAGCGTCATCGAGGGTGCCTTCACCGAGTGCAGCGGCCTCAACGTCGAGCGCGACGTCTACGAGTATAAAGAAGGCGGCGTCAACGATCACATCCACGTTCTGCCGGGCCGCGCCAAGTATGGCGGCAACATCGTCCTTAAGCGGGGCATCACCTATTCCGACGCCCTCTGGACGTGGTTTCAGGAAGGCCTGACCAAGGGGATGGCCACGGCGGTCCAGATGGCCGTGATTCTCATCCTGCGCTACGATCACAAGAACAAAAAGCGCATCGCACTCCGCTGGAACGTAGAGAAAGCCTTTCCCGTCAAGTGGACCGGACCCAATCTCAACACCGGCGGCAGCGACGTGGCCGTCGAGACCATCGAAATCGCCCATCAAGGGCTGAAAATGGAGAAACTGGAATTTTAGCTCAGCAGATTAAGCGAATTAAGCAGATGCTGGAATTAAGGCTCTGGAAACCTCATAATGGATAGCAGCAGGGACAAACACAGCGAAACAAACACGCTGGCGCGACGGATCGCTCAACGCTGGCAGCCAACGCAGACATCTGTCGGCGTCGGGCCGACGGTGCAGCGCATCCAGCGCACCGTATCTCGCGCGGGCGTTATTCGCCCGCGCGTCGAACGGTTGCCCGTGGTGCGCATCGACCGCTACACCGAGCGGCACCTGGCGCGCTTCCCCAAGACGACGGCGCACTTCGAGCCGCAGGTCATGGCGCTGCCGGAGACGCCTCCGCTGCCGCTGGCCGGCGTCCCCTCGGCGGAACCGCCGCCAGAGACGCCTACTGTAGCCGCCTCCGGCTTTGTCGGCGACGTGCCTGCTCCCGACGAGGAACCCGAATGGCTAAAGCGCCTGCCGTCCTTCGCGGAAGCGACTTCACGCCTCCGCTTCCCCGACTCCGTCGAGGTCAAAGTGCCGGAGCGCACGGAGCCACGAAAGCCGCCGTCCTCGCCCACCGAGGCCCCGCCGCCCGTCGAGCCCTCCGCCGCTGAACCACCACCAATCGCCCGAAAGCCCAAAGCGCCAGAACCGCCCGCCGGTCCAAAACGTATGCGCGTCATGACGCAGGTGGAGGAGTTCGCGCCGGGTAAACGCCCGCCGCCCGTCTCCTTCAAGGACTTGCGGCGCGTCCGCGTCGGCGAACCAGAACCTGGTGGCACGGTGGAGACCCTGGCAGAAACGAGAGCGGCGCCGGGTGGCACGGTGAGGACACCGGCCACAACTAAGAAGGGGACACCGGCTCCAGCTAAGAAGGAAACCCCGGCCCCAGCGGCGAGAGGGAGTGGCACGGTGGGGACACCGGCCACAACTAAAAGAGGGACCCCAGCCACAACTGAAAAAGGGACCCCGGCCATGGCGGAGGCGGCCCCTTCTTCTGAGCTCGGGCCGGTCTCCCGACCGCGCCCGCCCAGGCTCCAGCGCGCTCCGGCGGACGCTGTACCCCCGCCCAGTGGCTCGGTGGGGACACCGGCCACAACTAAAAGAGGGACCCCGGCCACAACTGAAAAAGGGACACCGGCTACAGCTAAGAAGGAAACCCCGGCCCCAGCGGCGAGAGGGAGTGGCTCGGTGGGGACACCGGCCACAACTAAAAGAGGGACACCGGCCACAACTAAAAGAGGGACCCCGGCCACAACTGAAAAAGGGACCCCGGGCCCAGCGGAGAGAGGGACACCGGCTACAGCAGCGAGAGGGAGGCCGGCCCCAACGGGCATGGAGAACCTGATGGTGGACGCGGGGCTGGTGCAGCGGTTGACGGCGCGCGCGGAGGTGGGGGTGCAGCGCACGCCGGAGGGGGCGCGTCCTATGGAGACGGTCGAGCTGGAACAA
>DAOTUH010000480.1:0-2389 GCA_034437255.1 Anaerolineae bacterium
CGCTGCGCACTGCCTACCCCTTCATCTTAGGCTTATACGTATTGTACCTCTAAACAGCTAGGCTTGCAAATCGCCTGGCCCTGTCCGCGCGCCTACCCTCGCCTCACTTGACAAATCGAGAAGACGCTTTTTGCAGCACCGTGGTAATAGTCTCGGCGCCATTCTCCATCGCTTGTTTGTGCGTAGAGAAACTACGAATCTGCTGCCACGCCACCGCCGGAATCAGGTCGTCAATGGTAGATGCGAGCAGCCTTTCGCGCGTGGCCCTCAGCTGCCGGCAGGCGGATTCGTTCACGTCAATCAGACGACCAGAAGGCACCTGAAGCAGAAAGATCGCGTCGTTGGCTTGATCCAGCAGTGCCCGGAACCGCTCCAGTTGTGCGAGGCGCTGCTGGAGCTCCGGGTAGTAGCTCTTTTGGGTGGAGCGCTCGCCCAGACCGATGACTTTTTCGCGTAACGTGTTCCAGTCGCTGCTATCCTCCGAAGGCGCATTCATAGATGACCTCAATGTCACGTTGGGTGGGGCGGCGGGGATTTGTGACGATACAGGCGTCGTGCAGCGCGTTTTCGGCCAGTTGGACGATATCCTCTCGACGCAGCTCCATATCTTCCCCTGTCTGATTGATGCCTGCCTCGTCTCGCAGCCAGGACACCTTGTTCAGGATCGTGGCCCGAATCTCTTCCCCATTCATGCCGTCCAGGTTCAGGCCCATTGCTTCGCCGATCCGCACATAGCGTTCGGGCACAGCCTCGAAGTTGAACGCCATCACGTGCTCCAGAAGAAGGGCGTTGGCCTGCCCATGTGGAAAATCCAACAATCCACCCAGGCTGTGGGCCATGGCGTGGACGGCACCCAGGCTCGCGTTGGAAAAGGCCAGTCCCGCGTGCAGGCTGGCCAACATCATGCCACCCCGGCAAGTAAGGTCGTCCGGTCTGGCAATGACCGGTAGCAAGTTATCCGCGATCAGGTGGATGGCCTCGAGGGCGTGCAGGTCGGTGATGGGCGAGGCCGCGTTGGAGACGTAGGCCTCCACGGCGTGCACCAGAGCGTCCATGCCGGTGCACGCCGTCAAATGCGCGTCCATCGTGGTCGTGGTGACGGGATCGATGAGCGCCACGTCGGGCACCACGGTCTTGCTGACGATAGCGATCTTGACCTGCCGCTCGGTGTTGGTGATGATGGCGAACTGCGAGACGTCGGCCGAGGTACCCGCCGTCGTCGGCACGCAGATAAGGGGCGGGCCGGGCATAGCGACTTCGTCCACGCCCTCGAACTCCAGCACGTGCTGCCGGTTAGCGCTGGAGATACCGATGCCCTTCGCGCAATCCATGGGACTGCCGCCGCCCACTGCCACGATGGCGTTGCAGCCTTCGTCGCGATACATCTTCACGCCCGCCATCACTTCGTGTGCGCGAGGATTGGACGTGATCTGGGAGAAGATGCCGCAGGCCAGTCCTTCGGCTTCGAGGCTTTCTATCACCTCCTTTGCCCATCCGACCTCCATGACGCCGGGATCGGTGACCACCAGCACTTTGCGAGCACCCAGGTTCCGGGCATAGCGACCGACCAGATGGCGGGCATCAATGCCAAAGATGAACTCCGGCGCGACGAACTTCCGCAACTCTAAGTGCTCAGGTCTCATGGTGTTCTCCTGTTTTAAAAGAATATACCCACACTCACAGACCTCGCCTGGGGATGCTTTCGTGATGTGCTATTAGTATACCATGATCGAGAGCTGCTTGGAAAAATCTTGGCAGAAGATACTTGACGCGGACAAGACAAACGAAGCGGGGTTGATACACCAAGTAGACGTGACAGCGGGCAATCTGATGCGTCTGGGCTACCCCCGAACCGCTTCGTTTTCTCCCCGAGCGGCAGGGCGTCGCCTGACTATGTTTTGCCCTACTGGCTCTCTGGGAATTCGCCGGGTAAGTACACGGCTCCATAATTTAAAATTCAAACCGCTCGCCGTCCCCGTCCTTGAGGACGGCCCTGATAGCGGTTTGCCGCGTCCACGTCCCCGGGGAGCGCGCAGCCCACCCGAAGGGGTGCCGGGGGCTGGGAGCATTTTAATTTGCGGGGACTGGCGCTGAACTTAGCCTATACAACATCATTCCGGCGAAATCCAAAGAACCAAAAAAGGTTGTCTCTCACGCCAAGACGCCGCCGACCAAAGGTCGGACAGTCACCAAGTTTTTTAAGTTGCTTATTGACTCACCTGAAAAAGGTTTTCAGGTGAGAAAAGGATACTATACAGCAAAGCCAACCCGGATCAATAAAAGCAATCGTTTAGGTTTGTGAGCGTCCAGGTGCAACGCACTTACGGATCGAAATAAACCGCGCTACAAAGTTCTCCGAGCATAGTTTAGGAGTCTCCGGCTCGTGAAC
>DAOTUH010000481.1:0-5617 GCA_034437255.1 Anaerolineae bacterium
TCCACCGGCGGCGGAATCACCTCGAGCTTGTCCGCGAACCTTTGCAAGAAAGGCGAATGCCCGGCAAAATCCTTAGTATACGCCACCACGCGGTGGCTGAAATACCCGGCCAGGTTGTTCATCCCTTTCACCACCTGGTTGACGACCCCGTTGAACAACCCAGGCGACAGGTGCAGATCGCAGTGATACGTGAGCACCGTCGGCTTGCCCAGCAGGCGACCGCGCAGCGCGACGCCCGCCGCGTCAAACTGCGGCAGATGGAGGCTGACCACGTCGGCCCAGTTGACCCATTTCCACGCTTGAAAACCGAACACCGGCATGATCACGCCCTTGCTGACGCGAAAGAGCACTGGGGAGCGCACCACGCGCACTCCCTCCACCCTTTCCTTGAACGCAAGCCGGTGAGCATAATGCGACGTCAGCACCGTCACGTCGTGACCGCGCTGCGCCAACCCCTTCGCCAGCCGCTCAGCGTAAATCGTAAGCCCGCTGGTGTGGGGACGATAGTATGTTAGGGCAATTAGAACTCGCATGGATACCTCGTATTGCGTGCCTGTCTTGAGCGGAGTCGAAGGATTGCATGATGAGTCAGGAGTCAACTCCTCTTCAGATACATGGCTTCTAACTCATGATTTGTCATTGATTTCAACGCCCTGCTGCAGGACGTTCTTCAGCGAGAGGCCCCAGAGCAGGAGAAAGGCCGCGCCCAGCACGATGCCGGTCACGTAGGAGATCGCGTGGACGATAACGGCGTAGGTGAACCCCACGTCTCTCGATAGACCGAAGCCCCAGAACAACGCTTCCCGCACAGCAAAATGGAAGGAACCGAATCCGCCGGTAGCCGGAAAGACCATGCCAAAAGCGCTGGACCATAGCGCGACGGTGCTCCTGAGCCACGAGACCTTCGGCAGAAACGCCCGGCTGGCCATCATGGCCGTGTGAAAATTCGCCAGCGTAACGCCCCAAAGCACCAACGACCAGAGCAGCACGGCCACCCCGTCCTTGGGAGATCCCAAAGCCCCGAAGCCCTCCAGCAGGTTGTGAAGGGGTTCCAGCCAGCGCTCGCGGTTGGCGACGCCCAGCCACGCCAGAAGCCGGTCTACCAGTGCCTCGACGCGGCGCGGATAGATCGCCAGCAGCACAAACAGAATCACCATGCCCAGGGAGAGCAGACCGCTGACGATGAGAATCAGGTTAAACGGGAGTCCGCCGCCCGCCTGCCCCGTCGCCAGATACGTGCGCAGACCGGGCACAAAAGGGAGCGTCACCAAGAGCACGATGACGATCAGGAGCATATCCAGCACGCGCACCACAACCACGGTCGAGAGCGCAGCCAACGCCGACACCGGACCGCGCAACTGCGCCCCGACAGCCCGCGCCGGATCGCCGGCCCGCAGCGGCAGCACCCCGCTGATCAGATAGCCGATGTTGATCAACCCAAAGGCGTCTCCTAGCGAAAGCCGACGTCCCAGCAAAATCCGCCAGCGCTGCGCACGGATGACCAGCGTGCCGAGCGCCAACAGCTCCGTCACGATCAGCCATCCCACTTTCACTTGCTGCAAAGCGTTGCCAACTTGCGCGAAATCCACACCGCGCAACGCCACAAAGAGCGCCAGGCCGCTGGCGACCAGCGTGCCGATAATCTGTAACGTTCGTCGTCTCATAACGCGCATTATACCACGTGGGAGTTAGTCTTGTAGTCAAATAGTCAGATCATCAATATCTGGTAAGATACCCACTATCAGACTATCCGACTAACTCAAGACGTTTCCACAAGCCTTTGGCTCACCAACGATGACAAAATTTCGTATCAACGGATTAAGCGGATTAAACAGATTTTTGGCGAATCTTTTCATCCGTTACATCCTTTGGCTCTGACGAAGAAAGGATTAGCCTCACGCCAAGACGCAAAGTGCGCTAAGATTTTTAAGTTGCTTAAAAGTATTATGAATAGAAAGCCCAATTGAATTCAAGAATATTAAATCAAAAGTTAATCTCCTTTGCGTTCTTGGCGCCTTTGCGTGAGGTTGATGGTTATTTCAGTGAAGTCATCCTTTTGCATCCGGGGATTTCGAAGCGAATCGGCTACCGAAACCGCCCTCGCTATCCCAGAACGTGCTTAGACGTAATCAAGGCAAACGAAGCTGGGGTTGATGCGCGCGGCAAACGTGACAGGAACCCGACTACTGCGTCTGACCCGCCCTGGAACTACTTCGTTTGCCCATCCGCTGACGACGTTTGGCTTTTGACATTCGACTTTAGACTTATTTTTGAAGGAGTGCACTTATGCTATTGGCCATCGATATCGGCAATTCCAACATCGTCTTCGGCGTCCACGATGGCGAACGCTGGCTATATCATTGGCGCGTGCGCACCGTGCGCGACAAGATGCCCGACGAATATGCTGTACACTTCCGGGCGTTCTTGGGCGAGGCCGGACTGAGCGTCCATGGCTTCGAGCAGATCGTGCTCAGCAGCGTGGTGCCGCCCATCACGAGCCGTCTCTCGAAGATGCTGACCGAACAGACGGAGGTCACGCCCCTGATCATCAATCACCAGGTGGAGACGGGACTCGCCATCGCCGTGGATAATCCGGCCGAGGTAGGCGCCGATCTTATCGCCAACGCCGTCGCCGCATACGAGCACTTTGGCAGCGCCTGTATCGCGGTGGATTTCGGCACAGCCTCGACGTTTTCTGCGGTTTCCGACGAACCCGCCTTCCTGGGCGTCGCCATCGCGCCCGGGCTGAACTTGGCCGCGTCGGCGCTGGCTGGCGGGACGGCGCAGCTGCCGCAGATCGACCTGGCGGCGCCGGAGAGCGTCATCGGCACAAACACCATCGCCGCGCTTCAGGCCGGCGTCGTGCTGGGATACGTCGGGCTGGTGGAAGGGTTGGTCGACCGGCTGCGGGCCGAGATAGGCACGACCGTCCCGGTCGTGGGCACGGGCGGCCTCTCCCGCATCATCGCGCCGCTGACGGATCGCTTCACCACCGTCGATCCCCGGCTGACGTTGGAGGGCATCCGCCTCATCGGGCTACGTAACCGCTGAGCCAGCGACGCGGCCGATGACCACCAGGAGCCGCAGCCGGATCGTGCCCCTGTTGCTGTTGCTGACAGCGCTCGTCCGGGCGGCGTGGCTGGCGCGCTTCTCCGCCGATCCCCTCGGCGCGGTGGACGCCGAGGGCTACCATCTCATCGCGCGCAATCTGCTGGCGGGCCACGGCTTCGCCATGACGTGGAACGAGCCCTTCTGTCCGACGGCACTCCGCACGCCGCTTTATCCGCTCTTTCTCGCGGGCGTCTACGCCGTCCTGGGCCTCGATCCCGCCCGCGCGGTGCTGGTCCAGGTGTTGCTGGAGGTCGTGACGACGGCCTTGGTCATCCAAATGGGTCGCCAGATCGGAGGTCGCAGAATCGGCGCGCCGGCCGGGCTGCTCTACGCGCTCAACGGCACGACGCAGCGTTACACGGGCACCCTCTTCTCCGAAGCCCTGCTGTTGCCGGTGCTCGCCGCCGCCCTCTGCGTCACCATCCAGGCGATCCGGTCGCCAAAGCGCACTCACGCAGCCGCCGCCGGTGCGCTCTGGGCCTTGGCCTTGCTCACAAAACCCAACGTCCAATACCTGGCCTTCACCATCCCCCTCCTGCTTGTCCTTGCCTCACGCAACACGCAATCCTTCGACTCCGCTCAGGACAGGCACGCAACACGTCCCCTCCTCTTCCTCGCCGCTCTGCTAATCGTCGCCGCTCCCTGGCTGATTCGCAACCATCTCGTTGCCGGGCGCTGGACGCTTTCTACTGCCTTCGAGGAGAACCTGGCGCGCGTCAGCGCTGTAGCGACCCTGGCCCAGGTACGTGGTCAACGTGTGGAGCCGTGGACCGTGTCTTGGGAGGCGCTTTACAGCGAGCTGGTCGCCGAGGCCCGGCAGCGATACGCGTGGGATGCACGCACCTCGGACGACTCTGTGTGCGCGATGCGGCGTCGGCGCCATCGCGAGGTGGTTGCCGTCGCGCGGGAGATGCTGCGCGCGCATCCGTGGCAGGCCGTCGAGACCCATCTACGAGGCGTGGTCCGCTCGGTGCTCGATCCCGGTCACCGCACGTGGTATCCGGCACTGACGGGTCGAGGCTGGGAGACGACGGGCGTGATCATCAACGTCTGGCAGCGGATGGGGGAATCGCTGCGTATCTGCGCGGTGGGAGATGCGCTGCACGCGCTGTGGCTGGAGCGGGTCCTGCGTCCGCCGCTAAGCGCGGCGCTGCTCTGGTGGGGGTTGCTGACGGCGCGCGCCGTCGTCTGGGTGCTGGGCCTGCGCGGATGGCAGCGCCTTCTCCGCACAGAGCCCGTTCTGGCCCACGTCCTGGCGGGAACCGTGGTCTACGTCGTGCTCTTACCCGGCCCCATCGCCTATGACCGTTTTTATATTCCGGCTATCCCCGCCGTCGTGATCCTGGTTGTCATCGGCCTGACAAAAGGAGAGCCGGGGCGCACCAGGGTTCGGATGCGTCAGGTCAGCGTAGAAAAATAACCGAGCAAACCGTGGTCCAACGCCAGCGAGTTTATGCGACCGGTTTCTCACCATAGAGCTCGGTGATTTTGCCCAGGAATTCCCCGGTGCGTTCGTGTTTGGGTTGGTAGAAGAGCTGGCGCGGCGGCCCCTCTTCGACGATAGTGCCGTTCTCCATAAAGATGATACGATTGGAGACCTCCTTGGCGAAGCCCATCTCGTGGGTGACGACGAGCATGGTCATGTGTTCGCGGGCGAGTTTCTTCATGACCTCCAGCACCTCGCCGATAAGCTCGGGGTCCAGGGCCGACGTCGGCTCGTCAAAGAGCAGCACCTTGGGGTTCATAGCCAGTGCCCGGGCTATGGCCACGCGCTGTTTCTGTCCACCGGAGAGTTGCCCAGGGTAGACATCGGTTTTGTCCGCCAGACCGACGCGCTCCAACTCAAATTCAGCCAGTTCGCGGGCCGTCTCCTTCGACATCTTCCTGACTTTCACCGGACCAACCATCACGTTGTCCAGCGCGGTCATGTGTGTGAAGAGATTAAACTCCTGAAAGACCATGCCCACCTGAGCGCGCAGCTTATTAATGTCGGTGTCGGCGTGGGTGACCTCGACGCCATCGACCCAGATGCTACCCGCGTCGGGATACGTCAGGAGGTTGATGCAGCGCAACAGGGTGCTCTTTCCGGTGCCGCTGGGGCCGATGATGACCAACACCTCGCCCCTATCGACGTCCAGGCTGACGCCTTTGAGGACTTCGAGATCGCCGTAGGATTTGTGTAGGTTCTCAATACGTACAATGGGGTCCGTCATGAATCCTTACGAGTGGAGCTGTTGCCTAATGAGTTGAGCGTGTTTCCTTATCAGTTCTCTACCGTACAAACACCATAGAACACAGACTTCTTGTTAAAAACCCCCAGTATTTAGAATTTTGGCTCTACGGGATTTCGCGGGTCAGGCTTTAAAATCCCCCCAGTCGTCACCCTGAGCGTAGTCGCCTGTCCCGAAGTATTGAGGGAAAGGGTCTCTGTCCCCACCGTTGAGATTCCGCGACCCTTCGGCCATGCTCAGAGCAGGCTTCCGGGCAAAAACGGCCCTTCGCTCGG
>DAOTUH010000482.1:0-3142 GCA_034437255.1 Anaerolineae bacterium
TCGACTCAAGGGGTCGTTTTGAGCCTGTAAGCGCCACTTTTTGATGTTTTCGCGTTCTGTATTGAAGTAATTTCGTCAGAAAGTGTAAACCACTCTTTTTCCCAAAATGGCTGCTTTTGAAACGATGCCCGTCAACGGCGTCGTCTCGCTGGCCCAGGCCCGCGAGCGCCACCTGCTGCCGGAGGAGATCGCCGTCGTCAAGGCGGCGCTCAAGACCCACAACTACCGTCTGGACGTCAAACCAGAGCGCCTGGTGGTCCACGAGCGCGAGGTCCCCGATATGGACGGCCTGCTGGGCATTTTTGGAGCGCGCTTCGGCATGCCGCCCGGCAAAGAGCAGCAACTCCGCGACGAGCTGGTGCAGCGCGGGCGCACCCGGGGCCACATCGACGACTGGATCTTCGTGAACCGCGGCGACCTGGCGGACCTGGCGGAGACGCTTGTGCCCACGTTGGGCACCGATGCATTCTTTGAACTATACTGAGCATGCCAGGAGGATGAGTATGGCAGGCAAAAAGAAAATCGCCGACGCGGTACGCGCCGAGGTCGAGGACCGGGTGACGCAATTCAACCGAAACGTGATTGAGGATTCATATCGCTACTTTTCTGCACGCTTCCAAGGCAAGTACGTCTATCTCGACCGGGAAAATTACGGATACGTCAGTCAACGCGCGCGCTTGACCTATACTGGCGACATGGAGCAGTGGAAGTTCGCTATCTACAAGCACAGCGATGAGCGCTACGATCCCCGCGAGTGGATGTTTCCCGGCGCGCAACACCTTGATGGCACCGTGGAGAGCGCCCCTGCGCGCCGCGATGAAGGCCTATCCTTGTCCCCTGCCAGCCAATAGGAGCACGTGATGTGGTGCCTGGATGGGGTAGCAAGCAGTCCAGAGCGGTACCGCTTTCTGCCTGTGCCGTTGACCGTGTAGCCCACATCGTTGTACTACCTAGTTACGTGGAGCAGCCGTACCGGCCGCGCGCACCCTAACTGTGGAAAAGAGGGACTGCGATCCTATCTCCTGGAGCGCTACTACTGAGGCGGCCTGGCTGACTTCGCAGCGCATAGGGGACCAGCTGAAGTCACCGTGAATCCACCAAGCCTGAGCGTCGGGCAGTACACCGGCGAGGTTACCGTGGACGCCAGTGACGATATCCAGGGCAGTGCGGTACAGGTGCCGGTTACGTTGGACGTAGTGGAGCAACGGCAGCACACCCACTTGCCGCTGGTACAGCGAGATAGATAACGCACGCTACCGCCCAGTTGCCCGACTACAGAGTCAGCCTATACTGAGTGAGGGGTTCAGCAACGAAGAAAAAGCCTCACGGCTGTCGCGGGCTCAAGGTGTGTCATGGATTGCTCCTCAATCCCGGCACCCTCAGTATAGCATCTGGGCCGCTCACAGCAAGCGTGGGCGGCCTTTTTTTATGTGACTGGCAAACCATCACAAAGTAGAGGACACATGAATACTTCCATGATTCGCCTCTTATTCATCGAGGACAATCCGGCAGATGCGTTGCTGGTACGCGAGATGCTGGATGCAGCGCAGCACATGGGGTGGCACTTGCCCCGTTGTGAAATCAAGCACGTGGTTCGATTGCAAGAGGGGTTGGACTGTCTTGAAAACGAGACCTTCGACGTGGTGCTCAGCGACCTCGACCTGCCAGATAGCCGGGCGGGCGAGACCGTCACCACGCTGCGCGCGCACATCCCCAGGATGCCGCTGGTGGTGCTGACGGGGCGGGAGGACGAGGTATTGGCGCACCAGAGCGTCCGCGCCGGCGTGCAGGACTACTTATACAAAGACGAGGCCACCGGCAGCGTGCTGGTCCGCTCGCTGATGTACGCTATTGAGCGGCAACAAGCCCATGCTGAGTTGGAGCAGCGCGTCGAAGAGCGCACGGCCGATTTGAGGCAGACCAACGAAGAACTACAAGCCGAGATCACCGAGCACAAGAGGACGGAGGATGCGCTGCGCGAGAGCGAGGAACGTTACCGGCGCCTAGTGGAACTCTCGCCCGATCTGATCGCCATTCATCTTGAGGGGAAAGTGCTCTACATCAACGAGGCCGGTGCAAATTTGCTTGACATTTCTGACCCGGCCAAGGTGATCGGAAAATCGATAACGGAATTTGTCACTCCGGCTCGAAGGGATGTTTCTGATGAGCGGATGCAACGCCTGGTGAAGGAAGGCCAGCAGTCGCCCGTCTACGAGCAGATGATCGTTCGCCCTGACGGAACCGAGCGAGACGTAGAAGTTGTGGGTATCCCTTTCACTCACCAGGATGGGACGGCAGTACAGATCATCGCCCACGACGTCACCGCGCGCAAGCAGGCCGAGGAACGAATGGAGCACCTCAACCGTGTGCTGCGCACCATCAGCAACGTCAACCAGCTCATCATCAAGGAGACGGATCGCGGCCGTCTGATCCAAGGGGTCTGCGACAAACTCACCGAGACACGCGGGTATTACAATGCCTGGATTGCTCTGTTCAATGCCTCCGGCGGAGCAGTGATGACGGTCGAGTCTGGGCTGGGGGCGGATTTCTCCGCGTTGCGCGAGCAATTGCACCGCGGCGAGCTGAGCGCTTGTGGACAACAGGCGCTCTCACAATCGGAGGTCGTGGTCACTGAAAACCCGGCCTCCACCTGTGCCGACTGTCCTCTGGCGGCGAGTTACGCAGGTCGAGGGGCGATGACCGTTCGATTGGAACACGATGGCGATGTCTATGGGCTGCTGACAGTCTCGGTTCCAGCCCATTTCACCACGGATGAGGAAGAGCGATCCTTGTTCCAGGATGTCGCTGGAGACGTCGCTTTTGCCCTGCACATCATTGAGTTGGAGGAAAAGCGCAAGCGGGCGGAAGAAGAGATAACTCGCCTGGCGGCGGTTGTGCAGGCATCCACAGACAGTATCGTCATGTGTGATATGGAGGGTAAAGGTACCTATGTCAACCCAGCTACATCCCGTCTATACCATCTGGACAGTGAAGAGGAAGCAATTAGGGATACCGTCTTCGAGAGGTTCGCACCCGAAGACCGGGAGCGAGCATTGGAGGCGATGCGAGAGACTCTGGATAAAGGCAGCATCACCGGATGGGAGTTCGTAACTCTTGCCAATGATGGCCAGCGCATTCCGGT
>DAOTUH010000483.1:0-10943 GCA_034437255.1 Anaerolineae bacterium
CAGCGTGGGCACCGTGGCCGCCTTCTTCATCCTCCGCATCCTGGGACCGTTGGGCGCCCAGATCGGCCCCAAGGAATAGCGTTAAGTTCAGGTTGGTCCATCCCAGCCGCCTCAAAGGGACTGTTAAGAGTTGCGGGTTGTAAATTCTAGCTCGGGCCGATCTCCCCTGTTTTCCTAGCTTAGGCCAGTGTCCCCACCGCGCCCGCCGGTGTCCCCACCGCGCCCGCCTCGTGCAGGCCAGGGGCCGGCCCCAGCTGCTCTGGTCATGCCGGCGCCAGCAGCGCTTTCGCTTCTTCTGGCGTCATCTGCTCCCCATTCTTGATCTGGACACTGAGATCTTTCGCCAGCTCAGAATCGCCGATCACGATGGTCCCCACGATTTTGTGGTCTTGAAGCACGATCTTCTCGTAACCATAGTTCTCAGCATCGATGCGACGGATTTCGACGAAGTCCTTATCTTTCTCGGGATGCACCTCGCCGATGGAGTTCACGTCAATGCCTACGACTTTGAGCGACGTCGATGGTGGGATATCGTCGTAGATCTTCTCTCCGCCCGCCATGTTGGCGGCTGCCACGCGCGCCTGCGATTGCGCGGGGGGCACGATAGCCCAGATCTGGCCCATGCACTGGGCAGCGTCGCCCGCGGCGTAGATGTTGGGATCACGGGTCTGCAGATGTTGGTCGACTTCTATACCTTTGTTGACGTCGAGGCCGGCGTCCTCGGCCAGTTGCGTGTTCGGCCGGACGCCCGTGGCGATGATGACGATGTCGGCGTGGCGCGTTTCGCCGCTTCTGAGAAGAATGCTCGTCACGCGCTCGTCCCCTTCAATGGCCTGAGCGCTATCTCCGACACGGACGTGGTACCCCTGTGCTTCCACAAAGTCCTGCAGGACTTCGCCGCCCTTCTCGTCCATCTGCAGGGGCATCAGCCGGGGCAGCAGCTCCACGATGGTCACGTCGAGCCCCATGCCTTTCAGGCCGCGCGCCCCCTCTAATCCCAACAGGCCGCCGCCGATAACCACTGCATGTTCACATTCGGCATTGGTCACATAATCCTGGATGGCCTTGGCGTCGCTCAACGTGCGGATGGTGAAAACGCCTTGCTTATCCACACCGTTGATGGGCGGGACAAAAGGACGGCTGCCCGGCGCCAACAAGAGCCGGTCGTAGGCGACGTGAGTGCCGTCCTCCAACACGATCTCTTGTTGATCGGGGAGGACCTCCGTTACACAGGTGTCGAGGTGCATCGCAATGCCTCGCTTCTCGTACCAGGAGACCGGGCGACGACAAATTTCATCCATGGTCTTTTGCCCTGCCAGATAGTTGGTGACTTCTGGGCGATAGTAGTAGGTATGTTGATCCTTGGTGTAAAGCGCAATCTCGGCATCGTCATAGCGCGTCAGGCTGAGCGCTGTCGTCATCCCGGCCACGCCACTTCCTACAATCACATGCTTCGTCATGGTGACTCCTTTTTGTTGTTAGAGAGTGGAATATCGTCACGGTCGTTCTTTTTCGCCGTGAGGCGATCAATTGATGCTTATGTCTGGCAATCAATTCTACAACGCTTTTCCAAATTAAAAAGCCGAATGGCTGGAATATTAGCGTCGGGTGAGTGTGATAGAATAGGGACATGGATTTGGAGCGTATGCAGAGAACCTATGATCGCATCGCGGCGCGCTATGCAGATCGCGACGTTTATCCCATGACACAGGAGTTGGCGGCGTTTCTCTCGCGCCTGCCGCAGGGTAGCCGAGTCATCGATATCGGCTGTGGCACCGGAGAGTATGCGCGGATGATGGCCGGGCAGGGCTATCGCGTGACCGCACTGGATTTGTCGAAGGGTATGCTCGTGCAGGCTCACGAGAGTGGGACGCCCGGCATACTTCGGGCCGATATGTTGCGCTTGCCGTTCGCGGATCGCTGCGCCGACGGCTGTTTCCTCAGCGCGTCCCTGTTGCACATCCCCCGTGCGGAGGTTCCACGGATACTGGCTGAGGTTCGGCGCGTTCTGCGAGATGCTGGCGTCGCCTTTCTCAGCGTCAAGGTGGGTGACGGGCATGCCTGGATGCCCGAGCCGGAGGGTGGAGCGCGGTTCTTCGTCTACTATCGTCCTGCTGCCCTGGATCGGTTACTCTTGGAAGCGGGCCTCTCCGGGGTCGCGGGCTGGACAAGTCCGCCGGGTGAGGGACAAGCACACGCCTGGATCGCCCGCGTGGTGCAGAAGGTGCCGCGATGACCAAACGACGTGTCTGGTCCTGGTGGTGGCTGATTGCGGTGTTGGGCCTGGCCTTCGCCGCACGCACGTTTTCCCTGGAGGCCCAAGGGCTGTGGCGCGACGAGGTGGACGCCCTGCGGTTTGCCACGGCACCCTGGCCCGAGGTGTTGGATCGCTTTACCCGACCCGGCTGGAATGGCCCATTCTACTTCCTTATGTTGCGCGGCTGGATCGCGCTTACAGGACGAAGCGCCTTTGCCATGCGGTACTTCTCCACGCTCTGGGGTCTCGTGGGCATAGCATTGCTCTATCCGCTGGGCCGACGGATGCTTGGGGCGCTGGCAGCGCGCTGTAGCCTGGTTCTGGCGGTATTCTCGCCCTATCTCGTCTGGTACGCGCAGGAAGTCAAGATGTACACGTGGGTACCGGCGCTGGTGCTGCTAACGCTCTACGCCCTGGATCGGGCCTGCCGGCGTGGGTGGTGGCTCTGGTGGGTCGTGGTCTTCGTCGCGACACTTTTGGCGGTCTACAGTCATATCTTGGCGGCGCTGCTTATCCCGGTGGCAGGTGTATGGTTCCTTCTGCGCAATCGCCGGGTTTTGCACGACCGGGAGTGGGGATCAAGGCCCGTTGAGAGTTCATTGGATATGCCCAGTCTCCCGTACTCCAAATCACGGCGTTCCAGAGTGCCCATCTGGATCGCCGGTTTAGGGGTGCTAATTCTGTTGATCTTCTTCTATCGACCGTTACTTGCGTGGCAGTTCCCCTTGGTTTTCGAGCAGCGCGAGACGGGATACGCCTCTCGCACCCTGTGGGAGATGGTGCAAATTCTCCTGGGTGGCTGGAGCGCGGGTATCGCCGGATGGGGACGCTCCGCGCTGACGTTGGGCATGACCGTCACGGGGCTGGTGGGCCTTGCCGGATTGGCCGCTCGGCGGCAATTTGCCCGGGCAGCGGCACTGCTGACCTGGCTGGTGGGACCGCTGTTAGCCGTGTGGGTCGTCTCCTTGCGCGGCCCCATTTTCACCGATCGCTATCTCATCTGGTCAGCGCCGGCCTTTTATCTCCTGGTGGGCGCTGGTTTCGTGCAATTGCACCGGATATCCATTCGTCTGGGCGGTGTTGAAACCGGTTTGGTATCGACCCTTCTGCGTTTGCTCCCGTTGGCGCTGCTGGTGGGCGTGCTGGTGGGCGACGGCGTCAACCTCTATCAGCAAACCGTCAGGCCGATCAAACCGCAGTTTCGTGAGGCCACCGCCTATCTGCAAGCGCGTCGCACCCCGAATACGCTGTGGCTTTTTCAGATTCCCTACAATCACATCGTCGTCGATTACTACGCGCCGCAGCCCCTCGATCCCCAGGCCGAAGCGCCCTTCACCAACTGGCGTAACGATGATGGCACGTATCAGGTACAGGCGGAAGCAGTTGCAGATCAGATGCAGGCGTTGACAGCCGGATACGACGACGTGTGGCTGATTTACTCCGAAGTAGCGATGTGGGATGAACGCCAGCTGGTCAAGTCCTGGCTGGAGACGCATGGCATCCTGGTAGAGCAGCGACGTTTTCACTTGGTTGATCTCTACCACTTTCATCTGCCGGAGACGACTGCGCCAGGAAAACAGTCACGGTTCGTTGAAGAATAACGACGCGACGTTGATCTTGAAATTTCTCAAGAAAAAGGTAGAATTCGCTCTACACAATTAACGAGGAGTTTGTACCATGCCTAAGACGTATGACGAGCTACATGAAGTTTTGCTCAAGAAACAGACAGATCTTGAGCACCAATTGACCACCATTGAAAGTAAGTCTTCTGAGGAAGGTGTTGGGTATAGCAATCACATGGCCGATGCGGGCACCGATGTGTTTGAACAAGGACGTAACGTGGGCTTGGTTCGGCAGCTGACCCGATCACTGGAAGATGTACGTCGCGCGTTGAAGAAATTTAAGGATGGCACCTACGGGATCTGTGAATCCTGTGGCGGCATCATCAACATCCCGCGCCTGGAAGTCTATCCAGAAGCCCGCTATTGCATGCCCTGCGCGAGCCGGATAGAAGGAAAACGATGACGGCTGACCGGCGAAATCGCCTCATTCTTTGGGGGACTGCCGCCGTCGTGATCGCAGCCGACCAACTCTCAAAGTTGTGGGTGTTGAACAACTTGCCCGAATATGAGACTGTGGATGTTTTCCCCTGGTTGAGTCCAGTCCTTTCTTTTACCCGCTTGACAAACACCGGTGTGGCTTTTGGATTGTTTCCCCAGTTCGGCGACTTCTTCACGTTGTTGACCGCCGTCATTATCGGCGTCCTGATCCTTTTCCATCGAAAACTGGGGCTTATAGGGTGGGTGTCCCACCTGGCCTTGGGGATGCAAATTGGGGGCGCTCTGGGCAATTGGATTGACCGTCTCCTGTATGGCGGTTCCGTGGTGGATTTCATCGATGTTAATTTTTGGCCCTTCAAAAACTGGCCGATTTTCAACTTGGCCGATGCCTCGATTGTCGTCGGCGTTACCCTGTTACTGATTATCACGTGGTCCCAAGAACAGGTGTATGAGACGATCCAGCAGGGAAACCTGAGCGATGCCTGAATCGACATCGTTGCAGGTCGAAACGCGCAAGCGATTGGACGTTCTCCTGGCCCAGACGTGGCCGGAACTGAGCCGTCACGACGTCGAGGACATGGTGCACAGTAATCAGGTGCTGATCAACGGTCAGCCGGCCCGTAAATCCGGACAGTACGTTGAGCCGGGAGATGTCGTCGAAGCGCAGGCGCCGGTCACCGAAGCGGAAGAGACGCCCGCCTCCTTTTTGCTTTCTCGTCCCATGCAGGTGCAGTACGAGGACGAGGTCTTGCTCGTCGTGGAGAAGCCGGCGGGCATTCCTACGCACGCCAGGCGTCGCCACCAGGAGGGCGCGACACTCTCCGCGCAACTCCGCGAGCGGTATCCGGCGTTGTCCAACGTCGGTGGCATTGATCGCGCCGGTGTTGTGCAGCGCTTGGGTGAAGAGGTCTCCGGCTTGATGCTGGTGGCCCGAAATCGCGAGACTTATCGCAAGATGAAGCGCGAGGTGAAACGTGGGCGCGTTGAGCATACCTACTTCGCTCTGGTGGAAGGGCATCTGGAAGGTTCGGATTACATTGACGTGCCCATCGGCAACTCGAAGCGCCGCCGGCACAAACTGGCGGTGACTCGTGAAGGCCGTCCGGCGAACACGACCTACACCGCGTTGAGCCATTATAGCTCCGGCGACGAGCACTACACGCTGCTGGAAGTCCAGCCCGATTCGTCCCGCATGCATCAGATGCGCGTCCATCTCTCCTGGTACGGCTATCCCATCGTGGGCGATACGCTGTACGGCTCGTCCCGCTCAAGGCAATACATTCTCCAGGATCGTCTCTTCTTGCACCTGGCGATTCTCACTTTCCACCATCCCCTGACGGGCGAGCAGATGGAGGTCCAGTCCGAGTTACCCGAAGCTTTGAATTCTATTCTAAAGTACCTGAAACGCCCCAATTATTTACGCTAGACAGGGGGCAATAAATCTACAACGAGGTGAAAATATGCGTGAACTGAGTGTGGCGGTCGTTCAAATGGCGCCCGGCTTGACCAAAATGCAAGACAACCTCGGCTACATGACCGAGACCATGCGCAAAATCGCGACGTCCCAGCCGGTGGATATCATCGTCTTCCCCGAGCTCTCGGTGACGGGCTTCGAGGGCGGGCAGCGTTTTGCGCAGATGGCCCAGAAAGTGCCCGGCGCGGTCACCAACATCATTGGACAGACCGCCAACGAGTTTGGTATCCACGTTCTGATCGGCATGGCGATCAAGCGGGACGTGGAGACGGTGCTCTACAACGCGGGCGTGCTTATCGGGCCGGAAGGTGAGCCGGAGGGCGAGTACCGCAAGGTCCATCTCCAGGCTGACGAACGGTTGACCTTCCGGCCTGGCAATGATATCAAGCCGATAGAGACGGAAGTGGGCGTCGTGGGCGTCATGCTGGGATGGGATCTGGCGTTCCCGGAGGTCGCGCGCAACCTGGTGCTGCGCGGCGCCGAGGTCATCCTGCTGCCCGCCGCTTGGGAGCGCAAGCAGATCGATATATGGCGCACTTTGCTTACGGCGCGCGCCTACGAGAACGATGTCTTCATCGCCGCTGCCAACCGCATTGGCGAGGAGCCATCGTACGTCTTCGGCGGGCAGAGCGCGATTTTGGCCCCAGGTGGCGAGCCGCTGGCGGTGATTGAGGATACCACCAGGGAGACGGAGGACGGTGAGCTCATCACCGAGCCGGAGGAAGGCTATGCTATCGTCAGGATGGACATGGACGCGGTGCGCCGCCGCCGTGAGGAGTCGCAGATCATCATGGCGCGCCAACCGAGCACCTACCGGTATATCACGCGCAAGTACTGAAAGAGTATAGGACAAATTATTGGGGCTCTACGGGATTTCGCCGGGTCAGGCTTTAAAATCCCCACCAGCCGTCACCCCGAACTTGTCCCAAACGCAGTGGAGATGACACCTCCCTACCATCCTGCGAAATCCAAGAGAGCCATTATCGGGGAAATGTAGCCGCGATTTCTAAATCGCGCACTGAAGCGCGAAATGGATTTCGCGGCTACTAGCTGAGATTACGCTCTTAGCTTTCGGGAAGCACAGAGATTATCAAAATCTAGACAGGAATAGACCTCGGAGTTCTTCAAGAACTCCGAGGTCTGCCTAAATCTAGACGGGCTTCTCGTAGATTCGATACCTGCGGTAGAGTTCCCCGTCAAAGATATCCGCTGTCTGGCGCATGGGCAGATTCGTTTCCAGCACCCAAGACATCTCCATCCGCTTGTAGCCCCGTCGGATGCCAGCCAGCAGCGTTTCCAGGAAGAGCACGGCGTCCACGCCGCGTCCCCGGTACTCCTCGACGATGCCGCCTAAGGCCGCGCGGATCGTCGTGATGGCCCCTCGGAGTTTCCACCAGTAGAGCAGTTTCGCCATGGTCCACAGTTCCGGTTCGCCGGGACGTGGGTAGGCTCTGATCAAGGGCTGGCAGAGATCGGGGAAGGGCAACATAAAGGCGATGGGCCGGTCGCCTTTTTCGGCGATAAACGTCACCTTGGGGTCCATGAACTGCTTGATCTCGTCGGCTAGGTGATTCATTTCCGCATCTGTCAGAGGTACGAAGCCCCAGTTCTTGGACCATGCTTGGTGATAGACCTGTTTGATGATCTCGGCTTCCTTGTCAAAATTGCGCATGTCGACGGGCCGCACGGTGATGTCGTAGCGTTCCTTGACCTTGCGCGCCACGCGTAGCAGCTTAGGATTGAGGCCCGTCCCGTCCGGCTTGTACTGCGTCAGGTCGGTGGTATAGGCTAACACGTCCATGGCTTTCTCGTAGCCTGCGCCCGCGATAAAATCGGCGTAATAGTGCGGATTGTACGTCATCATCACCGTCGGCGGACCGTTCCATCCCTCGATCAGCAGCCCGATCTCCTCGTTGGTAGAGAAGTTCATGGGGCCGCGCAGGGCCATCATCCCCTCGCCACGGACGAAATCCTCGGCGGCAGCAAGCAGTGCCTCGGCGGCTTCACGATCCTCCAGCACCTCGAAGTGCCCAAAGAAGCCGATCTTCTCGTCCCAGTAGTCGTTGTGCCGGTCGTTAATGAATGCGGCGATCCGCCCGACCGGCTTCCCGTCCCGGCGAGCTATAAGGTAACGCATCTTGGCGTGACGGTGGAAGGGGTGCCCGTCCACCGGATCGAAGAACTCCTGACGCTCGGAGAGCAGCGGCGGGACCCAGTAGGGATCGTCCTGGTATACGTTCCACTGAAAATGAATAAACTCGGTGCGTTCGGCTGCGGTCTCGACGGGCGTGATGGATAACGGGTGGGTCATAATGTCTCCCTGCATGAGCATCTCGTTTTAAGAGATCATAACAGTCATCTCAGCGCATGATGGTGAGCATTATAACCGTTGTCTGGTAAAGGGTCAACACTAGCGCTGCAACGAGATTTTTAGATCAGGATACGGACTGCGCTCACGGCTTTATTTCGGGCTTTGTTTCTGCCGTGTTTTTCTGTGTTCGTCTGTGTCCGATTCTTGGCTGACGTGGTAGGCGCACTGACTTTCCCAGCGAAGTCTCGTTGCAGGATCAGCACTAATTCAAATCTTACAAAAAACTAACGCCTTTCTAATGATCGCGATTTATGATAAGAACGATCATGGATAGCGAAAGCCGTGCCTTTATGGCGATTGCCGTTTGAATGATACGGAGGTGGAGATGGAACTAGAACGATATACAGAAAAAGCACAACAAGCACTATTGCGAGCACAAGGACTCGCCTCGGAATACGGGCACCCGCAGATCGAACCGCAGCATCTGTTGCTGGCGTTGCTGAAACAGCAGGAGGGCGTGGTGCCCCAGGTCGTTTTGCGGCTGGGCAACGATCCGCAGCGCATGGTCGCCGATCTGGAGCAGGCGCTCTCGCGTCGGCCCAAACAATATGGTGGGACCGGGCAGGTCGGCCTGGCGCCGGTAACGACGCGCATTCTACGCGCGGGGGAACGCGAGGCCCAGGCGATGCATGACGAATACGTCAGCACAGAGCATATCCTGCTGGCGCTGGCCGATACGAGCGCCGGGGATATGGCACGTTTCCTGGCGACCTATGGCGTCGACCGAAAAACTGTCTTGCGCGTGCTCTCGTCGATTCGCGGCGGACAGCGTGTCACCACGAAGACGCCGGAGAGCACTTACGCGGCCCTGGAACGCTACGGGCGCGAGCTCACACAGCTGGCGCAAGAGGGCAAGCTCGATCCCGTCATCGGACGGGACGACGAGATTCGCCGCGTGATGCAGATCCTCTCGCGCCGCACCAAGAACAACCCGGTGCTGGTCGGCGAGGCCGGCGTCGGCAAGACCGCCATCGTTGAGGGACTGGCGCAGCGCATCATGCGGGGCGACGTGCCCGAGAGCCTGAAGAACAAGAAGATCTTCCAGCTGGACATGGGCTCCCTGGTGGCGGGCGCCAAATATCGCGGCGAGTTCGAGGAGCGGCTGAAGGCCGTGCTCAAGGAAATTGCCCGCTCCGAAGGGCAGATTCTGCTCTTTATCGACGAGTTGCACACCGTCGTAGGCACGGGCAAGGCCGAGGGCGCCGTGGATGCCGGGAACTTGCTCAAGCCGATGCTGGCGCGCGGCGAGCTGCACGCCATCGGCGCGACGACGCTGGACGAATACCGGCAGTACATTGAGAAAGACGCGGCCCTGGAGCGCCGTTTTCAGCCGGTCTACGTGAACGAGCCGTCGGTGACGGACACCGTCAGTATCCTGCGCGGCCTCAAGGAGCGCTACGAGGCGCACCACGGCGTTCGCATCCAGGACCCGGCCATTATCGCAGCGGCGACGCTCAGCAACCGTTACGTCGCTGAGCGGCAGTTGCCTGATAAGGCCATCGACCTCGTCGACGAGGCGGCAGCGCGGCTGCGGCTGGAGATCGATTCCAAACCGGCGGAACTCGACGAGATTGACCGGCGCATTATGCAGCTGGAGATCGAACGTGAGGCGCTTAAGCAGGAGAAAGATGAAGCCAGCCGTCGACGCCTGAAGAAGATCGAGCAGGAGCTGGCGGACCTCCAGGAGGAGAGCCGCGCGCTGCGCTCCCGCTGGGAACAGGAGAAAGCGGCGATTCAGGAGATTCAGGCGCTTCAGCAGCAGATGGAGGATCTGCGCCTGGAGATCGAGAAGGCCGAGCGGGAGGCCGATCTGGAACGCGCCGCCCGACTGCGCTATGGTCAGACGCGAGAGCTGGAACGACAGATCGAGGCGGCGCAGGAGCGACTGGATCGCATCCAGGGCGAGAATCCGCTGCTGCGGCTGGAGGTCGGCCCGGAGGAGATCGCCGAGATCGTATCCGGCTGGACGGGCATCCCCGTCTCGCGCCTGATGGAGGGTGAGCGCGCCAAGTTGCTGCGCATGGAAGACGAACTCCACAAGCGCATCGTGGCGCAGGACGAGGCGGTACGCGCCGTCGCCAACGCCGTGCGCCGATCCCGCGCCGGTCTGCAGGACCCGAACCGCCCCATCGGCACGTTCCTTTTCCTGGGGCCGACGGGTGTGGGCAAGACGGAGTTAGGCCGCGCGTTGGCCGAGTTCCTCTTCGACACCGAAGAAGCCATGGTGCGCATCGACATGAGCGAATACCAGGAGAAGCATACCGTCTCGCGTCTCATCGGCGCGCCACCGGGCTACGTTGGCTACGAAGAGGGCGGTCAGCTGACCGAGGCCGTGCGTCGGCGCCCGTACAGCGTCATTCTGCTGGACGAGATCGAGAAGGCGCACACCGAGGTCTTCAACACGCTCCTGCAGCTGCTGGACGACGGGCGATTGACCGATGGACACGGTCGCACCGTGGACTTCACCAACAGCATCATTATCATGACCAGCAACGTCGGTAGCCGCTGGATCAAGGAACAGGGCGTGGACGAAGCGCGCGACCGCGTCATGGCGGAGCTGGACCGCACCTTCCGGCCGGAGTTCCTGAACCGCATCGACGACGTGATCCTCTTCCGCAGCCTGACCAAGGAGGATCTGGTCAAGATCGTCGACATCCAGGTGCGCCGCTTGGAGACGTTGTTGGACGAGAAGCACATGGACGTCACGCTGACCGAGGCCGCCAAGCGGTATCTGGCGGAAGAAGGCTACGATCCGGTCTACGGCGCGCGCCCGCTCAAACG
>DAOTUH010000484.1:0-3607 GCA_034437255.1 Anaerolineae bacterium
TCAAGTGCAAGATTCAACTGCCTCTCTAAAGACTGTCTCGGGCATCTCAAAGTTCAGACATTTGCGAGGTCGGGTATTTAGCCACTCATGTACCCAAGCCACGCGGGCGTCGGTGGCTTCCGAAAAGTCGGCATCGTTTCAAAAGCAGCCACTTGGGAAAAAAATCGGTTTACACTTTCTGACGAAATTACCTCAACACAGAACGCGAAAACATCAAAAAGTGGCTCTTATAGGCTCAAAACGACCCCTTGAGTCGAACTCAAGTCGCGCTTTGCTCAGAAATTGTAAGGCGAACATCTGTGCGAGTTGAAACGATGCCGCGTTTCCCCTTTTATTTACGGTTCGTCTATCCCACACCGGCTCGCCGTCGCCGTTCAGTTTCGTAAGATAGATTTGCTGGGTGTATACTTCGAAGGAGATACGTTCTGTGTGTACCCGTGTGATAACAAACCCGCCATCTCCGGTATCCACGACCTGGTGAAAACCGGGGTTGGGGACGCACCTCGGCAGAAGGGCTATCAGGATAAATAACACAGAACTATAACAGCGCATGGCGGCATGTTGTGGGGTGATTATAGGGTCTTTTTTAGGGTTGATTGTTTTTGACACAGGCGATACCTCTGCTCGACAAATGTAGACTTGGCGTCCTCCGCCTATACCAGCAACGTGGAAAGGCTCTACTCCACAATCAACGCGGATCGCATATCAGATCCTACAAATGGATTACGTATTTCCTCAATGGGCCGGTAAGGGTCGAAGATGACTATAAACTGCAACTCATGCACGCCCTTTGTACGCGGCAGTTGGATCTGTCCTGGGATAAACAGTTCACTTCCTGTGGGCATAGACAGATACAGGAATGGCTCTCCGGCAAAGGGGACTTGTTGAAAGTTCAATACCGGCAGGATCACATAGTTGCGGGTATCCGAACTGGGATTTCTGGCCCATAACTCCAGAGAAAAGGATTCGCCAGGCCCGGCCTCAGCAGCCAGCAAGAGGCGTTCAGCGGGTCTGCTGTCAGCAGGTAACAGCGGCATAGCGGTAATCTGGTTACGTTGTGCATCAACATCTTCGCCTACCCGCACGTCAGGAAGTTTCACATTCAATTCCGGTATCGTACAGTCTCCTACGCATATCACCGTACGGTTTCCAATTGCGGGAAAAGACGGCGGTAGTCGCGTCTGCGGATCGGCAGGGCGATTCTCCGGCTCGGAAAAAGCGACGACGAAGAGATCGTGCCATCCGGAGGTTTCGATGTGAACTTCGAGGGGAATCTCTATAACGGTACCGGCAGGCGGTATCTCTAGGTAATGCAGGGTCCCCCATTGACCATCCAAACCAAAACTTACCTGTTTGTAGTCCAGAAAGACCGAGACCACAACGGAGTAAGCGGTGTCGCTTCCTGTGCTGAGTAAAAGTCGCGTCACAAAAGGTTCGCCCAATTGAACATCAAACAGATAATTGGAGGCGCGCTCCCGGATCGGCTTATTGCGATCCTCTGGTCGCATATACCCTACAGCTAAACCGCGAGCACTGGTTCCTGCGCCCAACCATTCGCTGTACCATACTTCCTCGGACCACACCTCGTGACGTACCCATTCGGCAACATCGCCGCGCGGAGCACAGCCGGCGAGAAGTCCTCCAAGAGTGAGCAGCAGTAGGCATCTTGCTATACTATGCACGTTCGTACAGTCTCCTAATCACAAAACACTGTCCAAACGGATTCAGCGCGTCCAGACAGCGAATGTATGCCGGTCGAATGATGCTGCTTACGAGGTCCAATTAATGTGAGCTGACCAGAACGCATCATCGACATAGCCGGTTGTATGGAAGTAATGGAATCCCTCGGATTTCATGGTCTGGCCACTGCCTCCTGGCCCATAGGTTCGACAAACAGCACGTTGAGAGTTGTTCCTTGGGTCATCACAAGTAAACTCATGCTGCCATGAGCCATCCACCTTCCAATAGAGATATCCAGTCACATTGATGACATTTTCTGTCAAATCCGAATCACTTTGACTGGTCCAGTGATGGGTAGAACCCCGACGATACAATGGAGACAACACTCCCAACCCGCCGGAAAATGAGTCTATAGCGACAATAGGTACGCTACATGCAGAACCCGGTTGCCTTCCGGCAATCTGTGCATCTGGCATATTCGAACACCAAAGGGCTTGCTCTCTATGCACTGGCGGTAGTAATGAATCTGCCTGCACCCCCTGAGACCCTACGAGTGGCGACAACAATACAACGACCAGACTCAGAGACATCAATGAGCGTTTCATAGTTAACCTCCATTTGATTGTTTGACATAGAAGGCAGACCGAAGTATACTGCTCTCCGGTCTGCCGGGATAGCCTGTGCCGTAGTCTAACCTGGGAAGATGAAGTGAATAGTGGATACACCGATCTCCGTTTCATTGGTACGACCACCTGTGATTTTAGTGAGTAGTTTGACCTGCACCGGTCCACCCGACGCCACATGTCATCCTACCAGATCAGGAGGCGCCTGTAAATAGCAATTTCTTGTTATTTTTCGCCCTGGATATAACAAGTTCTTGCTATACCCAGGCCTCCCAGCCCGCTTTTACCGCCCGCACAGCGGCCTCGACGCGGTTTTTGCATGCCAACTTTTCCAGTAAGCTGCTGACGTGCCGCGCCACCGTGTTGACGCTGATGTCCAACGCTTCGGCAATCTCCTGGTTGCTCGCGCCCTGGGCTACGTGGCGCAGCACCTCCCGCTCGCGCTCCTCCGTCAGCGCGGTGAGTTCCGGCGGCAGACCGGCGTCGCCTTCCAGCCAGGCGCTAACCTCGCTCTGCACCTGGGGGCTGTACCACGACTCGCCTCGCGCCACCGCACGCACCGCTTCAGCGACGGTGAGTCCCGGTGCGCGATTCGAAATAGCGGCTACGTGTTATGGTGAAGACAGACTATAATCGATCAGCGTCTTTTCAAATCCAAAACGGGTTCCCCCGTGATCGTACTTGGTCGCAACCACACCGACGCCGTTGCAGAACCAGCGGGTCACGCCGCCGCTGAGGTAGGCTTCCGTGATTTCGTAACAATCCGTGAAGCGCCCGGCGGGCGTCTGGTAGGCGTCCAACGCCGTCACGGTTTTCAATCCGTTCGCTTCACAGTGAACGTCTGTCGGGTCAGCGGGATTCTTGAGGTCGAATCGTATAGGACACCATTGTTTCCCATCTTCCAGGGGAAATATATAGGCGAGATGTGCATGGTCGGGATCGAAGGTCAGAGGATCCACGGCGCGGTTTTCCTGGTACACCTTTGTCCCACTGATCACATATCCGAACGCATCCCCAGGCAGGGTCGTGCTCGTCAAGGGAATGGCAGACGCCAGACTCGTCTCCCGCTGTATCTTCACGAAAAGATAAGGCGGGTTTGTCTCCGTCACCACGACGGTTTCCGTCATGCGATACGTCGCCGTCACGATTTGCGTCGGATCTGACGGACGTGGCTGATATGGTGTATAGGCGTATACCCACGTGGTTCCCGGCGCCATTGGGAATTTGGGCAAGAGCGCGGAATCCTCGCCTGGCGACGTTTGCAAGAGCGCCCCTTTTGTGCAAGAGACGACGGCGAGGCCTAG
>DAOTUH010000485.1:0-3245 GCA_034437255.1 Anaerolineae bacterium
GCTTATCGCCATAGCAATGACTTGTCCGAAAATAACCTTACCGGTCACATCGGCAGCGATGGTTCCACAGCGGGAGATCGCATCTACGAGACCGGTTACGAATGGTCTACCTGGGGCGAGATCTGCGCCTACGGGTATGGGGGCGACAAGTGGCGCGTCATCAAAGCCTGGGTAGAATCCCCGCCTCACTATGACCTTATACTGCGGGACACGTACCAGCACATGGGCGTCGGGATCAGCTACAATCCTGACAGTGCTTGGGGATATTACTACACGGTGGATTTCGCGGTGCCTTAAATGGTAACTATTAGGGGGAGCGATGGCAAATATAGATGATGTAATAGCCCAGGTTGTGCCTCGACTACTTGGTATGATAGGCGGGAACTGGGCCACGGTGGAGGATTTACTAGCGCAGGTTCTGATATGGCGGAAATGAGAGGAAAGTGAGATTGTGACTGAAAAACAATTTATGGCCTTCATTCGTTGGTTGCGTTCTCAGGATAAATCTGAGAACACAATTCATGCCTATACGACAGCCGTGGGACAATTTGCGACGTGGTTTCGACAGACCAACGGTAAACCGTTGACGCCGGAGGTTATCACTCCGCTGGACGTGAAAGCCTGGCGCCAACACCTGCGCGTAGTGCGGGAATTGTCCGCGAGCACGGTCAACCAGTATTTGGCCGGTGTACGCTCCTATGTCCGCTGGGCTAAGTCCAGCGGCAAGATCGAGCACAACCCCACCAACGGGATCAAGATGGTGAAGCAGATGCCGTCACCGCCCCGCTGGTTGGAACGAACGGAACAATTCGCGCTGTTGCGAGCCGCTCAGGAAGCCGTGCAACTGGGCCGTCTCAGGGCTCAAGGGCGTTTGGGTCACCCCGGTGTGATCTGGTCGCGGCGGGATAATGCCATCCTGGTCATGATGCTCAATAGCGGTCTACGCCTCAGTGAGGTCGAGGCCCTCGATCTAAGCGACTTCGAAATCAAGGAGCGGTCTGGCAGCGTGCACGTACGACAAGGCAAGGGGCGCAAGGAGCGGACCGTCCCGCTCAATCACGACGCCCGCAAGGCGCTACAACAGTGGTTAGAGGTACGCCCGGAGGAACAAGACGCTGATGATGAACCAAGCAAGGCGTTGTTTCTATCCCAGACCGGTGGGCGCCTGAGTGCCCGCAGCATTTCTTACACCATAGGTAAGCTGGCCGACAAGGCTGGCCTCAAGGACGTGACCCCGCATACGCTACGCCACTCCTTTGCTAAAAACTTGGTGGACGCCGGTGTGACGCTGGAGAAGGTAGCAACGCTTCTAGGCCATGATAACCTGGAGACGACGCGGATCTATACCCGCCCCAGTGAGGCCGATCTGCAAGCGGCCACGGAGAGAGTCTCGTGGGAGGAGGATTAAAATCATGCGACAAGAAGGTAATGTACTAACATGGCAATCTGACGGCGCCTTACTCACAGCGGAACCGTATGAATTTCGGGGAATGGAGGTGGTTCCGTCATCCCGCCCGATAGGAATCAGCAACATAGACGAAGTCGTTTTGGGCGGGGATTTACAGTGGGACATGCATGATGACTACATTTGGAGTGGTTCGGATGCGTATCGGATCAAGTTTGACTTCCGAAAGTTCGGTTCAAAATCTTGCTTGGATTCAACTCGTGAGTGCAAGAGATGACTATTTGACGCCCCTCTCGGATCTTGGAACGTTTCTGTTCTGGGAAATGGGGGTGAGGGCCTACGAGCCGTTGGTCAAGATTCTCCGATGATTCTTAGGCCACGAATGTTGGCACCTGATTATCTGTCTGCGTACGCATCTTTGCTTGCCAGGATCCATGTTCGCAACCGCGCTTCGGTTTCATCGATAATGTATCGGGCGCGGTCAACCATAGAGCGGGTCGCCGTTAACCCACTGACCTCTTGATGCCGTTGCAGTAGCACTTCTACCGCACGGAGTTGCTGCGCTTCCGTGAAGCCTGGAATCTTTGGTGCGGCTGCACAGGTATTGACCCACGCCGCTGCCCGTCCCCAAGCGAAGGGCGCCGACTCCGGGATGTCATACTGCGCATTCTCACAGGTAAACGCCAGTCCGCCCTGAATTTGGGCCACCGCTGGATAACGCTGTATGAGCTGCGGTGCGTGCAACTGTAACGTCTTGCGGACGTCCGCCGCCATCCGCTGCCACTGACGGTCTGGTGGCTGATGCACAGGGGGCCTTTTGGTGACGCGCATGCCGCCCCGCTCATGATGTGACTGTTGACGTGACCACTGCCCCTGCCGCCAGCGGATCAAACCACTCCAGAACTTCACCTCAAACACCCAAATCCCTGAAGCACTCACCAGTAAGACGTCCACGTCATCCCCATAGGTCTGCTGCAGCCGATGGATAAGGAACGCACGCTCTCCCATCCGCGCTTCCAACGCCAGGATCAGTTTCACCTCGCCCTGCACGCCCATGTCTTGAGACCGTTTGGCTAATCCGCCCTGCATGCCCTTCCGCCACCATAGGTACAGGGGTGGGAACAGTTCTTGCGCCAGCGGCTCCCGCAGCGGGTGTTTGGGAGAGTGGGGTGCGGCAAAGATACCGTAGTACAGCCACAGCAGTAGGCTACCGCCCAATCCCCAACCACCTCCCTGGAACAGCAAGGTCGCGAACGACCCCCAGACTTCACCTAGCAGACCTGCTACACCCCAGCAGATCATAGACAAGCCCGCGATCCATAGAAGGATTTTTTGCAGACTCTGCAGTTTGGCTTGGTGTTCAGCCTGCGCTTTCCTAAACGCAGCCTGGCGTACTGCATAGGCCTTCAGCAGGGGGGCCCGCCAGCGCTACCGTAATTTCAGCGGCTGATCTTGTAGCATCCGGAGCCCAGTTACCAACTCTGTAATCCGGTGATCAACAAGCATGGCTCTGCTCCCGTAATTGGAACCTACCCGACTCAGATCGGGAACCACGTCAACGACAGCATATCTACCAGCGGGCGTGATGCTCCTCAGCGAAGCCCAGGAGATCCTGAATCCCCACCATCCCGCCGTCATCTGTGCGCACCGTGCCGGAGTAGTGCCCGAACAACTGGTGCACCTCGCTGGTGATGAGCAGCAGGTTGGTAGTAGCCACGCGGTCCAGGAAGGGCGTGAACTGGAGGTTTAACCTCCCATCCGGTGACGTCATCCGCCAGGGCTGCATGAAATCGCGGTCGTCATAGTGAAAGTCCACCTGACCCAACTTGTGAATCCGCCC
>DAOTUH010000486.1:0-10058 GCA_034437255.1 Anaerolineae bacterium
TGGCCACATCTAGTGGTAGCCGTTGGACAAACTGCTGGTAACCCTGCAAATCCAGATACAAGTAGCCGCGAAATCCATTTCGCGCTTCAGAGTGCGCGATTTAGAAATCGCGGCTACATTTCCCCAATACTGGCTCTCTTGGAATTCGCCAGAAATGGCCACATCTAGTGGTAGCCGTTGGACAAACTGCTGGTAACCCTGCAAATCCAGATACAAGTTCCCTGCTCGGGCCGGTGTCCCCACCGTGCCCACCTGCCCCAATTGCTCGGGCCGGTGTCCCCACCGTGCCCGCCTGCCCCAATTGCTCGGGCCGATGTCCTCACCGTGCCCACCTGCCCCAATTGCTCGGGCCGGTGTCCCCACCGTGCCCACCCGAACTCCGATCCTAGATAAGCTGCTCCCGCTTCTCCGCCCGGTTCGCCAGCAGCATCCCGATCACAGATCCGCCCAGAATCCCAATAGCCAGGCCGGCCACCAGCGCGATCCCATTTTGGAAGATAGCGATATCCAGCCCCAGCCCCACGCCTATGCCGAGGATGGTCCCATAATTCAGGCTACGTGTAACCCAGTAGCGCTTTGTGTAGAGATTGTGCGCCTCGCGCAGATGGGCCGTAAACGTGCGGATCCTTTCAACCTGATGACGGCGCTGGGCCTTGGAGTTGGGCAGATGTGCCATCTCCTCGACCAGGCGCGTGACCTCGTGCTGGAATCCCAGGCAGGTCTCGCAGTGGTGGGAGAACTCTGCGATACGCTTGGCGCAGCGCTGCAGGAGTGGCAACTGGAACGCATCGATCTGTTTCTGCTCAAAGGCTCGTTGGTTCGCTTCCAGGGTCTTGCGCGTCTCGCGGACCCAGGCCTGGTTCTCCTTCCTGGTCATAGATCCATGTCCTTGATCATCTCCGTGACCTGTGCCAGCGCCGCGTCGAGCTTGTCGGCGTCGCGCCCGCCGGCCTGCGCCATATCCGGGCGTCCGCCGCCGCCCCCGCCCACCAGCTTGGCGATTTGGCCCACCAACTTGCCGGCGTGGACGCCGCGTTGGGTCATCGCCTTGGTTGTTGCAGCGATGAGGCGCGGCTTGTCCTCAATCACCGTGCCGAGCACGATGATGCTGTCGCCCATCTTGTCGCGGAACCAGTCCGCCATCTCGCGCATGGTATCCATGTCGGGCGCGGAGACGCGCGCGGCGAGCACCGGCACGCCGTCGATCTTCACCACGTCGTCCAGCAGCGCCTCGAAGTCCTCGCGGGCCAGCCGGCGGTTGAGCCGGTCGATCTCGCGGCGGGCCTCGCGCAGCTCCTCCAGCAGGCGCATGGCCCGTTGGGGCACGTTATCCAGGATCGTCTCCAGCAGCCCCGCCGTCCGCTCCAGCCGCGCGCGCAGGGCCTGCATCTCCGCCAGCGCGCCACGTCCCGTCACCGCCTCGATGCGCCGCACGCCCGCGCCGATACCGTTCTCCGAGACGATCAGGAACGATCCGATCTCGCCGGTGCGGTTCACGTGGGTGCCGCCGCAGAGCTCCTGGCTGAAGGGTGCATCGGGGGCGCCGACGCGCAGCACGCGCACCGTCTCGCCGTACTTCTCGCCGAAGAGCGCGATGACGCCCTGCTCCAGCGCGTCGCGGTAGTTTTCCTCGCGCGGCTTGACCGGGTAGTCGGCCAACACGGCGCGGGTGACGCGGCGCTCGATCTCGTCGCGCTGCTCCGGCGTCAGCGGATGCTCGTAGTTGAAGTCGAAGCGCAGGCGGTCCGGCGCGACCAATGAGCCGGCCTGGGCGACGTGCTCGCCCAAGGTTTCGCGCAGCGCCCGGTGCAGCAGGTGGGTGGCGGTGTGGTTGCGCATAATGTCCCAGCGCCGATCGGCGTCCACCTGCGCGCGAGCCTCGTCGCCGATTTGCGGTGTCCCTCTGATCACGCGGCCCACGTGTACCACCAGCCCTTCGATGGGTTCGCGCATCTCCTCGACGCGGATCTCCCAATCGGGGCCGACGATGCGACCCGTGTCGGAGACCTGACCGCCGGATTCGACGTAGAAGTTGGCGGGATCGAGGACGACCTCGACCTCACTGCCTTCTTCGGCGCGATCCGTCACCTGCTCGCCGCTGATCAGCCCGACGACCTGCGACTCGATCTCCAGCGGGCCGTAGGGGGCGTGCGTGATGCCATTGGGACGCAGCGATTCGACGGCAGCCGCCAGCTCAGGATAGAGCTGCGCGTGGGTGTCCTCGCCGTGTTCGAAGGCAGTGGCAGCCCGCGCTCGCGTGCGCTGTTCCTCGCGGGACTCGTGGTAGCCGGCCTCATCGACGGTGAAGCCGCGCTCCTCGGCGATGTCCCTGGTCACCTCCAGCGGAAGGCCCAGCGTATCGTGCAGGAAGAAAGCGTCCTTGCCGGGGATGACTGTCTCGCTCTCGGACTCTAGCGACGCCATGATCTCATCCAGTCGCTCCAGGCCCTGGTCGAGCGTGCGCAGGAACCGCTCTTCCTCGCTGGTAATGGTCGCCTTGATGAAGGCTGCGCGCTGGGGCAGTTCCGGGAAGACGTCGCCCATCATCTTGATGATGAGTTCCGCTAGATCGGCCATGAAGGGACGGTCGAAGTCCAGGCGGCGGCCAAAGCGCACGGCGCGCCGCAGGACCATGCGCAGGACGTAACCGCGCCCGTCGTTGGCGGGCAAGACGCCGTCGCCGATCAGAAACGTACAGGCCCGGACGTGGTCGGCGATAACGCGGTAAGCCGTCAAATTGGCCTCGCGTTCCGCGTCGGTCTGGCCTGCCGTAGCCTGCGTTGTCTCGATGATGGGCCAGAAGAGATCGGTGCGGTAGTTGGAATCGACGCCCTGCAGCAGTGCGACCAGGCGCTCGAAGCCCATGCCCGTGTCGATGTGCTTGTCTGGCAGCGGCACCAGATTGCCGCTCCCGTGGTTGTTGTACTGGATAAAGACCAGGTTCCAGATCTCGACGAAACGCTGGCAGTCACCGTTGACGCGGCAGACGTGGTCGGGATCATCCTGCTTGTCGCAGGCCTCGGGGCCGCGGTCGTAATGAATCTCGGAGCAGGGGCCGCAAGGGCCGGTGTCGCCCATCTCCCAGAAGTTGTCCTTGCGCCCAAAGTCGAGGATCTGATCGGGGTTGATCTCCGTTTCGCTGCGCCAGTAGCCGGCGGCTTCTTCGTCGCGCCCCAGATTGCCCTGGTTGTCCTTGAAGACGGTGGCCCAGAGCTGCTCCGGTTCCAGGCCGTAGACGCGCGTCAGCAGGTCCCAGGCCCAGCGGATGGCCTCCTGTTTATAGTAATCGCCAAAGGACCAGTTGCCCAGCATCTCGAAGAGCGTGTGGTGCGTGCCGTCGCGGCCCACGTCGTCCAGGTCGTTGTGCTTGCCGGAGACGCGCATGCACTTCTGCGTATCGGCGGCGCGGCTGTAGGGCCGGCTACCCGTCCCCAGGAAAACGTCCTTGAACTGGTTCATCCCGGCGTTGGTGAAGAGTAGCGTCGGGTCGTCCTGCGGCACTAGGCTGGCGCTGGGCACGATGGCGTGGCTGCGCTCGGCGAAGTAATCCAGAAACATCTGGCGGATTTCGGCACTGGTCAGCGATTTGGTCATGGACTCATTCCTCCGTATCCTTGAGTGGCGCTTTGTCACAGGAATTCTAACGGAAAGAGGGTCACTGTCAACCGTGCGTGATGCGTGTTGCGTGGTACGTGATCAGACGGTGTGTCTTCCAGGTGCAGCGCACTTGCGAAAACGACCACCGAGTGGCGGTCTCAACACGGCTTTTGCGTTTCTCGCCCGCTGATTTGGTAGCGAAAGGGCGTTGCACCTTAGTATCTGGGACAGGCGATCGGGAGACGCACTCTAGCCGGTCTGCGGTCTCCGGGCCCCGGTCTCTTTATCCGCTGTATCCGTTCAATCCGTTGATTTCAGATGCTCGACGCCCTTCGGCCCGGCAGCGACGACGTCTGTCGCCAGGCCCAAAAAGAGGCCGTGCTCGACGATGCCGGCGCGCGTGTTCAATTGATCCGCCAGCGCGAGCAGATCCTTGATGGGGCCGAAGTCGGCGTCCAGGATGTAGTTGCCCTGGTCGGTACGGAAAGGCTGCCCGTTCTCATTGCGCCGCAGCTCGACCTCAGCGCCCAGCTCCGTCAGGAACGACACCTGCGCCCGCCAGCCGAAGGGAACCACCTCGATAGGCAGCGCCCACTCGGTGCCCAGCACGTCCGAACGTTTGGTCACGTCCACGACGATGATCTCGCGGTGACTGGCCTGGGCCACCATTTTCTCGCGCAGCAGCGCGCCGCCGCCACCTTTGATCAAATTGAGCTGTGGATCGACCTCGTCAGCACCGTCGATGGTCAGATCAATGACCGGCGCCTCGTTCAGCGTGGTCAAGGGGATGCCCAGAGCTTCAGCGTCCGCTTCGACGTGGGTGGAGCAGGGCACACCGACGATGTCGTGCAGGTCGCCCACTTCCAGCCGCTGGGCGATGCGGCGCAGCGCGTGGATCGTGGTGCTGCCGTGTCCCAATCCGACGACCATGCCCGGCTCCACGAACTGCACGGCGTACTCCCCGGCCTGCTTTTTGAACTTAGTAACGTTCATCTCTGTCTCCGTGGTTGTTGTCTGTAGCAATCTGTGGTCGGTATCCTCACCGTGCCACAGCGCCAAAATCTCCCAGGTCTTCCTATTGCGTTGTGGGTGAAGGTCCTGCTATCTGTTATAATGGGGCGATGTGTAAGGTTGACTATTTTGAGTTAACGTCAGTATATCACGCTCCCCTGAGAGCGTCAAAATCTAGGAGGGTCGGTGCGCGATAAAAACTTGGGTTCTCGTGTCTTGTGGCTTGTATTGTTGTTGAGCTTGCTGTTGAGCGGCTGCGCGCGGGACGTTGAACCTGCTACAGAATTGGCGCCGGCGGAGACGGCGGGGCCTACGCCTTCGCCTACCTTCAACGTCACTGAGGAGTTGGTGCTGGCTTCGCCGGGCGGCGTTGTGGAGATCAGCTTCCTGCTGGCGGACGGTCGCCCCTACTACGCGGTGCGCCGCGGCGGGCAGGATGTGCTCTTGCCCTCCAGGCTGGGCTTTGTCTTCAAGGAAACCGCGCCGCTGAACGGTGATTTCGTCGTCACCGCGCACGAGACCTCGTTCTTCGACGAGACCTGGACGCAGCCTTGGGGCGAGGTCAAGGAGATCCGCAATCACTACAACGGGTTGCGCGTCGAGCTGCAGGAAGCCACCGGGGAGCAGCGCCGTCTGAACCTCGTCTTCCGCGTCTACGATGACGGGGTGGGATTCCGCTACGAGCTGCCGGCGCAGCCCGGGCTGACCGATGTGGAGATCATGGACGAGGAGACCGAGTTCGCGCTGGCGGGCGATCCTCAGGCCTGGTGGATTCCCGCCTACGAGGGCAACCGCTACGAATACCTGTACAAAACCTCGCCCATCAGCTTTCTCAGTCGCTCCGACGACTTCAACGTGGTCCACACGCCGCTCACCATGGAGACAGAGGAGGGGCTTTTTCTCAGCATCCACGAGGCGGCGCTGGTCGACTACGCCTCCATGACGCTGCGCAGTGCCGGGGGCACCACGCTGAAGAGTGACCTGGTCCCCTGGTCCGACGACGTCAGGGTGCGGGGCACGACGCCGCTGCGCACGCCCTGGCGCACGCTTCAGATCGCGGAGTCGGCGGGCGATTTGATCACTTCCTATCTCATCCTCAATCTCAACGAGCCAAACAAATTGGAGGATGTCTCCTGGGTCAGGCCCGGCAAGTACATGGGGATCTGGTGGGGCATGCACGTCGACCGCTTCACCTGGGGAACCAGTTACAAGCACGGTGCGACCACCGAGAACGCCAAATACTATATCGACGCCGCTGCCGGCTTCGGCTTCGACCGCCTGCTCATCGAGGGGTGGAACGTGGGCTGGGACGGCAACTGGTACGATAGCGCCGAAGAGTTTCAGTTTACCACGCCCTACGACGACTTCGATATTGAAGAAGTGGTGGCTTACGCAGCCGAGCGCGGCGTTCAGATCGTGGGGCACCACGAGACGGCGTCGGGCATTCACAACTACGAGCGGCAGATGGAGGACGCCTTCGCCTTTTACCGCGATCTGGGCATCGACACGGTGAAGACGGGCTACGTGGGACACGGTGAGAGCATCAAGCGGCGTGATGAGACGGGCCGCCTGGTAGGGCTGGAGTGGCATCACGGACAGTGGATGGTGCGGCACTACCAGCACGTTGTCGAGACTGCTGCTGAGTACGGCATTATGCTGGACGTCCACGAGCCCATCAAGCCCACGGGCCTCCGGCGGACCTATCCTAACCTCATGACCAGCGAGGGCGCGCGGGGTCAGGAGTACAACGCCTGGTCGGCCTCGGACGGCAACCCGCCGGAACACACCGTGATTCTGCCCTTCACGCGCCTGTTGGCGGGCCCCATGGATTTCACGCCGGGTATCTTTGACATCCTCTTCGACGACCCGCCGCCCGATGACCGGGTCAATACGACGTTAGCTAAGCAGCTGGCGCTCTACGTTGTTATCTACAGCCCGTTGCAGATGGCGGCCGACATGCCGGAGAATTACGTGGATCAGCCGGCGCTGCAGTTCATTCAGGACGTGACCACGGATTGGCACGAGACGCGGGTGCTGCACGCGCAAATCGGCGATTTTGTCACCCTCGTGCGCCGGGAGCGCGATGGCGACGAGTGGTACCTGGGCAGCATCACCGACGAGGCGGGGCGTGCGCTGGAGGCGTCGTTGGATTTCCTGGAACCCCATACGCTCTACGTCGCCGAGATCTACGCCGACGCGCCCGACGCCCATTGGGAGACTAATCCGTTGGCTATCGAGATCACCGAGACGCTGGTAGATCACGAGACCGTCTTCCAGATCGACTTGGCGCCCGGCGGCGGGCTGGCGGTGCGTTTCCGCCCGGCGGTGGAGGGCGATCTGGGTCGGATCCCGCTTTATTAGAGGAGGAAGACCTCGGGGATTTCCTGGCAATCTAGGGCCGGTGTCCGCACCGTGCCATGGCGGAAGCACGGGATGAGATCAACGGATTGGGCGGATTTAGCGGAGGGCTATACGTGAGATTCTTGAATCACCGTGTTGAAGCGCCGACCTACGCGAAGGACGTTGTGGGGGAGATCGAGCGCTGGGACGAGCGCGACATCCTCTTCGCCCGCTCCGATCTCTTTGAGCACTTCGACGCCGACAGCGCTGAGTTCCGCGCCTACTACGCTGCCCATCCGGCGTACCTGGAGATCGATTCCAAGATCAACGCCATGCCGGGGCTGGGGCGGCACGGCGGTGTGGACGCCGCCATGTTTCAGGCGCAGTTCGACACGCTGACCAAGATCGGCACCGAGGCCTTCGTGGACGGCGAACCCGCGCCGATCAAGACGCCGCTCTCACCGGCGCGCGCTGCGGAGAAGGTGAAAGCTTTCGCCTGTTTGCTGGACGCCGATCTGGTGGGCGTCGGTCCGCTGCGTCAGCAGTGGGTCTACACGCACGTGGGACGCTCGCGGGGTGACGCGCCCGGCTACCTGCCGAGGGGCACGCCCATTGATCTCTGCCGGCACGAGCACGCCATTGCCCTGGGCTTTGCCATGGATCAGCGGTTGGTGGCGTGCGCCCCTGATTTTCCGGTGCTCCTGGCCTCTGGGGAAGGCTACGCCCGCGGCGCGTGGGTCTCTGTGCAGCTGGCGGCCTACATCCGCCGCCTGGGGTACGCTGCCCGTGCCCATCACTTCCGCAACTACCAGGTGCTCACCGTGCCGGTGGCGGTGGACTGCGGTCTGGGCGAGCTCTCCCGCGCCGGCTACCTGCTCACCAAAGAGCTGGGGGCGGCTGTGCGCCTGGCCGTCGTCACCACAGAACTGCCGCTGGCGCACGATCGGCCGGTGGACATCGGCGTGCAGTCCTTTTGCGAGACGTGCAAGCTCTGTGCGGAGGCCTGTCCCGTGAAAGCGATCCCGTCAGGAGAGAAAGACATGTATAATGGAGTGAGGAAGTGGGTGTTGGACGCCGCGAAGTGCTACCGCTATTGGCGCGCCGTAGGCACTGATTGCGGCCTCTGTATGGCGGTCTGCCCGTGGACGAAGCCGCCGACGTTTGTTCATCGCGTCGCCGCCGAGCTGGCGAGCGTCCCCGGGCCGCATCAGCGTTGGATGACGTGGGCGGATAAGCTGATCTACGGCGACCAGCACCCCCCACCGTCCTTCTTGGACAGCGATGCGACGTAGTAAGCGATGTCATTCACCGAGACTCTTAACAAGGGAGGGAACGCATGGAGTATCCAGAACCATCGCGGCGTGATGAGCGCGACGAGCCATACGACGAGAAATACGATGAGAAGATGCTGGAAAAGCACGACGAGAAATCCTACGACGAGAAAGAGGAGAAGAGCTACGAAGAAAAGCACCGGGCCGATCCCGTGGAGTCGCTGGTATGGGCCGCCACGTTGATCTGGGCCGGTATCGTCTTCCTGGCGGATAACCTCGGTTATCTAGAGCGGCTGCGGATCCACGCTGCGGATCTGCCCTTTGAGATGCCTTTTGAACCGGAATTGTGGACGCTCTTTTTCCTGGGTGCCGGTGTTCTGGTGCTTATCGGCGTGGTGCTGCGTCTGGTGGTGCCTTCCTATCGCCGACCCATTCTGGGATCGCTTATCTGGGCCATCGTGCTCTTTGGGCTCGCGCTGGGCGAGTGGTCCTTGATCTGGCCCTTCATCCTCATTGCCATCGGCGTCTCGATCCTGCTCGACGGTCTCACCCGCCGCCGCTAGAGGCGCCCCAGATTGAACGTCGCCAGCTCTTGCCAGGCGTAGCGCAGCGGCGTCCACCAGCGCTCGCGCCCGATGCAGCGGAAGTAGGGCGGGCGCACGGCTAAGATCAGGTCGCCGATGCGGTAGCGGGGCAGCGTCGGCGTGGAGATGACGAGCGAACCCAGTTCCCCGGCGCGCATCTCGTGCAGCATCTTCACGCCGTTGAGAGTCTTGACTTCGAAGAAGAAGAGGTCGTAGTTGGGAACCCAGCCACGGCGCCCATCGCGCTGCTGGCCGAACATGCCCTCGGTGGCGCCGTAGATCTCGCGGACGGCGGCGGGCCCGTAGAGTGCGTTGAGCGCGGGCCGGTGGCGCGTGTTGATCCCCGGCGTGCTGCCCAACGTCATCACCTTGACCTCCCAGAGGTCCTTCGGATAAACGCCGTGGGTCTGCTTCAGGTAGCGCCCGAATTCCAGTGCCGTGGGACAGACGCCGCCCACTAACGTCACGTTCTGATCCCTGCACTTTTCATACGCCAGTTCGAAGCGGGCGTGCCAATCGCGCAGCGTCTTGCCGCCGCCCAGCGCATCGATCTCCTCCTGAGCAGGCACGGAGCGCACCGGCGTGCGCGTGGAGACGTGCTTGGTGTAGATGCCGGAGCTGTACCCGTATTCCAGCTCGCGGTCGCCTGCTTGGACGGTGCCCACCACCGAGGGGAAGTTCAGGTTGAGGTTGACGCCGGCGAAGACGCCGTAGTCTTGGGTCGAGGCCACGTAGTTCATCACGGCGCGCCCCGCGCTGATCCGCAGCGCCAGATCTGTGGGCGTCATGGGGATGAATTTGGACTCGTCCTTCGTCGTGCCGCGGGTGATGGCCCAGCCGATGGGAGCTTCGTTCAGGAGTAGGTCGGTCTCACCCGCCATGACCCGGTCGATGAGGGGTTTGTAGTCCTCGTAGGTCATGATGGGAAAGGCGTCCTGGTAATCCTCCACCGTCTCGATCTGCGATGCAGCGTGCTCCGCGCCGTACGTGGTCTTGGCGTAATCGGTGCGCAGGTGGCGCAGCACGGCTTGTTGGGCGTGCTCCGCATTGGCGACGGATGCGTGCCATGGTTGAAGTTGCGCTTCGAGTTGTTGGCTGATCATCTCGGGGGTCAGACGTTTCATGCCTTCTCCTCCTCGTGGGACCGCTTCCCGGCCCGGTGCAATAGCCGCATTGTACCGGAGTTCTGGTGAGGGGGCAAGGGGGGCAGGGGGCAAGAGGCAGGGTCGGGAGATCGGCCATAGCCTCCTCTAGC
>DAOTUH010000487.1:0-5105 GCA_034437255.1 Anaerolineae bacterium
CATCAAAACGAGCATGGCATTAACCATCAAAAACTTGGCTTTCGCCAAAACATAACGAGATTTCATGCTGCTTCCTCCTTTGCTGTCCTTCATCTATTCAGATAGTTCGCGAACCCGATGCATCTTTCCACATCTCTTGCGCTATTTTCCTAACAGATGGCTTACGGTCTTGCATAAGATCCTTGAGGGTCTGCAAACCTTGAGGATCACCTGATCTCGCCAATTCGACCACAGGCGGGATAAGGGAGATCCGCTTATTGGTGGAGGACGTCCGTGCCATGTCGAGGGCCTCGGGAACCAGGGTTTGCACGTTGTTGTAGATAATAGACGCAGCAACGGCAGTGGATACGTAGTTCTTCCCGTCGTACAGGCCCGCCCGGCCCCACTTTATGTAGATAGGTTCCTCATATTTGGTCGCCAGTTGGACGTATCCATCGTAGGCCAGGATGCGTTCAGGTGCGTGCCGAGATCGGGTTGACTCCGCGAGACAGTTAACCCACTCCACTTCAGGCGTCATCAACTGTAGCAGGGGTAGAGCAATCATCAGGTGCTGAATCGAATTCTTCGCGTAAGAACGACACGAGATAAGAGACTCTGTTCCACAGACAAAGCCCAGAGCTCTAAGGGTCATCAGACGTACTCGAAAAAACCACATCTGACGCACAAGTCCGGGCATCTCTGCGGCGATCTGCAAGGGTAGCTCAGGATTGCCCATGAACGATGCCGTTCGAGCCGCGGCGCGGAGCGCTTGCCCAATACCCATCGCTCCACCGAGCAAGATCAGCCCCAGTTTCCCACTGGATCCCCCTGGATTATCATCGTAATCGACGTACATAGTGTTGACGAGCTCATCCTTAGCCTCCAAGATGAGGTTCCGGAACGCCTGGGGATGCCCAATCTTAGCCTGAGCAAGCATGCCGCTGGCGCGGGGAGCAAGCTGTTCAGTTTGCCAGACTTTTTCCTGAAGAAAAGGTAAGGCTGCGGGATCACCGATGTCTCCCAGCGCGTCACAGGTCAGCGTATCCAACGCTGATGGTATCTCGAGGGTTGTCAAATGTTGAACCGTTGCCGGATCGCCAATCGCAGCCAGGGCCATGATGGCGTAGCCCCGACGTTCAACCTGATCTGTCGTCTTGCCCGCCACGATTTCCAAGAGAGCCGGAATGGCTTCTTTGGGCTTATGCGTCTGGAACTCCTCTACAGCACACATCATCTGCTCTTCTGTGCCCCTGGCGATCCAGCCGATAAGCTTGGTGGTCTCTTCTGCGGAAATCGGAGGCGGTGGACTAGAGACATCTTTCGAAGCGAACTGAAAGGACTGCCACCAAGCCGATGGAGAGACAAAGTAAACGACGGAGGGTGGGAGCGGGGCGTCCTCACCCTGAGAATCGAGGGCTTGCCCCTTGGGTAAACCGCACTCACATTGCCAAGAACCCGTTTGGGAAGAGCCCGTTTGCCCAACCACCGAAGATTGCGGGGAACTCTTCTTGGGTCCCGAAGGTGAAGGTGGAGGGGCCTTTTTGGGTTCCAGGGCCTGTTCTTTGCTCCGTTGGCAGACGAAACAGACATCTCGTTTAGGACCGTTTTCGTAACCACAAACACAACGCCAGAAACCTTTTTTAGACATAGTGAAATTCCTTTCTTAGACGGGGTTTTTCGTCACTGCATTCCGTGTAATCTGTTTGTGTTAATCAATTGCGTACGACTAAGGGCAGGTAGACCCGCTCCCACGCTTTGACGAAACGACACCAGATATCCCCATCAATCGCCATACCTACGACGTACCCTTCCTGGGTAGCTCGAGTCGCCGCCGGCTTTCCGTGCGTGGGATACCAGAGCACGTTGCCGGGCAACGGCAGCCCGCCGTCCGGGGCAATGCCCCGCGCATAGGACCAGCGATGCTCCCGGTAAGTCTCCGGATCAACCCACCACACGCTCCACACCGCCAGGTAGGAGTCGCTTTGCCAGTCGTAGACGAGGTCGTTGGGGTATTTTGTCACGTAGTCGTCGTTGGCTACCGGAATATACGGCCCCACAACCGCACCGTTCGCGTCCAGACGGCGACCGAATATGTCTTCGGTGTCGCTGTCCTGGTAATCATCCTGCCAGATGACCAGATACTCGTTCGATGTGAAACGCCAGGTGACCATGGGATACCTTTGGCTGTTTTGGTAGGTATCTATGGCGAAGTGCCCGCCAATATTTGAACCGTCGGCGTCCACAAACTGCCCGTGGATATCCCATCCATTGCTACCTGATCCGCCCCACTCACCGACGACAAGATAACGGTTGTCGAAAGGATGATAGACCACGTCGCCCCCCATAAAGAGATCCCCGACGATCCAGAAGTAGCTGCCGTTCAACGTGCCGTCGGCGTTGACCCGTTGACCGGCGGCGGCCCACCAATCCGACTTGAGTACGTTGAAGAGCACGAAGTACTCTTTCTCTTCGTAGTTATAAACGACTTCCAAAACCCCGCCCGCGCCGCCGACATTTCCTATGATCTCAGATCTTGAGCCCAGCGGTTCCCCCTTGTAGTTCAGGCGCTGAGCGTAGACGGCATAACGCCCTGGATCCCAGACGAGCAGGTATTCGTTGTCTGTCGGATTGTAAGCAATACGTGTGTACATCTGCCCGCGATCTCCGATCTTCACCGTAGGGTACATCGCGCGACCGTTGCTGTCGAAGACCCGGACGTACAGATCGGGAAAGCCGTCATTGCCAATCTTCGTCCAGGCCACCATATACTGTCCGGTGAGGAAATTTTGCTCCACGTGTTCCAACGTCAGACCCTCGTCGACGCGAAACCAGGAACCCAAGGCCGCCTGAGCGGAGACATCCCCCTCATCGTCGTGGAAGGGTACGTCCGCTGACGAGGGCCTCGGCGGTGCAACCTGCTCCACATCGCCGCCGGCGGGCAGCAGGGAAGGATTCGAGCGGGGATCCTCTCCGATGTCCTCAGCAACCCGGCGTTCCTCCGGCGAAGATAGCGTGGGAGGAACGTTGTGTACCCCAAGGGCCAATCCTGCGTCTGCACCTGACGTTCCACTAAAAAGCAACCAGACGAGCACCACGGTGAGGATCGCGCCCCACCACCTGTCAGCTAAACGTTGCATCTTTTCTCCTTGTGTATTGAAACTGAACAAGAGGTTTGGGGAGGACAAGAGTAACGCTACCCTGCCCTCCCCTCCCACAAAGGATTTATGGAGTGCGCAACACGAGGGGCAGGAAGATACGATTGTCCAAAGCGTCAAGATAGACGTCAATACCGGTGATCATTTCACCCAGCGCAAGCGTCACCGGCGTCGCGTCTGCCTGGTCGCCGGCATCATCATACCAGCGCGTCAAATAACCCTCTTTGCTGAAAGCAACGACGTAGTCATCACCCGGCAAGCCGGGGCTTTCATAATACCCCCAAGGGTTGGTCCAAGCGGTATCTGCCAACGTGCCGTCAGTCGCATGGTAGAATTCGACCAACGTAGTGTAGAGGGGCCAGCCAGTCCCCGCCTCATGCACGTAACCGCTCACCTTGCCGCCCTGTACAAGTGCAGCGTTGATACCGGCGACGGTCCCCGGCGCGGATACACTGATGCTTGGCGCTGTCTCGAAAGTGTCGGCGTCTCCGTTCCACGTGGAGATATAGTCAGAGGGCCTATAGTCAGAGGATCCGGGGAAGAACACCTTGTAGTCGCCAGCCGGCAAACCGGGTGTGATGTAAACGCCGTCCATGTCTGTACTGGTAGAAGTAACGAGCGCCTGATCCGCATCATATACCTCGACCGTCGTCCCCATGAAAGGTCGACCGTCCTCGACCGCCGTGACCACGCCGGTGATGATGCCCCCCTCTTGCAGCGCCGCGTCGATGTTGGAGGTCGTTTCGCCAAGATTTACATCAACGAAGGTCTCGGCGAAAGGTTCAACACTTTGTACCGTATCACCAGCACCGTAGGTCGCATCGACGTAGGGACTCGGTGGATAGAAAGCAACACGATATTGCCCAGGGGCCAGACCTATGAGCTGATATTGCCCGCTCGCGTCCACCGTGGCGGAGCGCGTTTTGAACCATTCCCAGCTGCCGGGACCGCCCAGCACATGCAATTGCCCATCGTTGATCGTCGCCTGCACTTGCGTACCGACCAGCGGAGTGCCCGAGCCTGCTGCTGTGACCGAACCCGTGATGCGGCCACCGACGTACAGGGTGGGGGTGATGGTCGTCGTCATACCAGAGGTGATTTTTACAATATCGGCCTCGGCGGGGCTGAAGCCATCCTCGTAGAACATGAAACTGTAGGGCGCTGGTGGCTCGAAGTACAGATGGTAATCCCCGGCTAGCCAGCCCGTGATGTCGATATTGCCGTCTCGGCCCCAACCGCCGCAGAGCATATTGTAGGGGTTATCCTCGTAGAGGCAGACACTGACGTCTTGCACGATTTTCCCCGTATCGTCGGCGATGATGTTCCCCATGATGTTGCCGGGCATTTCATCAACGGGCATCCTCGCCAGCTCCGCGTTGATGTCCGACGTGGCGACGCCCGCCTGCACGGTGACGGTCATGGCGTCCTGCTGGTCAGGCTGACCCGCGTACCACTCCGACACGTAGGGCACGTTCCATCCCGGCGAGAATTCCACCTGATAGTTGCCCGCAGGCAAGGGGCCTGTCGTGTATGCGCCCTCTTCGTCTGTAGTTGTGCTTCTTATAGACGCACTTGAACCGGGTTCGTAAATATAGACGTAGACGCCCTCAAGCGAGGATCCATCCGCCGAGGTGACGACACCTGAGATATAGCCACCTGCGGAGAGTTGAGCATCTATCGGACCGGTGACAGGCACCGTCACCCGACTGGCGTGTCCGTAGGTGATGGCGTCGTTGTACCACTCCGGGGCATAGGGACTGTTATCAGGCGTTGAAAACTCCATACGGTAGGAACCATGTGATAGTGGGCCCAGGGCGTAAGTGCCGTCAGATGCGGTGTAATCGGCCAGACCCCAATCGTAGTAGGAACTGCCGCCGCTATACGGACGGACGTGGACGCTTTGAAGGGGCACCCCTTGATCGCCGGTGACGGTCCCGGTGATGACGTAGCCTTTTTGAAGCGCAGCGTCAA
>DAOTUH010000488.1:0-1891 GCA_034437255.1 Anaerolineae bacterium
TCTACGAAAACCACGTGCTACGGCTGCAAAGTCGCCCTTCGGCGACTGAAAGGTAATCCGCGTAGGCGGATTTCGCAACTGTAGCCGCGAATTCATTCGCCAGGATTTGAAGTTAACATTGTCAAGCTAAAAAAGCGATTTTAATTTTCTCCACAGATTACGCAGATTTTCATCGATTCTCTGTATGAATCTATGAAGTCTGTGGCTAATATCTCACTTCTACCCAGCAAAACCCTAAAGACCCAAAAGAATAAGCAGGTACTTGATCATCAACAGCGTACCGGCAGACCGGTGGCACCCAGGCGCCCTGGTTCCTGACAAGACCTTTCCGTATCCAGGCCGAACCGCATCGTTACAAAAACCCAAAACCCTGGAGGTTCGCCGGTTTTCCCCTCTTCACACAAGTACCCGGGCCTCGACCTGGCGGACCGGATATAATCTCCGGTCGCGCAGGCTTGTCAGCCCACTAACTATATAATAATCTCTGACAATATCAAGACGCACGGAAAACACATAGAGTAGACGAAGAAGGTTCAAGGCTGATCAGACACAGCCGATGGTCGCCAGTTACGGTCGGCACGCCCAGGAACTCCGGCTTCGCTGGCATCCAAGCGCTGCTCAACTATCCCTCATCTTCTCCAGCGCCACATCATACCGTGGCGCGACCCGCGTCCAGTCGAAGCGCGCCACCGTCGAACGCAAGGCCTCACCGATCCGCCGCGCCTCTGCCACGTGCGTAAGCGCCCAACGCAGCCGCGCGACAAGGCCGTCGAAATCGTCGTAGAGACAATCGTCGTGGTACACCTCTGGCACCAGCTCGGGATAGACCAGGCGATCTGGCAACACGGGGAAACATCCGCAATAGATAGCTTCGATCACGGCGATGCCGAAGAACTCGTGGATGGCCGTGCTGACCACGACGTCAGCCTCCCAGAGCAGCCGAGCGTAGGTCGCGGCGTCGGCGCGACCGTAGTGCACCACGCGCTCCCCCAGCCGCGCCCGCGCCGCCTCAAACTCCTCCGGCTGCTGGCGGACGTTAGCGCCAGCCAGCGCCACGCGAAACGGGAGGCCCACATCCGCCAGCGCGTAGAGCGCGCGGAAAAACGTCTGCGGGTCCTTATCATACTCCCAGCGCTGATTCCAGAGCACCAGCGGCGGCGCATCTTCCGACGATGAGCAGCGCGCTCGATCCAGTCGCGCCAGATCAATCCCCACAGGCAACACGGTGGATTGGGCGCGCACCTCCACCACCCGGTGAAGGTGCGTGAAATCGGGGAAGTGCTTGAGGCAGCGGGGCAGGTCGTCGAACCAGTCCTCCAGATGATAGCGCGAGTTGAAGAAAACGCGGTCGGCCGCCAGCATGGAAAGCCAATTCATCATGCCGTAGGTCAGATCGCGTCTCTCGCCCGGCGGGACGGGATAGGTCAGCTGGTTCTCGTGAAAGTAGAGCGCGACCGGCACGTCGACCAGCCGGTCGCGCGCCAGACCCAGGAAGGCCGGGAGGTTGAGCATGTCCGTCGCCAGCAGCAAATCAGGGCGCTGGTCGCGCTCGCGCAGCGCCTCGACCAGCGTCACCGCCCCACCCTGCATGCGCCACTTCCAGAAACGTGCGGGCAGTGTCAACAGCTCGACGTCGTGCCGGCTGTGGCACGCATAACCCTCCGCCCAGGCGCGGTGACTGCCGCCAAAATAGGGAACGACAAGCAGAATCTGCATGGGCTCAGTGTAGCACAGCGTTCCGAAATGCGAAGCTGCCGTTGGTAATCGTGCGGGATGTGATACAATCGGGATAATATTCTGGGACATCCAGAACTTCGCAGACGTAACCATAGCAATCAACCGGAGGAAACAACCCAATGACAAAACAGACCGAACCACCCACGCTCGACGC
>DAOTUH010000489.1:0-10208 GCA_034437255.1 Anaerolineae bacterium
CGCCCCAGATTCAACAGCGGGTTGAAGTGCGAATAAAACGGTGGACTGAGAATGATAATCTTTTCGTAACTCATGCTCTACCTGTATTCTGTGTTCAGTGAGGATTTTGAGAGCCAAAACGTGTTGCGTGGTGCGTGTTGCGTGAGGATGTCACGATTCACGTCTTGTACTACCGTTCCTTTCCGAAAGCATGTAGTGCGTGAAACGTGTTGTGTGAAGCCACCCAAACGGAATACGCACCACGCAATACGCACCCATTCACGGGAATCCTGTTCGTAAGCGATCATCCGTTAAATCCGCTCAATCCGTTGATTTGTAGAAATCCACAAACGCTTCCGCTGTGGTCCGAATGTCGAAGCGCTCGCGCACGATCTGCTGCCCGCGCGCCGCGATCTCGTGCAGCATGCGCGGCGTGAACCGATCGCCCTGCAGCACCTCGACCAGCGCAGCTGCCATGCTGTCGGCAGACTCAGTGTCAACCAGGAAGCCGTTCTCGCCCGTCGTGACGTAGCTCGAAAGTCCACCAATCTCCGGGCCGAAGGCCAGGAAGCCCGCGTCCATCGCTTCCAGCACCGCAATGCCGAACTCCTCTTTCTCGCTGCTACATGCGTAGACGTGCGGGCGCGGCGCCGGGAGCGTTTCAATAATAGCCTTTTCCAGCGCGCGCACCTGCGCGTTGGGCATGGCAGGCAGAAAACAGAACCGCCCGCGCGCTTCGGGATACTGCGTGAAAGTCGCGTCGATCTGCGCCTGGATCTCGCGCTCCGTCGCCGTGGACTGCTCGAAGTTGCCGCCGATGAGCACTAGATTGTACGTCCGCCACAGCCCGCTCTTCGCCCAGGCCCGCACCAGCACGTGCTGCTGCTTCACCGGATGCAGCCGCCCCACGTTGAGCATGATGGGTCGATTCTGGAACTCCAGATTGAGCCGGGCGCCATGCTGCGCGCTCTCCACGTCGCACAACCCAGTGAGTAGCGCGTCCTGCGTCTCATCCGCCGGCATCTCCTGGAGCAGCTGAATCCCCTCGGCGATCATACGCAGCGGCTTGGTCCGCGCTGCCTCGTCCAGCACCAACTGCGGGAAATACGCCCTCAGCGGATCAGTGCCCGACGCCGACGGCATGGCGACCAGCCCATCCGCCAGCGCCACCAGCTGATCGGCGAGATAGACCTTCTGCAGATTCAGGGTCAGCGCCCGCGCGTCCAGCCCCGCGACCCGCGAGTCGGGGAAGGCCCCGGTCAGCCGCCGGTGCGGGTCCGTCGTCAGGGTGAAGACCACACGCTTGCCCATCTCTTGCGCCGTGCGCGCCGCTACCCGCGAGCCGTGGTCCGAGTAGCGGATGTGAAAGATGTCCGGCTCAATATGGAACGTCGCCAACACCTGCCGCAGCGCCTGTTGGATCGGCACCTCTTGCACCATCATGTGGTACTGCGTGATCGCGTACCGGCAGCAGATAGGCACGTGCACCACCGTGTGCCCCGGCGCGTGCTCTATGCAGAGCGGCGGATCGTCCTCGGCGCGCGCCGCGTTGAGCAAAACCAGCGTGTAGACGTGGGCCACCTCCGGCAGGTCGGCTAATGCATCGCCCAGCGACGCCAGAAAGACGCCCAGCCCGCCGCTGTTCCCCTTGCCCGCCCGCCCGATCCGCCCCATAAACATGAACTGCGCGATGACCAGGCCATCTGGCTGAGACGGCTGCGCGTCCGCCCGCAGTTGCGCGTCCGCCCGCAGTTGCGCGTCCGCTCGTAGATTCTCCAGCGTCTGTCGCAGATATTGGCGGAAGGTGCCGAGCGGGGTCGTCGAGGGCTTCGCTTCGACCCGCCACAGCACGTCTTCCAACATCGTTTGACTCGACCGTCCGTCGAGCGCAACAAGGGCATTGACCAGCGCAAAGCGCCGCGCTAGCGTGAGATCGTCGCGTTCCAGCAGGAGCTCGCGCAGCGCGTCCGCCTGCCCCGCCATCCGCAGCGCTTCGACGTGGCGCAACAGCGCCAGGTAGAGCCGCTCGTCCTCGTTCCAGGCTGACAGCGCGGCGCGGACCGCCGCGTCGTCCAGCAGCGGGACGTGGTGCAGCGTGCCGATGTCCAACAGCGCCGCCAGCGCGTCGACGTCGTCTTGCGCCGCGTCGAACCGGGTCTGCAGCTGCGCAGCGAAGGCTCCCGGTAGCCCGTGATGGCGCGCCTGCGTGTCCAGCGCGTCGCGCACCAGCGCGTCCAGCGTGTGGGAGATCCCCACCTGGCCCAGCAGCGGCGCCGTATCGACCTGCGCCTCGCTGCGCACGACGCCGCGGAGCAGCGCCACCCGCTCCTTGTGCGTCAGCGCGCCGACGGTTTCGGCGTCCAGATGGGCACCCCGGCGCAGCGCGTCGGCCCAACCGAACTCCTGCACCGAGAGCCGCGTCAGCTCGTGAGCGATGGGCGTCTCGTGCGGTCGGAAGGGGCGCGTCTCCGCTGTGAGAGTGTCGACGAGGAAGAGCGCGTGGCGCAGCGTGGCGTAGTGGTCGGGGAAGAGGCGCGGACGAAGCGCGTTGAGATAACGGATGGCGTCTAAAACGTGCTCAGCGTAGGTCGTGCTCATGCGTCCCCGTCCAGATGGCCCAGCAGATCGGACATCCGCCGCACCGAGTCCGCCAGCTCGCCGCGCCGATTGCGCACCAGCCATTGCCGCTGGTGCTGTGCAATCAACCGCTGCAAATCGTCTACCAGCTCGTGGCGCAGCCGGGTGGGCAGCGCGCGCACCGGCGCATCGGGGTCCAGCGTCAACCGCGCGAAACCCAGGTGCGCCGCCAACTGCAGCATCTCCGCCGCCCAGGTGAACTCCTCGACGATCAGCGCGCCGTCAGGCCGGTTCATCCGGGCGCGACGCAGCGCTTCGACGGCGCCGTCGATAGCGCCCAACGTCTCCGCCAGCCCCTCGCGGCTCAGACCGCAAAGCGTCTCGTGCGAGAGCGGGCGCTCCGGGAAGTAGAGCAGCAGAAAGAGCGCCGACGCATTCCACGGTTGCGGGCCGGGCAGCCGGTAGACGTTGCCCAGCTGGTAGGCCACGTGTCCCACCGCGCCCGCCGCGTCCTGGAAGACGTGGAAATCCAACAATTTTGGCAGATCGACGGCCTTCAGGTCCGTGCGGTGGTTCCACGCCACGCCCGCTCCTGCCAGAAAACCCAGATAGCTCACCGGCAGCGGCTGCGGATGTCCGTGATCGCCCCAATCGGTGATGATCAGCCCCTCGGCGCCGGCCTCGTGCCCATTGCGCGCCGCGCTCATCAGATTGCCCAGCGTGTTCTCCGTGCGACCTGCCAGGCTGTTCCAGCTGCCGGTGCCGGGACAGACGTAGAAATCGAGCCCGGCCTCGGCGAAGTGGCGCGCGTCTTCGGCGAAGGGATGGTCAGCCTCGTAGCCCCACTCCAGGGCGATGGCATCCTTCGGTAATTCGGGGATCAGCTCCGGTTCGCAGAGGATGATGTCGCCCCAGAACTGCATGACGTGATCGCGCTCCGTGACCAGCCGGTGCACCTGTTGCAAAAAATCGACGTAGACGCGCATCTTGCCGTTGCCACGGCAGGCGTCGGCGGAGCGCCCGTGCCCCAGATCGAAGGCTTCGTCCAGGCCCGCGTTAAAGAGATCGCTGGCGAAGTTCGGCAGCAGCTGGTCGTAGAGCTCCGCCAGGAACTCCAAACACGCCGGGTCAATGGGGCAGAGTCCGAAAGGCTCCGGCTGTTTGCTAAAAGGGTGATCGATACCTTTCATACACTCCGCCAGGTGCTGGTACTCCTCGTGGATCAGCCAGCGGTTCATGTGCCCGAAGCTGTTCTGGCTGGGCACCAGCTCGACGTGGCGCGCGCGGCAATAAGCGTCCAGGGCCTGCACGTCGGCGGCGGTGTAGGGGTCGGCGTCGCGCCAGACGATCTCGTGTCCCTGGTAGGCGAAGGTGTGCTCCATGTAGAGTTGCAGCTGGTTGAGCTTCCAATCTGCCAGCTGATCGATGAGCGCCTGCAGCGTCGCCAGGGTGGGCACCTTATCGCGGCTCACGTCCAGGAGCACGCCGCGCTTGGGGAAATCGGGCCAATCCTCGACGTGCAGGCGCGGCAGACGACCGTCTCTGTGGAGCGTCAACAGCTGGCGCAGCGTCGCGGCGCCGTAGAAGACGCCCGCCGCATCGTGCCCGATGATTCGGATATCGCGCGCGCTCACGTCAAGCCGATAGCCCTCGGCGTGCGGGATTGCGGCAGAGTCTACCGCCAGCAGAACGTCGCCCTTTCCAACGATATACTTCTCCGTGGAAACGCTGGCTTTGATGCCGCACGCTTGCAGCGCTTCTCTGAGTTTCCCAGCGGCGAGGATCGTCGTTTCGGACGTCAGGAGGGTCGGCGTGGTGAGTTCGAGCATGCCGCCTGTGGCGGTCAGGTGTTTGGGTTGCGGAAAGAGATATGTCGTTGTCATTCGTTGGGATGCTCCTTCATAGGTCTTGGACTATTATACTAGCGACGCCTGAGAAGACGAAGTTTGGAGGCGTGTTGCGTATTGCGTGCCTGTCCTGAGCAAAGCCGAAGGATTGCGTGAGGCTCTGTTCTCGGTCGTTTATTAAATCCGATGAATCCGTTCAATCCGTTGATGTTGTTGATCTCGTTGCCGAATCCCATGAATGCCCTATACTTAAAGTCGGTGAAACATAGTTGGTCGCTTATCAGAGCACGTTCAACTTTCAGCCTGCAACGTTCAACCCGTTTCCGAAAGGAGTGTTCACATGAAAAGCTATCGCAAAGAACTCTGGTTCCACGTGCCCACACGCCGGGCGTTTATCAATATCACGCCCAAAGTCCAGGAGTGCCTGCGAGAGAGCGGGGTCCAGGAAGGTCTCTGTCTCGTCAATGCCATGCACATCACCGCCTCGGTCTATATCAACGACGACGAGGGCGGGTTGCTCAGGGACTACGAGGAGTGGCTAGAGGAGCTGGCGCCCCACGCGCCGGTGAACCAGTACCGGCACAACCGTACCGGCGAGGACAACGCCGATGCTCACCTCAAGCGGCAGATCATGGGCCGCGAGGTCGTCGTGGCTGTGACCGAGGGCCGATTAGACTTCGGTCCGTGGGAGCAGATTTTTTACGGCGAATTCGACGGGCGTCGCCGGAAGCGCGTGTTGGTCAAGATCATCGGTGAGTAGGGCGGGCGTGGCGGAGCAGAAAAAAACTGGTTCCAGCCGGGGTTGGCTAACCGCACTGAAAATCGTGGTCAGCGCCGGGTTGCTGATCTACCTGCTTGTCTTCCAGATTGATCTCACGCAGCTCTGGCAGACGTTACGCCGCGCGCGCTGGAGTGCCTTGATCGGCGCGGGCCTGCTGATGATTCTGGGGACGGCGCTGCGGGCCCTGCGCTGGCAGGCGCTGCTGCAGCCGCTGGAGATCAAGGTGCCGCTGCGCCGCCTGGTCTATCTCTATTTCGTCGGCTCGTTCTTCAACATCTTTTTGCCCAGCGGCCTGGGCGGCGATGCGGTGAAGATGGCAGAGTTGGCTCAGAGCACACAGCGCGGCCCCGAGGCCATCGGCACGACGCTGGTGGATCGCGCCACAGGCTTGTGGGTACTTTTTGTCCTGGCGCTGCTAACCGTGCCCTTCAGCGGATCGCTGCTCCCGCCCGGCTGGATCACGGCCATTGGCCTTATCGCGGCGGTGGGCGTCGTGGGCGGATGGGTGGTGGTCGCGTCACCGCTGCTGCCCTGGCTCGGTCGGCGCGTGCCGTTACCGGCCCCGAACAAAGTGGAGCGCTTTTCTCGTGCCGTTGCCGAGCTGGGCTATCCCGCGCTGGGACGCGCCAGTCTCGTCTCGTTGATCTTCGACGCGCTGCTCATCGTCTTCAACGTGCTCATCGCCCAGGCTGTGGGCGTCCGCCAGCCGCTGGGTATCTTTTTGCTCTTCACGCCCATCATCTCCTTCTCGTTGGCGCTGCCCATCTCCGTGGGGGGATTGGGCGTGCGTGAGCAGACCTACGTGCTGCTCTTCGGCGCGCTGGGCGTCGCGGAGACGACGGCGGTCGCCATGTCGCTGCTTAACTATACGCTGAGCAATCTGGTGGTCGGACTTCTCGGCGGCGTATTATACGCTGTGACCAACACCAAGGAGTTGGCATCCCATGCCTGAATCCATCCCATCTTCCGATGCTGTCAGTATTTCGCTCGTCATTCCGGTGTACAACGAGGAGGAGAACCTGCTCGTGCTCCACGAGGAGCTGCACGGCGTGCTGGAGACGATGACGCCGCACTACGAAATCTTATTTGTCGACGACGGCAGCCGTGATAGGAGCGCCGACGTGCTGCGCGCACTGTATGAAGAAGATCCACACGTGCGCGTCGTCCGCTTTCGCCGCAATTTCGGGCAGACCGCGGCCTTCACCGCCGGCTTTGATCACGCTCGCGGCAATCTCGTCGTCACCATGGACGCCGACGGGCAGAACGATCCCGCCGACATCCCCAATCTCGTCCAGGAACTTAGGGACGGGGACTACGACATCGTCGTGGGCTGGCGCATCGACCGGCAAGAGTCCTTGCTTCGCCGGCTGCTTTCAAAAAGCGCCAACGCCATCATCAACCGGGTGACGGGACTCCAGATTCACGACCGGGGCTGTTCTCTCAAAGTCTTCAAGGCCGATCTGGTGAAGCACATCCGGCTCTATGGCGAATTGCACCGCTTCCTTCCGGAGATCGCCAGCACCGTGGGTGCGCGGGTGGCTGAAATCCCGATCAACGACCGCAACCGCCGTTTCGGACGGTCCAAGTACGGTGCCATATCGCGCACGCCGCGCGTGCTGCTCGATTTGCTCACCGTAGCGTTTATGCTTGGATACTTCACCAGCCCCATGCGGCTCTTCGGGGCCATCGCCTTCGTCATCGGCCTGGCGGGCTTGCTCATCGACGGCGGCCTGGCGCTGATCAAGATCATCCGCGGGCTGACCGGCGGCATAGCGGCTTTCAACGCTTATCAGATCGGCAACCGACCACTTTTCTTTCTAGGTTTCCTGCTCATCATGTTGAGCGTCCAGTTCCTCATGATGGGCCTGCTGGGCGAGATGATCATGCGCACCTACTACGAGGCCCAGGACAAGTCCCCCTACTACGTTCGCGAAATCTGGGAACGTGAAATCCGGGAACGCGAATCATAAGACGCACCAAGACAAACGCAACACGCAATCCGCAACCCATATCATGATCCAAAGGAGATCCCTATGCCACGTGCAGACAAAGGATTAGGATTCCTACTCAAATACGAAAATGTCGCTCGCTACGAGGACGGTGAGGTTTATATTCTGGATCGCCGTGTCTATCCGCGCGAGGTCGTGTACGTGCGCTGCGAGGATTATACTGAGGTCGCGCAGGCCATCACCGATATGGTCACGCAGAGCGGCGGCCCGTGGATGGCGGCGGCTATGGGCATGGTGAGCGCCGCCCGTTCCGCCCGCGATCTGCCCCAGGATGAGGCGGAAGCGCTGCTGGAGCGAGCCACGTATGCGCTCTCTCACGCGCGCCCCACCACGTCGCAGCGGATGGTGGCGCACGTCGAGAGTATTCGCGGGGTGGCGGAGGCGGCGCTGGAAAATGGGCAAGATCCCGAGGCCGCAACGCTGGCCTACGTCGAGGCGCGCCGCGAGGCGCGCTACAATCGCTCCCGCAAGATCGGGACGTACGCCGTTGAGATGTTGCCCGAGGATCGCTGCACGATTCTGACGCAGTGCTTCGCCGAGACACTCATCGGCTTTGTGCTGCTGGTGGCGAAAGAACAGGGGCGCGACGTCCGTTTGATCGCGCCGGAGACCCGTCCCTATCTCCAAGGTGCGCGACTCACCGCCAGCGTCGGCGTCGAAATCGGCGTGCCGGTCACGCTCATCACGGACAATATGCCCGGCTACGTCATCTCGCATGGGATGGTGGACGCCTTTATCTGCGCCGCTGACGTCATCACCCTGGACGGACACGTCGTCAATAAGATCGGGACGTACCAGATTGCGTCGGTGGCACACCGCCACGGCGCGCCCTTCTACGTGGTCGGAACGCCGTCGGCGCAGAATCCCACCATCGACACGGTGGAGATCGAGGAACGCAACCCCGACGAGGTGCTGCACGCCATGGGCGTGCGGACGGCGAAGGAGGGCGTGTGCGGTTACTACCCTGCCTTCGATATCACCCCGCCTGAGCTCGTCGGCGCCGTGGTGACCGAGAAGGGCGTCTTCTCGGCCTACAACCTGGCCCAGCACTTCAGCGCAGACACGTCCGAGGTGTGAACGTCAACGGATGCGAAAAGATGCAACGGATTGAGCGGATTTTTTGGTTCGCTGAATCCGTTGCATCTGGACGCCCTTCCCCTGCGTGCTATAATCTCTTTGTTATGAAGACAACCCAAGGTCAGGTCACCCGTGCCGCCGTGCTGGTGATGGGCGCGTTCGCCGTCAGCCGCTTGCTTGGTCTGGTGCGCCAGATCGTGTTCAGCCTCTACTTCGGCACCGGGCCGGAGATGGATGCCTACGTCGCGGCGTTGCGCATCCCGGACATGCTCTTTCTGGTCATCGCCGGCGGCGCGCTGGGATCGGCCTTTATCCCCGTCTTCACCACCCGCTTGACGCACCAGGACAGCGTGGGCGCGTGGCGCCTGGCGTCGTCGATTATCAACCTCTTGCTGCTTGTCATCGTGCCCGTCAGTCTGCTGGCGATGCTGCTCGCGCCGTGGATCGTGCGGTCCGTCATCGCGCCGGCGCTCCCTCCGGCGATCCAGCAGCGCACCGTGACGCTTATGCGCGTCATGCTGATCTCCACGGCTATTTTCGGCGTGAGCGGCGTCATCATGGGTATCTTGAACGCGCACCAGCACTTCCTGCTCCCGGCGCTGGCGCCGATTCTCTACAACGTCGCTATTATCGGCGGCGCGATCTGGGGCGGCGTTACCGAGCTGGGCGCTATGGGGCCGGCCATCGGGATGGTCGTTGGCGCCTGCCTGCACCTGGGTGTCCAACTGCCGGAGTTGTTCCGACGCGGCGCGCACTACACGCCCGTCCTTGGCTTGCAGGATCACGCCGTGCGCACCGTGGGCCGATTAATGGCGCCGCGCGTGTTGGGCGTTGCCGCCGTTCAGCTCAACATGGTTATCACCACGGGGCTGGCCTCAGGATTGGGGCAGGGTGCAATCTCTGCACTGGACTACGCCTGGCGCCTGATGCTGCTCCCGCAGGGCATCTTCGCCCAGGCCGTCGGCACGGCGGTCTTTCCGACCTTCTCGGCGCAGGCGGCGCACGGTGAGTTCGCTGAGCTGCGCCAGACGCTCACGTCGATGATGCGGACGCTGGTCGCCGTCGTCCTGCCGGCGACGGTGGGCCTCATCGTGTTGGGCCGGCCGCTGATCGGCGCCATCTTCGAGCGGGGCGCCTTTACCGCTGCGTCGACCCAGGAGGTCAGCTGGGCATTAGCTTTCTTCGCGCTCGGTCTCATCGGACATTCGCTCATCGAGATCTTAGCGCGCGCCTTCTACGCGCTACAGAACACGTGGACGCCGGCCGTGGCAGCGCTGGGCGCCATGGTGCTCAACCTGGCGCTGGGCTTGCTCTTACCCGGCCTCTTTGCGGGCGTCGGCTGGCTATCTGTCGGCGGATTGGCGCTGGCTAACGCCCTGGCGGCTCTCGTCGAGATGGTGGCCCTGCTTCTGGTGATGGACCGGCAGCTCCAAGGTCTGCGATTAGGGAAAGCATCGCGCTGGTTGATCCGCCCCCTGGCAGCGTCTCTGGTGATGGCCTCGGCTGTGGGCATCTGGCTATGGCTTGCGCCCGCTGGCGACGTGCTCCGCAGCATCGGTGGCGTGGCGCTGGGCGTCGGAACCTACGTCGTCTCCGCGTGGTGGCTGGGCGTAGACGAGCTGCGGTTAGCCATCCGTCGCATCGTCAGCCGTGCTGTACCTGTTTGACAGGATTTGCAAGATGATTGAATATGATCTGAGGATTTGGCGAACTGACCGGAGACCGGGTTCACACATCGAGTGAAGCAAATGTGCAGAAGTAGCTAGACAAATCATCACGCAACACGCATCACGCAACACGCAACACGCAACACGCAACACGCATCACGCAACAGTATACTCTAACGAAAGCTGACCAATCTCATGACCGGGAGGGTAAAAATGTCCGATAACGTTGTCATCAGTCTGACCACGGATTTTGGAACACAAGATGGCTACG
>DAOTUH010000490.1:0-10715 GCA_034437255.1 Anaerolineae bacterium
AGTACCTGGATCGTTTTGCCGAGGCAGAAACCTGGCTGCAGGATGCTCTGGACATCTTCGATTCTCACGACGCTCATGTCCCCTGGGCGCGGGCAGCGCTAAACCTGGGCGTGCTCCAAGCCCGGCTGAGCCGCCATCAGACCGCCCTGACCTGGCTGGAACGCAGTCGGGCGGCCTTCCTGGACGCGGGGATCGACGTTGACGCGGCGGTCGGCGATCTCTACCGCACCCAGACACTGCTCGATCTCAACCTCTTGCCGGAAGCGCAGGCGTTGGCCGAGCGCTTAGTCAACGCCTTTACCGCGCTGGAGATGCCGCGCCAGGTCGCGCGAGCGGCGTCGTTATTGGCCCAGGTCTATGCGCGGCGTGATCGGCTCGATCCGGCCTGTGAAGCGTTGACGCGCGCCCGGCGGATCTTTCGGACGCAGGGCGACACGGTGGAAGTCGCCCGCTTGGATCTGCAGCGCGCCGTGCTGTTACGCCGCCAAGGGCGCCCCGGCGCGGGCTTGCGGCTGGCGGCTGCGGTGACCGAGCAGCTCGACGTGCGCCACCATCCGCTGCGCCACGCCGAAGCCCATCGCATTGTCGCCGCCTGTTGTGAGGATTTAGGGCGCATCGATGAAGCGCAACTGGCATATCAGGTGGCCTGGGAAGCCGGTAGCCACGTCACCGAGAGCACGGCGCCACCGCCGAGCCTGGCCTATCGCATTGCTTTCGCGCGTGGGACCATCGCCGAAGCCGCCGGCGCGCGAGCGCTGGCCCGGGGCGCCTACCGGCGAGCCGTACACTATCTACAGCGCGTCACGCAGGGACTGGGCCTGGACGAGCTGCGTGGAAGCTTCCTCACCGATAAGCGCCCCGTCTACGAGGCCGCGCTGCGGATGGCCTTAGAGGACGGTGAGATTCACGACGCCTTTCAGCTCTCCGAATTGGCCCGGGCGGGCGCGCTGTGCGACGTTCTGTCCCAGGCGCTGACGGCGCCACGCGGCGACCGGGAGGCGACCGCCGAACTATCTCACCTGCAGGCGCGCTGGGCGTGGCGAGCCAGTCGGCTGCACCGCCCGGTTGATCTGATGGCCGAGGTCGACGAGGAGAGAGTGTCGCCGGAGGATCGGGCGGTGTTGCTGCGCGAGCTGGCGGCGCTGGAGCACGAGCTGCGCGCCCGCTATCGCCGTCAACGGTTGACCGATCCCCGCTTTGCGGGCCTGCCGGCCGAGGCGACGCGCGACGTGGCCTCAGTACAGCAGCACTTGCCGGAGGATGCGGCGCTGCTCGCTTTCGATCAGGTTGGCGACCGGGTGCTGGCGTTCGTCGTCACGCAGCAGCGCATTGAAGTGGTGCAGTTGGGAGAGATGGCGCCGCTACGCTGGGAAATCCGGGGCGTGCGGCACGCCCTGGAGGAGGTACGGCTCTTCACCGCGCCCTCCGATATCGCGCGGCTGGAAGTAGACCTGCGTCGAGACCTGACGACGCTTTACGAGATGCTTCTGGCGAAGCCACTGGCGATCCTTGATCCTCAGGTGCAGCATTTGCACATCGTGCCGGGCGCGGGTTTGCACGCCCTACCGCTGGGCGCGCTGTACGACGGTCACCGCCATCTCATTGAGCGCTACACGCTCAGTTACCTGCCGGCTGCTGGCCTGTTGACCACCCTTCCCCGGCGTCAAACCGGCGCTGGACGGCGGGCCCTCATCCTGGCCTATGATGACACCGGGCACTTGCCCGGCGTCGTCAAGGAAGGCGAACAGGTTCGCCAGGTGCTGGCGGGATTGGATGAAACGCCGGTGCTGCTGCAGGGGGAGGCAGCGACCCGGCAGGCCTTGCGGGAACACGTCGGCGCGTGTGGTGTACTCCATGTGACCGCCCATGGCCGCTTTCGCGCCGATGCGCCGCTCTTCTCCGGCGTTCAGCTGGTCGACGCGCCTTTGACCGCCCACGAGATTTACAACCTGGATCTGAGCCGTGCAGCGTTGGTTACCCTCAGCGCCTGTCAGACCGGCTTGGCGCAGGGGCGCGGCGGGGAGTTGCTGGGCCTGACCCAGGCCTGCTTCTTCGCCGGTGCGCCGACAGTGGTGGTCAGCCGGTGGCGCGTGGACGATGCGACGACGGTCCAGCTGATGGCGGATTTCTACGCCGGTCTGGTAGCGGGCCAGTCGGTAGCCGACGCGCTGCGAGATGCCCAGCGTACCCTGCTCGCCACCCATCCGCACGCGGGTTACTGGGCACCCTTTGCCGTCTGGGGGCGAGGAGACACGCAACTCGTCTGAATCGCTCAAGTCATGGCGGAAAAAGGCGGATACTTGCATTGAGTCTAGTGAAAAGGTAACCGCCTGACTGATGGCTAGAGCAATAACAATGAGAGGAGTATGATGTATGAATAACTCAGGCGTAGATTGGCTGATGGTAGGTTTCGTTCTATGGGCGATCCCCGGTTATATAGGTGCCGGATGGTTGACCATGAAAGGTTATACTCTGGAGTTGATCGGCTGTACGATCCTGGCGGGCGGTTTACCCATCCTGCTGCCAGCGGTCGTTGGTCCCATTATGCTGCTGGCAGCCTGGATTCTGCCTCACAAATACCGCAAAAAGGAGAACCCAGCGCCCCCGGCTCGCACGTCCTCGGTTCAATCGCCTCCTGTACAGCCATCCGTCAGTAGGAGATGTCCCCAATGCGGCGCTCCATTGCGACCGGGCGCGAATTTCTGTGGACAATGTGGTGCCAAACAGTGAAAGAGGCAGACACGGAGATGATCTGCCAACTGCGCCCGCACGACGGGGAAGATGAGTCATGAAAAGGCGCGTATGGATACTGCTCGCGATCTGGACCGGAGTGTCGGTAATCGCACTGGTTTCGACGTCGCAGACGTTACAGGCTGCACCGTTGTCGCACGGGACGACGGACGATGGGCCGGTTCCATTGCCGCGTGATTGTCCCGGCGTCAATCCCCCGGATCAGCCGCCGCCGGCCTGCTGTGCCTACGGGTACGTCTACGATGACGACGGCACGCCGCTGAACGATGTCGAGGTCACCTTCGAAGGGCCGGGCGGCGTCCTGACCGCCACCACGGCACCCGGAATACACAGCGACGCGCCGTATTTCGCCGTCTCGCTCAGCGATGCCCCCCTCTCGGCCTCGGTCGGAGAGACCATCACCCTCTCGGTCGAGCATGCAGGTCGTCAGCGCGCCGTCACCTACGACGTCGTCGAGGATGGGCAGCAGGTCGATCTGGTGCTCCCGGCCGATCTCACCGCGATGCCCATCGTCTACGTATCTGGCGCCAACGACAATCACCAGCTCTGGCGCATGAACGGCGACGGCACCGGGCGCACCTACCTGCGTCCCGGTACGGATCCCGACCTCTGCCGGGCCACCGGGCGCGTGCTTTATACCGTCGGCTACGACATCTACGCGATGGATCTCGACGGTGCCAACGTCCAGCAGCTCACCAACGGCCCAGGTTACTACTACAATCCGGACTGGTCGCCCGATTGCAGTCAGATCGTCTACGCCTGGACCGACGCCACGTGGCAGTACCGGCTCTACACCATGGACGCCGACGGCAGCGATCAGCGCCTCTTGCTGACGCCCCAGGGCACGTACGATGACTGGTACCCGGAGTGGTCGCCCGACGGGGCGTGGATTGCCTTCACATCCACCCGGGGTGGGCATACAAATGGCGCTGTCTACCGCATCGACGCGGATGGCACTAGCCTGCGCTACCTGGCATCCGGCTGGTATCCGACCTGGTCGCCGGACAGCCGCCGCCTCGCCTACGTCTGCTTCCAGGGGGAGAACGTCCAGGATACCTGTGTGATGGACGCCGACGGGGGCGATCAGCGGCGGGTAGCCAACGAGAATCAGGCCTGGTGGCCGTACTGGCGCTCCAACGACCGCCTGATGTACGTCGCCGGGGGAAATATCTACGGCAACCATCTGGATATTTTCACCATCGACGCGGACGGCACGGACAAAACCAACGTCACCGCCGACGGTGACTCCTTCTACCGGAGCCCGACCACCGGACACCCGGCGCATGTGCCCATCGCGACGCTCCACAGCCTGGCGCCCGATCCGGCGTTGCAGGGCCGCGACTCCGTCACCTTTCGCGGCTCGGGCCAGGATCCGGACGCGGCGGGCATCACGGCTTACCGCTGGCGCTCCCACCTCGACGGCGAGCTGAGCGCGCAGGCGGCCTTCACGCTCCCGGCGTCAGCGCTCTCCACCGGCGTGCACACCATTACGTTCCAGGTGCAGGATAGCGACGGGGTGTGGTCGCCGAAGGTCATCAGATCCTTGAAGGTGCAAGCGCAGCCTCCGGACGAGAGCTGGCACTTTATGCTCTACCTGGCCGGGGATAACAATCTCTCCAATAGCCTATCGGCGGCGCTGGATCGCCTGGAAGCGGCAGACTTCCTGTTGGACACCGTGACGGTCACGGTGCAACTGGATCGCCAGGGCGGCACCGGCGTGTATCGTTATCTGGTGCAGCCCAACGTCGGGTACGTGGACGGCATCAACCGCTGGTACCTGGGGGAGTTGAACAGTGGTGATCCCGGAACGCTGGCCGACTACCTTCAGTGGGCGATGGGCGCCTATCCGGCGGATAACGTCTATCTTGCCATTGCCAACCACGGGCGCGGCATTCAGGGCATGGGTTGGGATACCGAGAGCGATGACTATCTGTCCTTGCCAGAGGTGCGCGCAGCCCTGCAGATGGGCACGGACAATGGAGCGCAGAAGATCGACGTGTTGCACCTGGATGCGTGCCTGATGTCGATGGTGGAGGTATTGCACGAAGTTCAGTCTCATGCGGATTACGTGGTGGCCTCGGAGAATCTGGGATGGTCGTTTTTCGCCTACGATCAGTACGTGCAGGCGTTGGCGCCGACAACCCAGACGCCGCGCCAGGTAGCGACGCGCGTGGCGCAGATCTATGCGTCACAGGACGCGGCAACCCCCTATACCATCGCCGCCCTGGACACGTCGAGGGCGTATGCTTTAACCACCGCCGTGGATAATCTGGCGGGTTCCTTGCTAGCCACATGGCCCGACGAGTCAGCGACGGTACAGTCGGCGTTGGAGCACGTGCAGCGCCTGGACTCCGAAGACTACGGGCGCATCACGGCCGAGGATGAGTTTGTCGATCTACGCCATCTTGCCTACCTGTTGACAACGACGTCGGCAGATGCTGCCGTGCAACAAGCGGCGCAGGAGGTCTGGACGGCGATGGCGCCCCCGGAAGCGGCGGAGCCAACGTCTCCCCTGGTCTACGAAAGCCACCAGAGCGGCGATATAGCCGGCACCTGGGTTGATCTGGACAACACCCACGGCCTAGGCATCTACTTCCCCACCTCTCCCGCCAGTTGGGATTACGCGATGTACGTCGATAACCCGACGTTGATGTTCGGGCAGGTGACCCGCTGGGACGAGCTGTTGAGAGCCTACGTTGGCCCACCGGCCAGCGTGATGGAGAGGCCCAGCCCCCCGGACCCGCTGACATCCTACCGGCTTTTCCTGCCCCTTTTGTCCAGAGGTAGATGAAGTATTTTCATTGGGAGAAGCCTCTGAACCATTGAGGCATAGAGAATACCGAGAGGAAATGGCGGCTTTAGCATTTTGCATGATCTGAAACCAAGACTTGGCTGCACTTTTTTCGGTGCGGCAAAACTTGACCATGGATCCCACAGAAAGGGGGAAAATCAGTGAAAAACTGTGTCGTCCGTGGTGATAATTGATACAGTTTCCTTGGATTCATGGCGGAAAAAGACACCGTGGCTCATTGAGTGAAGTAAAAGCAGGACGAGCATCCACAAAGGGGGACATATGTTTGAACGCTTATTGGAACCATCGCATTCACCATGGCGCAAGCGTGTGACGCTGTTCATCCTCATTGCTATCCTCGGGTTTTGGATAGCGCCCGCGCCGGGCGTCCGGGCGAGTCACCTGCAGAAGGATGGACGCGACGTGGGAGATGCGTTCTTCACCGATATGCTAGAGGATGAGTTGGGGATAGGGGCAAGCGACTTCGCGCTGGACGCCATGGCGGTGTGGCAGCGCTACGAGAACACCGGCGCGGAGTGGAATCCCCTGGCGACGACCTGGCGGATGCCGGGCAGCTGGAATTACAATTCCGTGGGCGTGCAAAACTATCCCGACCGCACCACGGGCATTCAGGCGACGGCCAACACGCTGGCGCTCTCCTACTACGACGCCATCCGCACCATGCTCCGGGAGCAGGCCTTTAATCGCTCCCAGATCCGCGCTGCACTGGTCACCTGGAGCGGAGAAGGCGCTTACGTCGATAATATGCTCAACGAGTGGGCGGCGTTGTGGGACGACGCTTCGCCCGATGGGGACGTGCGTTATGTTGGGCCGTTCTACAACACATCCAGCAGCGTCGGCGGTTCGGTCGTGATCGACATCACCATCGGGACGGATACCGTCGCCGGCTCCATCGACTTCACCAACAAGCCTGGGATCGGCGCGCTCTGCGGCGCAGGCTCCTTCACCGGCACCCGTGATGGGGATCAGATCGCTTTCAGCTTCACCTCGCACGATTCCGATGACGGTTGCACTTTTGACGACGGCTGGGTCTTCGACGTCAGCGCGACCATCTCCGGCGATCGCTTGGTCAACGGGCGCTACAGCCTCACTAATGGACAGAGCGGCACCTTCTCGGCGCGCAAAACGCGCCGGTACGCAGGTCGCTTCACCAACAGTTCCAACGGCTTACAGGGCGACGTACAGCTTGACCTGGCCATCGGCGACGACGACGTGGCGGGCACCATCGACTTCACCAACGATCCCGGCGATGGAGCGCTCTGCGGCGCGGGGTCCTTCGTGGGAAATCGCAACGGAAATGACATTACCTTCGCGTTTCTCTCCAATGACAACGATGCGGGCTGTACCTTCGACGACGGCTGGACCTTTGAGCTCGATAGCACGCTCTCCGGCAATCGCCTGACCGACGGGCACTATCATATTCCAGATAATGGGCAGAGTGGTACCTTCTCCGCGACGGCACCGGACACCGTCAATCCCGACGGGGCCATCACGGCGCCCGCTGCCGGCAGCACGCTGGGGCTCGGTGCCATCAACCTCAAGGCCAACGCGATGGACGACACGTGGGGCAGCGGCGTCAAGCACGTGAAGTTCTATCTGCGGTACGACGGGGCGTGGCACCACGTAGGCACGGATACCCGCGAGCCCTATCAGGTAAACTGGGAGACGCCAACCGAGCTTCAATCGCAGCAACTCCGGTATGGCATCCACGTGGAAGACAACGTGGGCAACACCATCGTCAATCCTGGGGGCGTGCGTAGCCTCAACTTCGTTGCCTCGCAGGGAGAAGAGACGGTACAGGAGAACTGGGTGCCGGCAGATCAACGTGCCTATCTCAATCAACGGGCGCTGTCCAACGGCGACAGCAAGTGCAGCGCGGCCAGCATGGCCATGGTGCTGGCAATGAACGGCCTGATCGACGCGGATGCCGAGACAATGGCAACCAAAGCCAACGCCATGTACCCTCGGGTGCTCAAGAATGACAGGGCCTATGTCTACAAGATGCGCGCCGAACTCCAGAATCGGGGTGCCGAGGCCGGGGAATATCAACGCTCCCGGCGTCAGGCTTGGGCGATGATCAAGTCCGAGGTGGACGCCGGACGTCCGGTCATCGTCCGCACGGTGCACGGCGTGGTAACGGAAAAGGGCCACTTCTTCGTGGCCGTGGGCTATCACGAGGACGATGGCGACCGCACGCTTATCGTCTACGATCCCTATGGCCGCTGGCTGGGCACCTGCTGCCAGGATAACTATGACCGCAACACCACCGACCTCGGCAGCCACAAAGGGCGCTGGGTCCACTACGATTTCGACCGGGCCTTCGGGACCGAAAACTGGCTCATCACCGCCCGCAACTCGCAGGCCGTGGCGGCTGTGGAGCTCACCGGCGCGCCCGGATCGCAGCCCGATCCCGTAAGCGACGAGCCGGCGAACATCGGCACGTATACGGGCGTTGCTATCGAGGCGGGGTATGAGCATGACGTCTACCTGCCGCTGGTGGTGCGGGAGTGAAGTATGCTCCAAAGCCGGTTTCAGTTTTTACCCCGGATGATACAGAGGTTCACCGATTGTCGGTTTTCTGTGCGATGCTGTGAAATCCGTGGTCACTACCTAGCTCTGAAATCTAGCTCTTTTGGATTTCGCCGGGTAAATATGGGCATTTCCTCACTGGATGGTAACCTTGAACGTAGCGAAGGGTCTCGTTCCCCAACAACGAGATTCCTCACTGCGTTCGGAAACTTGTCCCAAACGCAGTGGGGATGACAAATTCCCCACCTCCCGGCGAAATACCAGAGACCCTGAAATCTTAAGGATCCACGATAGAGAAAGATGAGGTAGCTATTTAGTCTTCTGAGGTGCAACGCACTTTCGTTGAAGTTAGCAAGCCAGCACGCCCTGAACTAAATCTGGAGAACTTCGAAGTGCTATTATCTCGACTCGCAAGTGCGTTGCACCTGAGTGTTCACATACCTAAGCGATTACAAGATGAGGAGGTGACTTCTCACCCTTTTGCTCTGGACATGATCTATGGCTCTACTTGCTGCTCAATTCTCATACAACGGCATTCTTGACTCTGGTGAAAAAAGGGTTCACCAGAGGAAAAAGGTACTATGTGTAGGGGGTGGACGTGCCCAAACACTACATATACCCCCTGTTTTTCTTTGGCTGTTTCATTTTCAGGACAGCCATTCTTAAAAAAGGAGAAGGTTCTATGAAAAATCGTCACACTTTACTGCTGGTATTCATCAGCGTGTTCACGTTGCTTGCTTGGTCAACTGTGTATGGAGCGAGGACAACGCAGATAGCCGGGCAATCAGGCACTCCTTCCGCCGGTAGCAAAACGGACATGGCTACCCAGGAGCCTTGGAGTTCGACAACCATAACCCATCCTCCGGTTGAAAAGGCGTCCTCTCCGCAGATATCGATCGTTAGTTCGCCTGCGGCCGATGCCAACGGAAACCAGATACAATCTGTACCCGGCAATTGGTTCGACGTGGGGGAGGGAGCTACCGTCGAAGACATAGCGTACAACTTTCTCAACGGTCATTATCTGGTTGCCTGGTCTGTGATCGATGCGGAGGGTAATCCAGACCTGTTTGCTCAGGCTTTTGACGTTTACGGAAACCCGGTTTACTCAAAGGTCAAAGTCGGCGAGCGCGGACAATCGTATACGCAGATTGCCTACAATCCTTCAGCGCAGGAGTATTTAATGGTATGGGACCCGGGTTACTTCACGTTGTATGCTCAGCGGCTGAATCAAAAGGGCGAACCTCTTGGATCCAAGGTAAAGATCATCGACAACGTCGGAGCGACAGGAGGCGCCTTGGAGGTTGTCTACAACTTTGAGGCGAATGAGTACTTTGTCTTGTTTAACGTGCTCAAGACAGACTGGTGGGCCGGCGCCGGTCAGCGAGTCGCTGCAAATGGTACATTGAAAGGCGATTACTTTTGGGTGGGAGAGGATTGGTTCTTAGGCGGGGACATTGTCTATAATCCCTACGATGATCGCTATCTAGTCGTCGGACAATGGGGTGGAGAAAATAGCGCTGGCTGGGATATTCAAGGACAGTTTCTCACTGCTGATGGATCGCCGCTAGGGGATCGGTTCATCATAGAGTCCTATCAAAACGAGCAAGAGAGCCCCTTTGTATCTTGGAACTCAACGTCGAACGAGTACCTAGTTATCTGGAAGGACAACTACCAGAACAACGGGACACCGGATATCTATGGACGCCGCGTCAGAGCCGACGGAAGCCTATTAGGCGACTACATCCCCGTGGCCATCGGCGATACCTACACCAAATACCCAAATGATCTTGCCTACGACTGGCGTAGTGGTTCCTATTTAGCGGTTTTGAGCGTTTGGCATGTCGATCCAGAGACGTATCAAGAAGAGCGGTGGTCTTACGCCCGGAGTATCGAAGTGGATGGTGACCTACCCTTACCGGGTAGCCTACTCTGGTATCCCACCGGCGGCGATCCGGCTGCCACGGCAGGCTACAACGGCAAATATGTTGTAGCTATGGAGATCGATGGTGAGATCTGGGCTCGTTTTGTCAAACCTTGGGAGCGCGTCTACCTGCCGCTGGTGGTGCGGGAGTGAGACACGCAGCCAAAAATCAAAATCATGTGGGAGGTGATTCTGAATAAAAATGGTGCTCTATACCACTTCGTAGGATTTTGCGCTTGGTTGCAATCACTTTTGTATACACATAGGAGAGGATATGTCAACGCATAACAAAATCTTTGCATGCTCAATAGTCGCCGTTTTGATCATGACGCTGCTTATCGGCACACCCGCCAGCACAGCGCCACCACCGCCAGATAGGCCAGAGCGAAGCGCCATCAGCGTGGGTTCAATGCCAAGCGGCACGATGCGCGCGCCTGACACCGATGCACCCACATCACAGACCGTCGATGCCGCAGACGTGGCCGTACAGGCCAACGGCGTCTACACCTGGACCCAGGACACGCAAGCGGACTGGGAACAGGGCGTGCCGGACAACCTGGACAGCACTACGACCTCCGGCTCCTTGCAGCTGGAACCGCGCTGGTTCACGGAAAACACCACCGTCACACCGCGTGACCAACTGGCGTCGGGTCAGATCTCGCCCGACGTAGTCGCGGATGCTGCAGGGAATCTCTATGCTGT
>DAOTUH010000491.1:0-4755 GCA_034437255.1 Anaerolineae bacterium
CAGGAGATTGTCGTAGGTCGCGTGTTCGTCAAGGAGAAGATCGGCATCCGGTAGGTAGCCTTGCAACGCTGCCATTTCCGCTTTGAGGTTGGATAGATAGCCAGCCTGGTCGGGTCGACCCGGATATCCAACGAGCAAGGGGTAGCGCTTTCCGGTCGACTGACGTCTGCAATAACCCAACATGGTGGCACTGGGGAGCAGCTGCACACTCATATCCTCGATCAGATAACGTTGTCGCCGAGGATCGTAGCAGGCGGCAAACGGAAGGTTGAACAGACCTCGACAGGGAACGACCAATAGCCGGGTTTTACCCTGAAGATGTGTGCTTAGAGGCGCAATCAGACGTTGCCAGAGATCGGCCAGACGCTGGTGGGGCGTTTGTCTCTGTAGGAGCTTGCGTTGCAGGAATCGCCAGCGCTGTTCCAGTTGGGAGAATGATGTGGGCAACGTATATGTGTGGATGCCCTCGTCCTCAGTAGAGACGATGACAGCATGGAGTGCATCGCCAAGGGTGTAATAGGAGAGCAAGATTGTCTTTGAATCAAGCAGAGATTGAATTTCTGAAGGCGAAAGCGTCTGGGCACGCCGCCAGCTCTGACCGAGTGGGCGCGCTCGCGCGATGTGCTCTTCAACGCGGCGTAGAGCGCGGCGGATCTCGTCAAGCGTATCGAGCTGCCGGTGTTCGCTGCTGCGCTGGCGAGTGGACGCCTGTTGAAAGCTGTACGCAAGATCGGGCTCTCGCTCCAACTGCAACTCCGCGAGACGTTGGTCTCGCTCACGGCGCAAGCGCTCCCGTTCTTGGAGAAGCGTTCGCAACTCGGCGGAAATCTGCTGATCAGGAGGCTGGCGACTGAGCAAATCCGCCAAGACACCGGCTTTGAGGCGCTCAACCCACGCCAGTAACCTCCCTTCTGCTTGAGGTTGGGCGTGGAGCAGCTTCAGAACCTCATCTGCTACGATTTGTCTTCTTTGTACAAATCCAGCCTGGTGCTGATGCGTCGAGAGACGATGACGCAACTGATCTAGAACCTCGTAGGCTGTTTCGTAGTGGTGTTCTGCGAGCTCATGGTCGCCTTCTGCCGCTGCGAGGTGTCCAAGACCGTGCCAGCAACGCGCGGCAAGTAGTGGGAATGTCCCATCAGTGTGCTCCAGCGCGGCGTGGTAAAGGGCACGGGCGCGCTCTGGGTCAGGACCTCTTAGTATATTGGCCAGCACGATGTTGGATTGGGCTAGGCGAAGCGGTAAACTTGCTTCCTTGAAGCTGCTGCGTGCAGTTTCAGCGTGTATTTGCGCCTCGACCCGCCGATCAAGTGCCAGTAAGCGTTCCGCTTGTTTCAGGTCGATCCAGGCAGTGAACAGTGGGGCTTTACGGACATCTATCAGCGTCTTCGCTTGCTCCAAATGTTCCAGGGCTTGGCGCATGGCCGACCGATTTTGATCAGCGGCAAGCAGCTCACTTAACTCCAGGTGCGCCTGGGCGGTATCCAGCCGATAGCGGGCGCGCTGAAAAACCGTCAGTGCTTTCTCGATCAGCGCTTGTGCTGTCCGCCTTTGCCCCAATTCCTTTCGTACCCAGGCCTCGAACCAATCGACGTAGGCGCGATCAGGAGCGTCGGGCAGGGCCTCCAGATCAGCCCGGGCTTGGTCGAGGTGGGCGAGCGCCTGCTCGAAAGCGCCCCGCCGGATGGCAAGCATAGCCAGATTGTACTGGGTCTTCACCAGCATGAAGAGATCGCCCGCTTCCACAAAGGTGGGATAAGCCTTAGCGTAACAAGTTTGCGCCCGCTTGAGGTCGCCCAGCAGCTCGAAGGTCACGCCCTTGTTATGTTGCACTCTTGCGATTTTAAGTGGCCTCTCCATCTGCCGATAATGCGTCAGGGCAACGTCGTATTCGCGGAGTGCATCTTGGAGCTGCCACGCCATGGTGTGAACCTGGGCCAGATTCATGGCCAGGTGGGCCTGTCCGCGGGTAAAGTTGGCTTCATCGTAGTGAGGTCGAATCCACCGGGCGATGGCAATAGCTTGCGCAATGCGGCCCAGGGCACCCAAGACGTAAACTTGAATAGTGCGCGCTAACGCCACGTCGAAGGGCGTGCCGTGTTGCTCGCAGCGCGCCGCGTCTTTTTGGGATGCCTGAAGCGCTTCTTCCAGGCGCTCGTGACGCTGGAGGACGTTGGCCCGTCCTCGCCAGATGAGAGCTTCTGCCAGGGGATCCGCAGCAGCCTCGGCGATGATCGCCGCCCGGTCAAGGAGCGCCAGGGCTTGGTCCAAATCGCCGTTATCAGCCACTGCCTGTGCACGAAGTTTGAAGGCATTGATCGTATCTATTGTTGCTTGATCTGGGTATTGGGTAAGCCAAGCGCGTAAGGCATCGCGTTCCAGATCAAACGGTGGATTGGGCATAGTTCAACGGAGCACCAAGGGCAGGTAGAGGCGCTGCCCGGCGGTCGGCGTACGCCATCCCGTGCGTGTCACGTTGCCATTGATATCCACGGCCTGCAGATAGTAGCGTACAATGGGAGATTGTGTCCGGCCTGTCCACCCCCCGCTCTCGTCCAGTTCCAGGGGCAGTTGGCTCCACGTGCCGCTGCCGTCGTCGCAGAGTGCCGTGACCTGCCATACTTCACTCTCGTCCTCAACCACAGCATAGAAAACGTGACCGAAGGCCGCGTTGAAGCCGGAAGAGGTCACGATCTCGGGAGCGGTCTGATCTTCCCCCGTGCCGTAGAAGACCTCGATATTTAGATCGGTGAACCGACGTTCAGTCTCCGTCTCCGCGTTGAACGCGCCCAAGGTCAGGTTGAGGGTTGCTTTGTCCTCCTCAACTCCCCGGTAACGCCCCAGCCGGTGGGGAAAGGCGCGATCCCAGTGGGGAAAGGTGTGAGCAGGTTCTTGCATCCACTTCGGTTGGGGCTCACCTATGGCCCAGGATTGCGCGCTTACGGGGTCGAAGGGCGTCTCGTCGATGTAGTCCGCGCGTTGCAAACGAATGCCACGCAGAACACGGTCGTCCACACGGGTCGGCAAGGGGATCTTCTCGTTAGGCTGGATGGGGTACATATCCTGCGCGATGATCTGATCCTGATAAGCGTAATACGCGCCCTCCTCGGTGGTGTGCAGCGTGAAGGTCAGGGCGTCCAACGTGTACGTGAGCAGCGTCAGATGTTCTAGCTCGCGTACGTCCGGGGACGATGCCGTTTCGGTCGCCTGCAGTCGCACCACCTGCGGGCGGGTGACCCGCAGCATGGGGAAGCCGTAGAGCGTCATGGGGAGGAGTACCTTTTCGTCGGTATAATCAAACCATCCCCGGTCAGCGTAGTAGATTTGTTTGGCCTGCGCTAACATCTGTCCGATTTCCTCTTCACCCCCCAGCAACTGCTCGGTCAGTTCCACCATCAGCGCTTCAGAGTATTCTATGCCAAACGGCGAAGCGTAGGCATAGGCTGTGGGCGCGATGAGGGGCCAGCCGTGTTGCTGAAAAGCCTGGGGTAGATCGTAACTGAGATAAGGGTTGTCGCCGTCATCGACCGACGTCCCGCTGTGACAACCAATCGCTGCAAGAAGCGTGCCCGTCTCCTCGACGTCCACGTTTAGGAGATCAAAGGCCGAGAGCTGGCCCAGATTACGATGATTGCTATGGAAAGCAGCTGAGATCGTGCCCCAGAGCGTTTGCAGAACCTGGCTACGGAACTCCCCCGGCTGCGTGATGCAACTCGCTGCCAATCCGGCGTCTTGAAACAGGGCGCATTGGAGATCACCCAGATCATCAACCAGTTGATTGTGTGTGCCGATCAGCGCCGGGTCGATCTCCAGCTCCCCGTCGGTTTCTAGGAACGCGTCGATGGCAGCGATCATCTCCTCGGGCGTCTCCACCAGGCGCCCGACGGCGAGCTCCGGCAGGTAAAAGGGATGTCCATCTTGCCAGAAAGGAGATGAGGGATATGTAGGTGCTGGGGCGGCATAGAAATCATCGGTAAGGAAGTAGTCTGCACAGAGAGCACTTTTCACCGTCCCGGCGGGCGTGTGCGGACAGTAGCCGCGCTCGTGCCAGTGGGTAGCGTTCTGATCGCGCACGCGGTAGAAGGGCAAAAGCGCGTCGTTGCCCACCAGTACCATGTACTGCAGGTTAGGATAAGTGAGAGTGTAGTCGTCGATGAGTACCTTAATGGCCTCCACGACCGCATTGGCTTGTGTGACATTACCCGGGTCGGCGTCCCAATCAGCATAAGCTGAGCGCACGGTAGGATCGGCGAGCACGTCAACGACGACGCCCTGGACGCGCGGATGGGCTGCCACCTGGTGAAGTTTGGCGAGCAGCGGTGAGGCGCCGTACGCATCGGTCAGGCGTGCTGGCGCGACCAAGATCAACGTGAGGGCGTCGGTAAGGGCGGTGGACGTGGTGACCGTCGCGGTGTTGTTGAGCGAATCGGCGTCGGGCGTGGTCGTGGTGATGGCAGCGGTGACGGCAAGGTCGGCGCCTGCGGGGAGCGCGCTCGCGACGGTGGTAGTCAGCAAGATCTGTACAGGCGTAGCATCAGAAGCGAGGGTCTCCAACTGCCAGGTGGGCGGAGAGACAGAGGCGGGCTCGGGGTGCGCCCCTTGATAGGTAAGGGAGATAGGGAGCGCCATGGTGACGGTGGGTGTCTGTGCGTCGAGCGCGCCGGCGTCGTCGGCCCAGATCGTGTAGACGGCATCGGCGCCGGGGACCAGGATCGCGGGTCCAGCCAGGCTTACGCGCGCGTCGGCGCGGTCGGG
>DAOTUH010000492.1:0-10940 GCA_034437255.1 Anaerolineae bacterium
CAGCGGATAGCGCAGACCGGACGTGGTCACGCCGTGGACGTCGCCGCCCAGCGGGACGAGGGAGACGGTTTCGCCCGGCTGTCCGCGTAGGGCCAGCGTCTCACCGCTGCGAATCAGGCGGATCTCCCAGGCGCCACCGACCATGCGCACGTCGTGCCCTTCGAGCTCGGGAAGCGCCAGCAGCAACAGGTTGGCGAGCGACTGATCGGGTCGTCCACCCAACGCTGCCAGCACGACGATGTCGGCTTCAGGCTCGTGATTGTCAGCCCAGAGCAGCGCCAGCTCCAAATCGGTCTCGTCCTTGGCAGGCGCATGCTCGTGAAAGCATGTGCCTTTTTCTACCAGCTGCTGCCGCAGAGCAGACGAGAGTGAGTCCAGATCGCCGATAACGTGATTGAGCGCGAGGCCCGCGTCGAGCGCGTGCTGCGTGCCGCCGTTCGCGGCCACGAGCAGATCGCCCGACGTGATCCAGCGCGCGATCTCACTCGTCGAATCTTCCAGGATGCCGTTCGCAAATATCACAATGCGCATGAGTAGTCCTTGCTAAACAAAAAATCCCCGCCGGCTCTGAGGCTCAGCGGGGTTGAATTTCAGACGCTCCCTCCGCTGGCATGATCCAGATCAGGTTCAAGGGTCGGTGCCGGTTTAGGCACCCTCTCAGCCTGGTTCCTCGGGCTCCCCTGGTAAAGTTATCGGCTTGTAAAGTCTTGACTATACTTAAATCATACCACAGTCTTGTAAATCATCAAACAAAGCACGTTTTCCGATGTGAGTTTGGGCACGATCTAACAGATGACCGCGCCCAATCCCAGATTTACAACATCACCTTGGGCTGATACTCACCCCAGACGTCGCGCAGGACGCCGCAGATTTCGCCCAGGGTACAGTCGGCCTCAACCGCTTCGATAAAGAGCGGCATCATGGGCGTACCCTCGGTCTGCGCGCCCTCGCGGATGCGGTCGAGCATGGCGGAGACGCGGACGTTATCGCGCTCCTTGCGGAGTTGTGCCAGATGCTCACGCTGCCCCGCTTCGATAGACGGGTCGACCTCAAGGCGCTCCAGGTCGTCGGATTTGATTTCTTCCTGGAACTCGTTGACGCCAACGATAACGTCTTCCCCCTTTTCTACAGCGCGTTGCGCCTCGTAGGCCGCCTCGGCGATCTCCGCCTGCATGTAGCCCTGCTCCACAGCCGACGCCGCGCCACCCAGTTCGTCGATCTCGTCGATGTACCCGAAGGCGCGAGCCTCGATCTCGTTGGTGAGCTGCTCAATCTGGTAAGAGCCAGCCAGCGGATCGACCACATCAGCCACGCCAGATTCGTGGGCCAGGATCTGCTGTGTGCGCAGCGCCAGACGGACGCTGCTCTCGGTGGGCAGCCAGAGCGCCTCGTCCATGGAGTTGGTGTGCAGCGACTGGGTTCCGCCAAGAACGGCAGCCAGCGCCTGCAACGTGACGCGCACGACGTTGTTCATAGGCTGCTGCGCCGTTAAGGTCGAGCCGGCGGTCTGCGTATGGAAACGGAGCCGCCACGAGCGATAGTTCTCCGCGCCGAAACGCTCCTTCATGATACGCGCCCACATGCGCCGCGCGGCACGAAACTTGGCGATCTCTTCCAGGAAGTTGTTATGGGCGTTGAAAAAGAACGAAAGCCGGGGCGCGAAGCTGTCCACGTCGAGGCCTACGTCCAACGCAGCCTGGACGTAGGCGATGCCGTTCGCCAGCGTGAAGGCCACTTCTTGCACCGCCGTGCTGCCCGCCTCGCGGATATGATACCCGCTGATGCTGATGGGATTCCACTTGGGGACGTTCTCGGCGCCGTAACGGAACGTGTCGGTGATCAAGCGCATGGAGGGACGCGGCGGGAAGATGTAGGTCCCGCGCGCCACGTACTCCTTGAGAATGTCGTTCTGGATGGTACCGCGCAGTTGCTTCGGCTCGACGCCCTGCTCTTTAGCCACCGCGATATACATCGCCCAGAGCACCGAGGCTGGCGCGTTGATGGTCATCGACGTGCTGACCTTATCCAGCGGAATCCGGTTGAAGAGCGTGCGCATATCGTCCAGGCAGGTGATGGAGACGCCGACCTTGCCCACCTCGCCGATGGACATCTCGTCGTCGGCATCGTAGCCCAACTGGGTAGGCAGATCGAAGGCAACGGAGAGCCCGGTCTGACCCTGCTCCAGCAGATAGCGATAGCGTTCGTTGGACTCCTCGGCCGAGGCATAGCCCGCGTACTGGCGCATAGTCCAGAACCGACCGCGATACATGGTCGGCTGGACGCCGCGCGTGAAGGGATACTCGCCGGGGAAGCCTAAATCCTCCAAATAGTCAACGTCGACTTCGGGCGGCGTCAGGATCTGCTCAACCGGGATGCCGGAGAGCGTCTCGAACTGCGCCTGCCGCTCTGGGTAGCGATCCGTCACTTTCTTGAGCGTGCTCTCTTGCCAGCGCTGTTTCTCCTCCAAGATCTTCTCGTCCTCAGACGTCATAATTCCTCCTTAGATCCATCTTAAATCAACGGATTTAGCGGATGGTAATAGGCGCGCTTTACAGGTTCTCCAATTCGTCCAACATCTCCTCCAGCAGATCGAAGCCGCCCTGCCAGAACTCGGGCGACGCCATGTCGAAACCGGCCTCGCTGATGATGTGCGCTGGGCTGGCAGAGCCGCCGTAGGAGAGGATGCGCAGGTAATCGGGCACAAAGTCCTCGCGGCCCACGGCCTTGTACTTACGGTAGAGGGCCAGCACCAGGAGATTCCCGAAGGCGTAGGCGTAGCAGTAGAACGGCGTCTTGAAGATGTGCGGGATCGCGAGCCACTCCAGGCGGAAATCCTCGCTGATCTCAACGGCATCGCCAAACTGTTCCGCAAGGTTTTCCAGGTACACAGCCTTCAGCTCGTCGGGCTTGGCGCCATCTTCGATCATCTGGTGGACTTGCTTCTCGAAGATGACGAAATAAGCCTGGCGCGCGATGGTCGCGTAGGCGTCCGCCAGCACGTTGTTGAGCAGCGTGCGCCGCACTTCAACGTCTTGCTCCTCTTCCAGCAGCTTGTCCGTCAGCAGCATCTCGCCGAAAACCGAGGCCGTCTCCGCCAGCGGCAACGCCGAATGGAACGTGAGGGGTGAGTGATCGGAGGCCATCTGTCCGTGAACGCCATGTCCCAGCTCGTGGGCCAGCGTCGCCACGTCGTTGATCTTGCCGTTGTAGTTGACCAATACCCAGGGCGTGAGGGTGGGTAGTGGACTATAGCAGTAGGCACCGTCCATCTTGCGCGGGCGCACCTCGGCGTCCAGATGTTGCGCTTCGATAATGCTCATGGCATGATCGGCCAAAGTTGGCGAGAAGGCGCGATAGGCGTCACCCACCATCTGCACGGCTTCGTCGAAGGGATAAGTCTTTTCAGCCTCAGTGAGCGGCGCGTAGATATCGTAGCGGCGCAACCGCTCCATGCCCAGCGCGTCGGCTTTGAAGCGGAAGTAACGCTGGAATAGATCCACGTTCTCGCGGATCACGTGCAACAGCGTCTCCACGACTTCATCGGGCACATCGTTGGCCAGATTTTGCACGCTGATGGGGCTGGGGAACGCGCGCAGCTCCACGTTCTCCGCGCGCCAATCGCGCACGCGCGCCGCGTAGATCTGCGCCAGGACGTCGGACTGATCGCCGTAGACGCGGTAGAGCTCCTGGTAGGCGGCTTTTCGCAAATCGGCGTCTGGACTGAAGGCGTAGCTCATCAGCTGACCGCGTGTCAGTTCGCGCTCCTCGCCCTCCACCGTCAGGCGATACGTGAAACCGGTCGTGATCATATCGTAGATCGTCAACACCGTGTTCATGCCGTTGACGTCTTTGATATTGATGGCGCGCTCCTCGGGCTCGCTCAGAGTATGGGGCTTGAAGCGCCGCAGGCTCTCCAGATAGTAACGCATGTCACCGCTGTGTTCCATTAGGCGCGCTGCAGCCTCGTCGTCCAGCGACTTCCACCAGAGATCGAAGAAGAGCGTGCGATTCTTGAGATCGGTTGCAAACTGCTCCATCTTGGCGCGAAAGGCCAGGGCGTCCTGATCGGCGGTGTCCTCCGAAAAATAGAGGTACGCATACGCGATGAGGCGCGAAGCGGCGGCGTAGATCTCCTCGTAGTCCTGCAGGATGTCCAGAAACGCCTCCTCCGGCATCTCCGTATCCAGCTCGCTGCGCCAGGCTTCGAAGCGCGTGATTTCTTTCTGCAAATCCTCCAAAAACTGCTGTTGTTCCGGCGTCCCCGGTTCAGCCAGCAGATCTTTCAGGGTCCAGGATTGGGGTTCGTACGTCATGGTGCCTCCAGGGTTCTGATTTCAAATAATCTACACACGTTATCTATCGCGTTCTGTTTGTTCTCGACCCGGTCTCGCCAGTACCAACACGATAAGCAAAAATAGGACGGTCAACACGAGATCCCTCGCCCACAGTACCTGCGCGTAGGGGGAAAGGTAACCGATGAAGCGGATGGTCCAAAGCAGGGCCTGGTACACGACGGCGAAGGGAAACATCAGCTGCATCGCCCGACCGCGCCAGGCCAATATAGCCAGCACCGTAAATCCAACTCCAAAAAGACCGTACAGCCATCCCAGAAACGACAGGGAGAGCGAAAGCATCTCGGGATCCAGCACCGTTTGTACCTCCGGCACCAGCGTTGCTCTGAGCAGATTCGCCATACCCATCAGGAGAAAGAGTATGGCCAAAATAGGGCGTCGTTTCATCACAACGTGATTGTACCTCAAGATCTGGAAGCTGGAAGTTCGATGCTGGATGCTTGTCGCCTTCTTCCCGCTTACTCCCCTACTCCTTCTTCTGCACGACAAAGAACAGGTAGGCACCCTCCTCCGGCAAGGGCTCTTCGTAAAATGGACGCAAGAGGGTTGCTGTCAACGATAGGTTCCAGGGCTGCGGCACCAGGAGCCAGCGGTCGACCAGCTGTTTGACGAGCATCGTCGGCAGGCCGAGCGGATGGCCCCATTCCAGCGCCGCCAATGCCCGCGGCGAGAAATACGACCATTGACGCTCCACGCGCAAGCCGTGCCGTGCAAGCCGCGCCGTCCACGTCTCAGGATCGTCGTAGTAGTAATGGCGCGAGATGCGATCGAAGAGACGACGATAGGCCTCTGCCGGTCCTTTCAGCCCCAAGACATCGAACGCCCGCGCCACGGAGAGGAAGCGGCGGAAGTTTGGGCCGGGCACGCAGAAGTAGAACCAGCCGCCCGGTCGCAGCACGCGGGCCACCTCGGCGATCACCGGTTCGACGTCGGAGATGTGCTCCAGCACGGAGTTGCTGACGACGGTGGCGAAGGACGCGTCGGCGTAGGGCATACGCGCGCCATCGGCGTGCGTGAGGAGATCGTGATGCGCGCGCTCGTGGGCCTCTTGGAGCGGCCCCCACCACGGATCGAGCCCCACCTCGACACCCTGGGGCCAGGCGACCTCGGCAAAGTGCCCGTCCCCGCAGCCCAGATCGAGCACCGGGCGCGGCATGGGCAGATCCGTATAGAAGCGCGCTTCGACGGCGCGCAACAGGGCGCGAAAGGCGGGTAGTTCACGCAATTGGCGCTCGAAGGTATCGCGGGACGGAACGGAGACGTCGTGGGTCACGGTGTCAGAAAGGGACATAGATCCTCGACTGCATAGCGTGGATTAGCGTATCCGAAACTGTTGAGGAAGGTGAGCACCTGCTCGACTTCCGGCATATCGACCACGTCCAGGCAGCCGTAGGCCACGTTGCCGGTCTCCTGATAGCGGGTCCAGAAGCGCTCGGCCAGCACCGCGACGGGATGTCCAGACGTATCCGGCGGGTAATCGGCCTGCAGGCGCTCATAGCGCGCCTCGGCGTCGGGAAAGTTGCCCAATTTCATACCAAGGGTGAACAAGCGCCACTGCGCCAGCGCCGTGAACCACCGCCGCTCCTCTTCAGCCGTGTACATGCTCGCCCAGGGATTGAGCGTCTCGTCGTTGATCACCCGAAGGTAGGCCTCGAAGGCGCGGTCGTAGTCCTCGGCGAAAAGTGCTTTATCCCCGTCACGGAAGACATGGTAGCGGTACTGCGCCAGCCCCATTTCTTTGGTGGCAAACGTGATGACGTCGCCGTTCCACTGCCAGGTCTCGGTGTAAGGTCGTTGTGGCCCGGCACCCACGGAGCCGATGCCGCCGCTGATCCCCCGGATCTGCCCCTCCTCCACCCAGAAATGAGCGTAGGGCAGAGAGAAGGTGCCATCCACCTGTTCCTCAAAATGGTCGCCCGTCCAGGCCCAGACGTGGGCCGTGTACCAGCACGTGTGGGCGCCACACGTGATGTCGGTGAAACTCAGGTCGGCGACGCCGTCCTCCGTTAGGTCTGCGATGTCCATCAGCCAGAGATAGCGGCCCACCTCGGGCACGTGGGAGGCCAACGTCTCGACGGTCTTGTCACGGCAGGCGTAGACCGCCAGCGCGCCGCGCGGGGGAAACGTCTCGGACATTGGATTGATGAACGCGGCGACGGTCTCAGATATGCCGTCGCCCGTCAGGTCGCCCCGCAGCGGGCCCGCATCCTCTTCGGGAGGAAGCGCATCCCAGGCCGCCAGGCCCGACTGGATCTGGGCCGGATCTCCGCCCTCCGCGAGATACCGGCGTATCAATTCGGTATATTCGTCCAGCGACGCGACCTCAGGACGTACCGGGAACGCAATCTGCTGGCGGGCTGGACATGGGGCAGGCGTCGGTGTCGCAGTTGGAGCCGTGGTCGGTGTCGGCGCCGACGTTTCCGTAGCTCCAGGCGTCGAGGACGCTTCGGGCAGCGTCGGCGTGACCTCCGTCGTCGGGCGCACGGAGAACAGTGTGCAGCCCAAGAGCAACGCGCTTAGACCAAGAAGGAAAACAATACGCAATTGGATACGTCTCACAGAACCTCTCTATTGATATGGTTACCTGATAATGAAACTTTAGTATAGTCTCCTTAAGAAGATTGACAACCTATTCATGATCTTGTATAGATTTGTGAAAATTCAGGGCTGGCGCCCCACTTGATGGCTTGGTTGCACTGCTTTTCCCCACTGGCTGGGCAAAAACTGGTCGAAAATGAAGCTGTTGCCCCACAATCACCAAACTTATACCGAGCCATCCATGCCCAGTGTAAACGAAGTCGCAATTGCACACACCACAAAGAGGCCTATAATAAAAGCGTCCTAGCAAGTCCTGGCTTCCCACCCGTGAACGTTTATCGACTCGTCTCAAACACTTCATCTTCAACAGTAGAATCATTTTTGATCCTACTTAAATAATTAGCAAAAACACGTATTTTCTGTGGCTTGATAGTAGATGTAGATTATTCACAGCCAAAATCCCCTAAGTGACTAATTATCATATATGTTGGGCGGTGTCCGCTGAAGTCGCGGATCTGGCGATCCGCTCGAAGCGAGTGTGGTGATGTTAAGTCACTCAGGGGCCAAAATCACCAAATGTAAGAGGGGCCTACTAAAAATCTGATTTTTTGGCCTTTTTCAGTAGAATCGTTGTTGAGCACTTGGGGTGATACATGGCCCGATATCTGATTCCTGAGATGAGATGCCCGGTCTGTGATAAAGGTATTGAGTTGAACAGCGACGTGGTGGACGTCACATGCCTCCAATGCCAGACGACGTTGCATCTTCGTGACCGGCTCTGTCCCAACTGCGGCACATATCACAGCCAGCCGCCCGCCAGCTGCTCCAACTGCGGACTGGGGATGACGGCGCGCTGTCCAAGCTGCAACGTGCCAAATTGGACCGGCGACGAGATCTGCCAGCAATGTGGTGCAGATCTGGACCTCATCGCCCGGCTGACGGCGCAAGCCAGCACGGCCGAGCGGCTACACGTTCAGATGAACCGGGCACACGCCATCAAAGCACAGGAGGAAGCGGCGTCCAACGCCCGGCTAGCTCGCATGTTGGAAGAAGAAAAAGCCGAACGCGAAGCGCTTCGCCGCCGTCTCGAAGCGCAGCAGGCCCAAGAACAGAAGATGTTAAAGATCGTCATCATCGGTGCCGGGCTCCTGCTTGTTATCTTGATTGTGTACGCTTTGGTTCTCCTTTTGTAAGCACTTAGGGCCTGTTAAAGAATACCTTCCCGACTCCTGAATCAACTCTACAAGTGTCATCAAGAGAATTCGCGTTTGAAGCCCAGATACGAGCCTCAAACGTCAGTTTCTTTAATTCTTTGCCACATTGGGTTGACAGCGACAGGAACTTATATTCTTACGGGACCTTAACGTGGAAGGGCATATCTATGTTGCACAAAGCCGAGTTGATACGCCCCCTGAAAGGACACGTGGTCCAATGCCGTGTCTGCGAACACCACTGCGCGCTGCAGCCGGGCGAGTGGGGCAGGTGTGGCGTGCGCGTTAACCGCGACGGAACGCTGTACCTGACGGTCTACGGAGAAGCCGTCGCTGCCCACATTGATCCCATCGAGAAGAAACCGCTCTTCCACTTCCTGCCGGGCACCGGGGCCTTTTCCGTGGGCACGTACGGGTGTAACTTCCGCTGCCAATGGTGCCAGAACTGGCAGCTCTCCCAAGTGCACCAACGCGAACCGCGTGCGTCTCGCGCGGATGCGCTCACGCCGGAGGAGATCGTGGGGATCTGCCAAGATCGCGGCATCCCGACCATCGCATACACGTATAACGAGCCCACGGTCTTCTTCGAGTACACATACGACACCGCGAAACTGGCCCACTCGCACGGCATTAAGAACGTCTACGTCTCCAATGGGTTTATGACCAGGGACGCTCTCAATATACTGGCGCCGTATCTCGATGGGATTAACATCGATCTCAAGGGCTTCACGCCGGATCTCTATAAGGAGTACATCGGAGGTCGGCTGGCGCCCGTCAAGCGCAACATCGCCTATCTGGCTCAAGAAACCGAGGTCTGGGTGGAAGTCACGACGCTGGTCATCCCTGATCTTAATGATTCGGACGCGGAGCTCCACACCATCGCCGCGTGGCTCGCCGACACCGATCCGCAGATCCCTTGGCACGTCACCGCGTTCTATCCTACGCATCGCTTGCGGGATCGTGGGCGCACACCGCCATCCACGCTGCAGCGCGCCTCCGACATCGGCAAGGAGGCGGGACTGGCCTACGTCTACGTGGGCAACGTGCCCGATCCCACCCGCGAGAACACGTATTGTCACGATTGCAACACGCTGCTGATCCGGCGCATGGGCTACAGCATCCGCACACGGTGGGACAGACCGGGCGTTTGTCCCCACTGTGGTGCTGTCATCACCGGCGTCTGGTCTTGATTGATCGGCCGTTCGTCGCCGTTTTAAGATAATATTCGTGTCACAAGACGCTCAGGAGGTACCATGCAGAAGAGAAACGTAAGACTTCCCGCTGTGGCAGGATCTTTCTATCCAGCGCGCGCTGGCAAACTGCGCGCCACTATCGATGACTATCTGGACCAAGCAAATCCCCCGGCACTGACCGACGTGCGCGCCCTGATCGTGCCTCACGCTGGCTACGTTTACTCCGGCCCTATCGCGGCCTTTGGATTCAAGGTGCTGGCTGACCAAACTCCGCAGCCCTCACGCGCCGTGCTCATGGGACCGGCACACCGCGTCTGGTTCCAGGGGGCAGCCCTAGGCGACTTTGAAGCTTTCAAGACGCCGCTGGGCCAGGTTCCGGTGGATCACGAGATGCTGGAGCAGTTGACCGAGGGCTCCTCTAACTTTCACCTCCTCCCCCGCGCCCACGGCGGTGAGCACTGTCTAGAAGTCCAGTTGCCGTTCTTGCAGATTGTGCTTTCCGATCTTACCATCGTACCGATGCTCTTCGGTGAGACCAATGCGACGGCTGCAGGGGAAGCGCTGGCGCCCCACCTCACAGAGAAAGACGTCATCATTGTCAGCTCTGATTTGAGCCACTACCATCCGTACAGAGAGGCAGAACGCCTCGATCACACCTTTATCGACGCCGTTATCCGGGGCGACAAGACCAACGTGCAACAGGGCGAAGCCTGTGGACAGGCGCCCATCCTGAGTCTGATGACCATCGCTGAATCCAAGGGATGGGAACCGCATCTGTTGGACTACCGCAATTCGGGCGACACCTCCGGCAATCGGGATCAGGTGGTCGGATACGCTGCCATAGCCTACAACAAGGAGTGAATCGTGAACAAGCATCGGCCGCTGACCGAAGAGGAAAAAGAGACGCTGCTGCGCGTGGCGCGCACCGCCATCGAAGAACAACTGCAAAATCCCCCGGATCAACCACCCGAGTTGGACCAATTGCCGGCCCGCCTTCAAGCCAACGGCGCGTCCTTCGTCACCCTCACCCTCAACGAGCAACTACACGGTTGCATTGGCTCTCTGCAAGCTCGCCGGCCCCTGGCCCACGATGTGCACCAAAACGCGCTGGCTGCTGCCTTCCGAGATCCGCGTTTCCGACCGCTTCAGAAACAAGAAGTAGATCTGATCGTGATTGAGGTCTCGGTACTCTCGGCGCCGGAGCCGTTGGCGTATGCAGATGCTGAAGATCTCGTCCAAAAACTCCGACCGCACGTCGACGGCGTGGTGCTCAAGAAGGGGCTGCACCGGGCCACGTTCCTGCCCCAAGTGTGGGAGAAACTGCCTCGACCGGAGGAGTTCCTGGCCCATCTCTGCTATAAGGCCGGGCTTCCTCCCAACGCATGGCAGCAGCCCGATATCGAGATCAACACCTACCAGGTCACCAAGTTCACAGAAGCGGATTGAAAACGGGCGTGGGCACCGTGTGCAACCTTTACACGTCACCTGCGTATATAGCAATAGATGACTCTAATGAAATAACTGGGAAAACTCGGAGTTTTCCGGAACTTGACACTACATGTAGATTTTTCGTAACCAAAATCACTAGATGTAGGGGGTAAACTACTAAAACTCCGAGTTTTGGACCTTTTTTCAGGGCAGCCAAT
>DAOTUH010000493.1:0-5026 GCA_034437255.1 Anaerolineae bacterium
GTGACCCGCGCTTGTCAGGGCGTGATATTCACCACGATTGAAATAGTTAAAGAGCTGATGGAGAAAACTCACACGGAACCAGGATTGAAGGTCTTTGTGCATATCATGGATCAGGTCTATCAAACGGGCCGCAAGGTAGCTGACGGTTTCAAGGAAAATATGCGGATTGTCCGGGACGAATTCCTCCCCCGGTGGAATTACCGGGCTGTCCCTCTCCAACAGTCAAATGAGAAAGTTATTTAATTCCGAATCCTTAGCGTTCCTCCTTGAGTTAAGTAAGTGTGATACTTACATGATAGAGGAACGTCAGAACCGCCCAATCATTGCTGGTTGGGCGGTTCTTTGCTGGGTTGAGCGGCACCGGTTTCTGGGTTGTTTTTGACCTCCCGAATCATTGCACATCCCGGACGTACATTTGACCTCTGGTCGCAAAAATCCCTTCTAAAAACCGCCGCTTCAGCGGCGCAATAGGTGTCGCGAGGGAGCAGCACCGGTGGGCAGGCACGAAACTTGTTGCAATTTTCAGGAAACATGATATTACATGTCTTGGATGCTGCTGGCTGCCGCAAAGCCGGGTACGAATTCAAACACACTTTAGACCCTTTAGCAGGAGGAGCCATGAAAGTACAAAAATTAAGTGTATCACTGCTACTTTTGACCGTACTGATCACCTTCCTTAGCCCCGCAACCAGCTTCGCTGCCCCGCCCCCGCCCCTGGATCTACAGACCGATCTGAACCGTGACGGCGTTCCCGACGAATTGGCCCACGCCATGGCGGAGATTGCCACTGTTCGCAATGCCGAGGTCGCCGTCGAAGCGCTACTGGCGCGCATCCCCTACGAGAAAGAGACCTACGCGCTGCAACAAGAAGCGGCCCTGCTCAACGCGAAATTGGCGGAAGTGCGCAGCGCCGAAGAGGCAGAGCGGATTCACACCGAGCTGCTGAACATCGGGGCAAAGATGGAGCAGGACCCCGCCTACGCCATCACCCTCAAAGCGCTGGAACAGCTGTATGTGGAACAGGGGATTATGGTGGAGGACAATTTCAGGAGCACGCGCGGAGCGGGCATCCAGGCCGTAAACTGGAGCAGCCTGCAGGCCGGTGACGTAATGCTGATCCGCTCGGGCAAGTTCCCCTGGACATCCTTCATCTACGCCATGACCTACTCCCACACCGGCAACTACAACGGCAGCAACCTGGTCTACGAATCCAACGCCGATGGAGTGCGCCTCAAGCCACTGAGCAACTGGCAACTGAGCGGGCAGTACATCGCCCTGGGGCGCAACAAACACCGCAGCAGCGCCCAAGTGCAGAGCGCCCTGGCCTGGGCCCGAAGTTACTACGGCACCAACGGCAGCACCCCCTACAATTACTTCTATCCGGATAAGAACACCAACAGCCGCCTCTACTGCTCCCAGCTCACCTGGAAGATCCACAATCACATCGGCGTGAACGTGGACAGCAACGCCTGGCAGTATCAGCTGTGGATCGGTACCAAGTGGGGAGCGTGGGCCATCCCCGCGGTCGCCATTCCCGCCGTCGCGCCGGACGAGGTAGGTCTGGACAGCGACATCAATTACTACAGCAAGGGCTGGAACTAGCGCCCATGCTCCACCCGGCCCGGGCGCACAGACACAGTGGCTTCCACCGGGCAGTCCTGCTACTGGCAGGACTGCTCTTTTTGGGAGGGGGAGGCAGCAGTTGCCAGCCAGAAGGAACAGCGCCGCCGCCCCCCCACCCCGGTTACGTCCTGGCCGGCAGCAACGTGGGCAACGACTTCAGAAACAACGCGCTATACCTCTTCGATACCGCTCCCGGCCCCGCCACGACCGCTTCAACCCAACCCGCCCTCCGTATCGATCTGCCCCACTCCCGGGCGCGCTATCTCAACCGGGCACCGGATGGCACGCTCTGGATCGGTTTCGGCGGGGATTTCAGCCGGGATGACGATCGGGTGCAGGTCTACAGTGCCCAAGGCCAACTCCTCCACACCCTGCATCCCTGTACCAATCCAGACGCGGGGATCACCTTTGTCGCCGGCTACGTCTTCATCGGCTGTAGCAACGACGGCTTCAGCGGCAGTGTCGTCGTCCTCGCTACCGCCGATCTCAGCCCCGTGACCACGATTCCCCTGACGTTGCCCGAGGCGCCGGTGCTCCTGGTGGGGAGCGGGGCCTCGGAGGAGTACGTCGTCCTCACGGCGATGACCACGGGGCCCGATGCGGAGCGCAGCTATGCACTCGCCCATATCATCGACGCCCAGCGGCTGGAGCTCACCGCGCAGATGCCCCTGGGCGCGGACACCGACGTCTGGGCGGTGCTCCCCCACGAGGGCCGCTTCTATCTACTGAACGCCGCCAGCGCCCGCTCGCCAGCGCAACCACGGCCCGACGTGCTCCTCCTCGATCCCACGGAACCGGCAGCCCTGACGGAAATCACGCTGCCCCTGGCCTCGCCCCTGTGGGGCCAGATCGTCGCCGGGACCTTGTACGCTTATCACCATCCGGGATGGAACACCACACAGCAGCAGTCCTGGCGGGGGATGAGCCACACCTCGCTGAGCGAGGGAACCGGGCGCCCATGGCGCCTACCCGACACCTTTGAGGCGGGCGCGCTGGCAGTGTGGGAGGGCGTCCCCTGCCTGAGCCATTGGGATTACTGGACTGCCACCACGGAACACGGTCTCTACTGCCTGAACGAGGAGGGCGAACTACAGCTGCGCCTGCCCGTGCCCGACGCCTCGGCGGTGCTCATCCCCTAGCCGGCGCGCTTCTGCTCACAGCCCCGTCGGGATCGAACCGCCAGGCGCTGACGAGGGCCCCGGCTACCACCACAGCGTCCTTTGTATCCCGTGTATTCCGTGTCTCCTGCGTGACTGCGGGGCCGCGCGCCAGCAGGCGGCGCCTGAAGGCCTGGGTGAGCATTGTCTTGCCGCTGCCTGCCTCGCCGGTCACGAAGCGCACCTGCCCCGCGCCACGTTGCGCCTCGTGCAGCGCATCTTCTAAGCGGGCCAACTCCGCCTCGCGCCCCACAAAGGGCGGAAAATCCGTCGCCCGGCTCTGCGATTGGATCTGCCGGCCCCGGATGCGCTGGTAGAGCGCGGTGGTGCGAATGTCGGGCGCGACGCCCAGTTCCTCGTCCAACAGCGCCACGTATGCCGCGTAGTGGGCCAACGCGCGATTGCGCTGCCCATCGAACGCCAGGGCGCGCAGCAACTGGCGGTGCGCCTCCTCGCTGTAGTTGTCCAGCGTCAACTGTCGCCGCGCGTGTCTCTGCGCCGCCGCGTAGTCGCCGCGCTGGAGCGCCAACGTCGCCAATCGATAGAGCGTGTCCAACATCGTGCGCCGGAAGGTCTCCTGGCGGAGCAAGATCCACGCTTCGTAATCGGGGCTGTTGCGCAGCGCGAACGCCTGCAAGAAATCGTCTCGATATAGCGCCGCTGCCCGCTTCAACCTCGCTTCATCCGCCGGATCGGCCGCCAATGCGGTGAAGGCCGCCACATCTAACCACAGCGCGCCCTGTTCCAGAGCCGTGGGATTGAGCTGCAAGGTGTCCGCCGTTATTTGGATGATGGGGGTCTCGGCGTCGCGGTCATCGAGGATGCGACGTAGGTCGGAAAGCACATCCCGCAACAGGGCCGGCGCGCTGGTCGAGGTGGGCCACAACAGCTCCGCCAGCGCGTCGCGGTGATGGGGCGTTTCCCGCTCCACAGCCAGATAGGCCAGCAGCGGCATGGTTCACGAGGGAACCATGCGCACCTTGACAATTTAGGATAGCAAAGGTAATCCTTCTTTGCAGCAATTCCAATTATGACTCACGGCTTTAACTAACGCCAGATAATGGTATAGTAAACGTATGAAAACCAAAAAACAGACTTCAGAACTCACAAAAAATAGTGTCTTCACGGGTTTCATAAGGCGGCTGAAGGCGCGCTCCGCCACGTTGCCGGATCCCCGCACCGGACAAAACACCACGTATACGATGAGCGACATCGTGCTGGGGGGCTTCTCGGTCTTCTTTTTGCAATGGCCCTCGTTTTTGTCGTGGCAACAGGATATGAAAAAGCGGTCAGGTCGTAGTAATGCGGAGACCTTGTTCCAGATCGAGGGCATCCCGTGCGATCAACACATCCGGGATATGCTGGATCCGATAGCGCCGCGGCATTTCTATCCCGAATTCCACACCTTGTGGCGCGACGTGGTGGCAGAAGGGTACCTGGAGGCCTATCAAGTGCTAGGCGGTCAGCATATCCTGCTCAGTGTGGATGGGACCCAGTATTTCAGTTCGTATGCGCTGGAATGTGATAACTGCTCGCACGCTAAACGCCGCAATGGGGACGTCCAACACTTCCACACGGCCCTACTCTCGGCCGTGGTGGCCCCTGGCAATCCGTACGTGCTGGCCGGGCCGCCGGAGTTCATCATGCCCCAGGGTGGCCACACGAAGCAGGACTGCGAGCAGGAAGCCAGCAAACGCTGGCTCAGCCACCATCTGGACGCCTATGCGCCGTGGGATCCGATTGTGATGGGCGATGATTTGTATGCCCATCAGCCCGTGTGCGCCCAGATTCGCGACCAAAACGGTCACTTTCTGTTTAGCTGTAAGCCAGATTCCCACGTGACGCTCTACCAAACGCTCGCCAAACCGGAAACCGAGGTCACGACGCACACGGTGCGCAAATGGGACGGGCAACATGGCGAACTATGGACCTATCGTTTTTGCAATGACGTCCCGTTGCGCGCTGGGGAAGATGCCCTGGACGTCAACTGGTTTGAACTCCACATCACCCGCCGTGACACAGGAGAGACCCGTTATCACCACACTTGGATAACAGATCTCACCATCACTGCAGACAACCTGGCCGAACTGGTGCGCTGTGGGCGGGCGCATTGGAAGATCGAAAACGAAAACAACAACGTGTTGAAAAATCACGGCTATCAACTGGATCACAACTTCGGCCATGGCGACCAATACCTCGCGCTGACCCTGCTCACGTTGCTGCTCCTCGCGTTTCTCCTCCATACC
>DAOTUH010000494.1:0-11681 GCA_034437255.1 Anaerolineae bacterium
TGCCCCACGCAGCAGAAGCAGCCGGTCCGGCAGCGGATCGACGAGGAAGAGGGGCCAGTTGAAGACGTTGAGCAGGCCGTATTGTGCTTCGGCGATGATGGGATCACCAGCCTGCAAACCTGTGTGCCAGAGCGGAAAGACGCCCCGCCGCACCCAGTGCGCGACGTAGCTCCAGACGGGATAAAGCTGGTTGAAGAGGTCGCCGCCGCCGCGTGGAAAGGTGTACCCGGCGATCCAGACGGGCCAGAAAAAGAGCGCTGTCACCGCCAGAAGAAAGAGCAGGGCCGGGCCATTGCGTCGCAGCTGGTCCCGGATACTCTTGGGGCGGTCTCCTGCATTGGCCAGGAGGCCCAAAGCCAGGGCCCGTGCCCGCTGTGGCTCGGTGGGGACACCGGCCACAGCTCTGTTTGAGCCATTACGTCGCAGCTGGTCTCGGATTCGCACGGCTACCACGCTCCCACCCGTAAGCGTGTCAGGATGATGTGCGTCTCCGCCGTCTGGTTTCGCTCCTGTCGCACCGGTAGATGCTCAATCTGACCTTCTTGTACCGTGTAGACGTCCAGCCGCAGGTCGTAGACGCCGGGCGCAGCGTCCTCGGCGACGGGGAGGACACGCGTCTCTTCGAGGGTCTGGCCTTTGCGCCAGGTGGACGTGGGCGCCGCGCCGTCTTGCGGCCAGGCGTCAAATTGGGCGGCCTTGCGCCACTGCGCGTCGATGAGCTGCACGGAGACGGTGTAGTCTGTCGGCATGGGCGCGATGCCTTCCCAGTGCAGCGTCACGGTCAGGGGCGCGCCGGGCGCCACGGTTAGCGCGCTGACGTCGTAGCCGCGCAGCCGCATGCCCGCGCCGAAGCGAATCTGGACCGGGTTCGGCACGTTGCTCTCTTGCGCTTGGAGTGCAATCTCCTCGAAGCGCATCTGGTCGGCGCCATTGGGCGTCTGCAGCCGGGCGCCCGTGGTCGCATCGTAGACGCCGACGCTGACGGTGAGCTCATCGGGCGCGTAGGCCTGGGGCGGGATGCGGATGGCGAGGTGTTCGGTCCAGGTGCGCCCCGGCGTGAGTTGTGTCGTGGAGAGCAGCCCGCGTCCCGGCAGCGTATCGCGCTGCGCGACGATGCGGTCGCCTTCACCCAGCAGGTGGATGAAGAGCAGGTGCTCGGTTTCGGTTGGGGTGAGGCTCTCCCAATACAGATCAAATTTCGCGTAGTCACCTGGTGTTACGATGTCGGTGTCGATCCGGTAGCCCAATAGACGCAGGTGTTGGCCGAAGGTGACGTTGAGCGGATTCGGTGCGGTGAACGTCTCGGGCAGCGGTGCCGGGGGTCGGTAACTGGGCAAAATCCAGGCGGGTAGCGCGATCACGGTGAGTGTCAGCAGCACGGTGGGAATTGCAACTATGGTCGCCCGCGTGAGCCGGACGCGCTGAGGCGGCACCCACGTTAAAAGCCCCCAAACAAGACCCAATGACCAGAGGGGCAGGGCCGGAAAGACGAGCCGCCCTTGTGAGGCCATGGTCATGCACGTCCAGCGGATCAGGGCGACGAAGACGGCGACGGGCCAGGCCCAGGCCAGCGCCCGCGCGGCGGTCAGTGGCGGCCAGTAGAAGGGCCAGAGTCGCTTCCAGAGCGGTTTTTCTTCGCGTAGCCACTGCGCGAAGCGCCAAAGCAGGCCGAGGCCCGCGGCAGCTGTCACGGCATTCAACGTTGTGTAGATGGCTTCGGGCATAAGAACGTTGAGCCAACCGAAGTTGCCCCAGTAGCTGGTCAGGAAGGATGTCCGTTCCTGCCAGAGCGCGGCGAGGGAGAGGGCGTGGGTTCGTTGGCCGATGACGGCGAGAAAGGCGTTGAGCCCCAGCAGGTCGCCGTAGAGCCGGAGGTTGCGGACGTACCACCAGCCGGTGATGAGCAGAAAGGGGAGGAGCCAGGTCAAAGTACGCTTTATCAGTTGTCCCGCTCTCCGGGTAAAGGTTCCCTCCGGCGGATGCCAACACGTCCACACTGTGGTGGCGAAGGCCAATGGGAGCAGTACCAGTCCGCTGGCCTTGGTGAGTGCGGCCAATCCGAGAACGAGGCCGAGTAGGGCAAAGCGTGTCACGCTGAGCTGGCGAGCCTGGATGATGTGTACCATGGTCAGCATGCTGATGATGCTCAGTGGGATGATCAGCGCGTCGTTGTTGACAGCGCTGCTTATGAAGACGAACATCGGCGTGAAAGCGTGGGTCGCCGTGGCTGCCAATGCTACATTTGGACGTCGAGGGAACAGAGCTTGCAGCAGGTGCCAGCTTGCCACCACGGCGACGGCGCCATAGGCAACTGAGAGGAGACGGGCCACGTGTATTGCCAGCACGCTGCCGCGCCAGGGAAAGCGCTCGCGCGCTGGATCGTGGATCACGACGTTGAGGTTGTTGCGGTCAGCTGTGGCGACACCGCGCGCGGCCTGGGGGTTGAGATGTCTGACTTGAGCCAAGTCTGCAGTGTTGATGGGGGCGGTCAAGAGTGCGGCCAAGAGATAGTAGAGCGGTGGTTGGGCGCCTTCCTGCTTCCAGGGCCCGACATCGGCGTGGGGGTCCGTTGGCAACACGGGCAGGGCCTGCTCCGTTGCGATATGCTGGATCATTGGGTAGTGGAAAAGTTCATCTGGTGTTTCGAAGATAGGTACGGAGGCGCTATACGTCAGTGCCAACACCACAAAAGCGACCAGGATACCGTAGAAAAGGCGCCGGTGGGGGAGGGGATGGGCTTGTGTCATGGTTTGTTCTCCGGTGGTGTGCACGAGATTCGATAGGTTTGATCAGGGAGTGGGGCGCCCATCGCGTTGAGGGCCAGCCAGCGCGCGTTTTGGCCTGGTGACCAGATGCCAACGCCAACAAGGCCCTCCGAAGCAGACGCGTCGTCGATTGCCCTGTGCTCGTGGATGACTTCTCCGGGTTGCCACGCTGTTAATGGATAGAGGCCATATAGCGCCGCGCCGTCGGTCTGCGCGTCGAGCGCGCCGGTCGCGTCGAGCCAGTGGGTGAAGATGGTGGGATCTCCTTCGACGTCGTCCAGCACTTCCCACGCCAGCTCCACGGTGATCTGATCGGCACCGCTCCAGTGGCAGGTCGCCTCGCGCAGCGCGATGGCGTCGCCGAAAGTGGCGACCGGCTCGGCGGGCGGCGCGGTGGTCTCTATATGCCCGGCTGTCACAAGTTCCATCTCGTCAGGGCGGTACGCGACGATTTTAACCTCGTCGGCTGCGCGCAGATCCTCGGCGCTGAGCACGGGGTCGGCCAGTTCCAGGATGTAGGGCAAGCCGGGCGCGATGATGCTGCCGAAGGCGCGTGTCGTGATCTGCGGCTCGGTCCCGGTGTGCGCGGTGATGAACAGCTCGCCGTCGGTGGGCGGCGGGATGGGGATGATGCCCTCGTGCATGAGTGGGTAGGTGCGCTTGACAGGCGTCACGCGGCCCGGCAGGTTGACGATGAGCGCGCCAGGTTCACCTTGGGCGACGTCGACGGCGTCCCAGAGTAGGTTGCCCGTCACGCGATGGATGCGCACCACGTCGCGCACGAAGGTCAGCGGCGGCAGCAGGATGACGAGGCTGAGCGCAAGTTGTAGGCCGCGCCGGCAGCGCGCCCGACGTTGCCACGTCAGCCCGGCGACGGTCTGGCCCCACAGCAGCGCGATACCCGTCGAGGCTGGATAGAAGGAGCGCGTGGGGTCGCGGAACCAGTTGAAGGGTTGCGTGGTCAGCGGCATCACGAGCCAGATGGCGATCCAACCTAGGCTGAAGAGGAGCCAGCGTCCGCGCCCGCCCCGTCGATTCCAGATTGCCAGGGCCGCCACGACGATGACGCCGAGGACGGTCATCAAGACGACGGCGCTGACAGGGACGAGAGCGGCGGTGCGCGTCGCCAGTGGCGCGATGGGATAGGCCACAGTCTGGAGCAACGCGACGACGTTGTAGTGTGGATGCAGGCCTTCCAGGAATCGGGTCGGCACGGCGGTTGAGAAATACATGATGGCGACGAAGGGAAGCAGGGACGCGACGACGTGGGCCGGCGCCCACCGGGAGAACGGTCGCCTGTGCAGGGTCAGCTCGGCCCAGACGATGGCTGCGCCTGCCACGACGCCGCCCTCGTAAACCAGCCCGGCCGCCAGCGTAAAGAGGAGCGCGGCGCCATGCTGCCACGGGGATGACTGGGCGCGCGCCCGCCGGTAGACGAGGAGCGCGGCGAGGCCCAGCGTGGCGGTCAGCGAGTACGAGATGGCGCTGACCCAGAGCACGGCGTTGGTGGCGAAGGGGAAGAGCGCGAAGAAGGCTGTGGTCAAGGGGCCACTAAGGCGCGGATCGACCGCTTGCCACTGCATGGTGAGCGCGCCGACGAAGAGCGCGCAGATCACGTGTCCGAAGAGGTTGAGCGTGTGGAGCAGCGCCGGGTGCAGATCACCCGTGAGCGTGTAGATAGCGCGCAGTAACATGAAACGCACAGGCCGATAGTCCTCGTAGGGTCCCAGCCGGTACCAGTATTCCAGCGCCGGCGTTGCCTTGACCCAGGGGATCTGCTGGAGGTCATCGGCGTAGAAAGGCAATCGAGTGGCTTCTCCATAAAGGAATGCGGTGGCGAAAAGGGCCACAAGGATTATGAGCAAAAGAGCCTGCTGTCGGATGTGCGTTTCCTTAGCCATACGTGGAGCGGATGATACCACGAAGCGGGGGGAAGGGCAAAGGGAGGAATGTTAAAATGAAAAATGACAAATGATCAAATGACGAAGTCGTGAGGGGATAGAGGGCAGATGACACGGAGACCGGCATTGAGTATCCAGCATCAAGCATCCAGTTTCAAGTGCTCAGCTGGCGGAAAAACTCGGCGGTGTGGGCCGCGATGCGCTCCCAGGAGAAGGTATCGGCGAGGGCCGCGGCGTTTTCGCCCAGCCGGATGCGGAGGTTGGCCTCCTTCCATAGCCGTTGGATCGCTTTGCCCAGGGCTTCGACGTCCTCCGGCGGCACCATCAGTACGTGCTCGCCCTCTCGAAGATCCTCGAGCTGGGTGGACGGCTCGGTGGTGACGATGGGACAACCATGAGCCAGACAGGCGTGGAGTGTCCCCCGTCGGAGGCTGACGCCGTCGCGGTAGGGCAGGGCGCAGATATCGCTGGCGAGGAGGGCGGCGGAGACGCCCGATGGCTTGACGAACCCGGTGCGGTGAACGCGTGCCTCCAGGTCGAGCTCGGCGATCAGCGCGTCGATGGCGGCGGCGTACGCACGATTGGTGGCGTCGCTGGAGCCGGTCCGCCCGCCAATGAAGATCAGGTGCGCGGAAAGACCGTCGTGAACCAGCCGCGCCAACGTCTGCAGCAGCGTCTCGACGCCCTTGCTGGCGTTGAGAAAGCCAAAGAAGCCTATCAACAGCTCGTCCTCTTCAATGCCGTGGGCCGCGCGCCAGGCGGCGCGGTCGTAGTCCGCCGGAGGGTTGGGCGCGATGTTGCTGCCGATGTGGATCATCTTGATCCGGGGGTGCTGCTCTGCGTCCAGGTGTTGATCCAGCCTCGTGTAATCCGCGCCGTTGGTCACGATGACGCCGTCGCTGTATTTCGCCAGCTGATAGACGGCCCACGTGCGGAGCGGACCGGCTTTAGGGAAGAGATAAGGCGGGCGCAGATCGTGAAACGTGGTTACCAGCGGGGGCTCGACGTGGCAGCCTCGTCTTCGGGGGTAGAGGTTAATGGCGCCGCGCATCTGATAGGCGGCGGCCTGGTACTGGATATCAACCACGTCGGGTTCGACTGTCTCAATCCAGCAGGTGATCTTAGCGTGGGCGGCCCATCCCCAGTCCTTGATCTTGCGGTGAACCGTGATTGCTTCATCCCCGTCCTCTTGTTGCTTGTTATCGGGTTCCAGGGTGGTGAGCACGTGGATTTCGTGTCCTAACGCTGCCAGAGCGTGGCCCAATCTATGAGAAAAATCGCCGACGCCGCCTTCCAGCGGGGGATACTCTCCGGTGATGATGGCGATACGCATAATGCCCTCCGCAAGCGGTGCTGTTGGATCCGAAGAAGCCAGAGTGTTGCCCGGTTCTCATATTTGGATTATATCAAGTTGAGGGGGTTTGTACAACTGGTGGAGGGTGATTTGATGAACAGATACCGTTCTTCACTCGATCTGTATGGTGGTCAACGTCATGCGATTCGCGTCTTGGGGCATGCCGTCTTTACAAGCGGTGAGACGACCTGATCCATCAGGGTAATAGAGTCCCGCCTTGATGGTATAGGTTCCAGGTGCGATGTCCTCTGGAAGAGGTAGTGTGATTGGGTCCTCAATGATCTCGCCGGGAAACCAGGTGTAGGGCGGACGTGTTCCGAAGTAGGGCCGACCATCGGCTTGAGTTACCGGCGTGCTGATATCAGCTTCGTAGAGATGCACGAACACTTTGGCGTCAACTGGGGCCCGCTGATTCGCTTGCCAGTATAATGTCAGCGGTACAGTGTCACCGGGCTGCCAGGTCGTCGCGGGAAGGTTGAAACCGAGTAGTGAGATGACGTCGTCAAAAGTAACATTATCAATCGGTTGGGAGATCTCTGGATCGGGAAACGTGGCTTCGCCCTGCATGATCCAGAGATAGTAGGGCGCGTAGTGTACGAAGCCGGCGGCGTTGGCATCCACGTCCAGCGTAATGTCTGTCTGCGTACCAGTGATGAATTCGGCCGGGATCCTAAACATGGTCTCCAACCACTCTCCGGCGATTTGAGGGTAGGCCCAGTGCCCGACGGTCTCGCCATCAGCCTTGACAAAGACCGCGCCGCCCTCGTGGGCGTGTAGCCGTGCGATGAGCCACAGTGATTGCCCCGGTTGGCTGGCGGTTTGGAATGTCAGCCCGCCGTTCAGAAGTCGACCACCATCCAGCACTTCTTGTGTTGGATCAACACGATACCTCATCTGATGAACTTCAGTGGGGAAGCCGGGACGTAGGTGATCCTGCCACCAGTGGACGTTGTGCGTAGCCTCATTATCCAGATCAGCCACATCCAGCGTGTCAACCAGCGTCAGGGTGGGCGTTCGGGCACGGATATCAGGTTGGTGCGGAACGGTGCCGCTGTTCGCCAGGGACCAATCGGCCTTCCAGATGCCCTGCACGGGCTCGGCGCTGGCGATGTAGGCATAGGGCACGTTGACGAGGAGCAACTCCTCGGCGAAGAGATCTGTGTTAGCGAGGTAAGGAATACTGAACGCGTCGGGATAGATGGCGAAGTAATCGGGCCGCATGGGCGAATTCTCCATCAGCTCGTAGACGCTGCCGGCGCCGTGACGCCATGCCTCCGCTGCGTCTGGCGTAGTCAGTCCGACGAGGTCGTAGGTTGGGCGCTCGCCGACATAGCGCAGGCTGCCGGTATCGTGGACGCCGACGCGGGCCTGGCTCGGCAGATGCTCGCGCATCCAATCCGCCAGTACCAGCTGCTGGTTGACCGTGGTGCGGGTAGATCGGTGATAGAGAGCGATGAAATCGGGTAGCGCATGAATTGATGCGCCAATCAGGTAGAAAGTGCAGATCACCGCTGCGATTCGCTGCCACCTTCGATGAGTGCGTTGCTCCGGCGCCGCGAGACCGCTAATTGCGATGCTAAAGGCTAGCGGGATGAGGGGAACCTGGTAGCGGCCCACATGCCAGCTGGAGGTGATGAGCGCTGCGTTGGCGAGGGCGGCGCCAAAGAACCATAATCCCGTTACCAAGAGCTTTTTCCAACGCTGTTCCCAACCGAAGAAAAACCATGCCAAGATCATCAAGATAAGCAGACCGGGTGGTGTGAACGCAGGCACGGGTGAATTCCAGCCGAGAAAAGAGCCCAGCAGAATATCGCGATACGCCAGTATCATTGAGTGTAGTATCTCTTTTGGATACGCTGGAACGTTGTAAAGCCACGCCTTTGCCTGAAAGCCCGTCGCCGATGGGCTTCCGGTTACCACCCAGTTCGCTGCAGATGGCAGAAAGCCGGGTACGATAGCCAATGAGATGAGTAGGATCTGTCGCCAACGCGGCTGGCGGCGGTGCAGTATGTCTTCTGCTATTGTGCTGAAGAGAATAGCGCCGGTTAGCAGCAAGCCCTCAGGTCGCGTCATGCCAGCAATGCTCAGCCAGACGGTGCACCAGCCGGGCTTGTTTGCGACAAAGGCATTGAGTGCTGCCAGTGTCACCATCGTGAAGAGCCCCGTTTCCATGCCGTTGAAGAAGCTCCACTGCGCTGCGCCAGATAGTAGAACCAGCAGGGCGGCTGCCAGCGCCCATTTTTGACGATACCTCTGCTCTGGTATCAGATGCCACGTCAGGCAATAGGTTAGCCATGTGTTGATAACCAGCCAGACTATGCCCAGGGTGACGGTGACGCCAGCAAGCGACTCGCCTGTGAAGCCGATCCAGTATAGAAGGGCAACTAGGAATCCGTACAACATGCTGGTCATGCCTGTTGTTGGCGGATCGCCGGTATTGTAGTTGTAGAGGTGCCCATTGGCTATCTGACGCGCATATTGAAAGGTGATGTAGGCATCATCTAGCGGCGCTACAGACCGACTCTTTGCCGTAGTGAACGCGATGTGGAGATAGGGCGTGGCGATGACGATGCTCAATACTATTAGGAGAGCCATCATGAGCCGACGTTGTGGGGGTGCGTTCATGTTCATGATGTTTGTCTCAGTCGCTCTACGGTCTCCAGCCACGCCTGGGCCGACTTGGCCCAGGTGAAGGTTGCGGCGCGCGCGAATCCACGCTTACGCAGGTCTGAGCACAACGCAGTGTCGTCTAGAAGACGTTGGAGTGCCTCTCTCCAGCCAGCAATGTCCAGCGGATCGACCCGAAGACCAGCGTCCCCGACGACTTCCGGGACGCTGGAGCGGGTCGAGGCGACGACGGGTGTGCCGCAAGCCATGGCTTCCAATGGTGGCAGGCCGAAGCCCTCGTAGAGGCTGGGAAAGGCGAAGGCGGCGGCCTGCCGGTAGAGTGTGGGCAGATCGCCGTCGGCGACGAAACCCAGCCGGTGGACGTAGGGCCGGGCGTCGGCTGCCGCCAGAATCGGTGCGGCGAGCCAGGCCGGTTGCCCCACAATGACCAGTTCGAGATCCTGCGCCTCCGCCAGCGGGTCGCAGGCTTCGATCAGGCGGACGTAGTTTTTGCGCGGCTGCACGGTTCCCACCGTTAGCACAAAGGGGCGGTCGCCGATGCCGTAGCGCACTCGCAGCCGTTGGCGCTCTTCTGGGTCGGCCTCCGCGCTGAAATCCGGGGAGACGCCGCTGTAGAGCGTGGTGACGCGCCGTGGCGAGACGTCTAGCAGCGTGATCAGATCGTCGCGTGTCGCGTCCGAGTCGGCCAGGATGTGGTCGGCGCGGGTGACGCTGCGGGGGACGGCTTGCTTCAGGTAGCGGAGCAGCGGCGGCGGAAAGGTGTTTGGGTGGCGTAGGAAAGAGAGGTCGTGCACGGTGAGCAGCGAGCGTGTCGATTTACGCAGCGGCGGCAGGACGAAGTCCGGTGAGTAGAACACGTCCACCGGCCCGGTGACGAGCTCGGCGGGCAGTGGGAGCCGCAGGCGCTGCCAGATGCGGGCCATCCAATCATCGGTGATGGGCAGGGAGCGAAACGTGAGGTGCTCGGGGGACGCTGCCAGTGCGTGGAGTCGCGCTTGCTCAGCGCGCCATTGCTCGCCGAGACCGGCGCTTGCCGCCATGAGGACGTACTCGTTCTTATCATCGGCGGCTAACAACGCGCCGATCAGCTCTCGCGCGTACCGTCCGATGCCGCCGCCCTGGCGTGCTGCGGCGGTGTAGTCAACGGTGATGTGCATCAGTCGACATCGTTGTACGTCCAGAAACGGTTGATAAAGAAGTTCCAGAACAAGACCACCCCGGTCGCAACGACCTTGGCGGCGTTGTATCCCAGCGTATACGCGGCTTCGGAACCGGCGACCAGGGCCAAGTCCGTTACCAGCGCGGTCAGTGGCAGGGCCAGCAGTCGGAGAATGCCCGTATTGATGGCCCAACCGGCGATGTTGACGGTGAAGAACTGGCCCAGTTGGGCCGTGATGGGTTTGGAGCGGGAATCAGGATAGGTCCAGTAGCGGTTCCAGGTGAAGTTGCTCAAAACGGCTAGCGTGAAGGAGATGGTGTTGGAGAGCACCAGAGGCCAGCCGATGACCCGATGCACCAGATAGAGTGTGCTGAAGTCGACGGCAGCGCCGATGGTGCCGACGACGGCAAATTTGAAGAAGCGCTCAACTTCTCTTCGGTTATCTCCGACCCACGTGGCTATAGAACTCACACTTGTTCTCCTTATCCTGACATCAAAGCAAGATTATACCGGGAGGAGAGCCGATGTCAATTGCCGAATTGCGGGGATTTCGAAGCGGGTCTGTTGGCGAAAACGCTCTTCGTAACGTAGAACCTGTGTAGACAAAAGCCAGGCAAACGAAGCCGGGGTTGATGCACATGGCGAACACGGCGCGAGATCGCCTATGGTGTCTGAGGTGCCCTGGAACTGTTTCGTTTGCTCTTGCTTTCGTGGCCTTGCTAAGGTAGAGTAGAGGGCGGAGATGACTCGTGATAACGTGTTGTATAAGGAAAGAGGTGAACAGATGAGTGCATACTGGACGGAAGCGGTGTTTGGGACCAAGAAACCCATTATCGCCATGTGTCATTTGATGGCGCTGCCAGGCGATCCGGGCTATGACACGGGGGGTGGCATGGACGCCGTCATTGAGTGGGCGCGGAAGGATTTATTGGCGCTGCAGAACGGCGGCGTGGATGCCGTGATGTTCTCCAACGAGTTTAGCCTGCCCTATTTGACGGAGGTGGGGACGGTCACCGTGGCGGCGATGGCCCGCATCATTGGCGAGTTGATGCCCGAGATTCGAGTGCCTTTCGGCGTCAACGTGCTCTGGGACCCCAAGGCCTCGCTGGATCTTGCCGTCTCCACGGGCGCGCAGTTCGTGCGTGAGATTTTCTCCGGCGTTTACGCCAGCGACTTCGGCCTCTGGGACACCAGCTGCGGGGCCGTCGTGCGTCACCAGCACGCCATCGGAGCGCAGGACGTCAAGCTCCTGTTCAATATCGTGCCGGAGGCGGCCAAATATCTGGGGGATCGGGACGTGGTCTCCATCGCCAGGTCCACCGTCTTCAACCACCGTCCAGATGCGCTCTGCGTCTCCGGTCTGACGGCGGGGGCCAAAACCGACACGCAGACGCTTAAACGGGTCAAGGAAGCAGTGCCCGAGACCGTAGTCCTGGCCAACACCGGCGTGCGCCCGGAGAACGCGGAGGAGCAGTTGAGCGTCGCCGACGGCGCCGTCGTCGGCACCACTTTCAAGATCGACAGCGTCTTCGAGAACCACGTCGATGAGGCCCGCGTGAAGGCCTTTATGGATAAGGTGAACTCCATCCGCTGATGGATGGTGGCTCTAGCGAAAAGGACCGTCATAGGACGGTCCTTTTGCTTTGAGCGCACTTTTTGTTAGGGCCGGCGTCTCCGTCGCGCCCAAAATATGTCTAGCGATCCTCCCAAAGCCGAGTATAGGTTTCCCAATCGGCAGTATCCATCTAGGGTGGTGAAAAGGTGATCAAATGGCCGGTCACGATTGATCCCACTTTTGTTCCGTTGTGTCCTCCAAGTATTCGCTATATTCGTGTGCTAAAAGAGGGGAAAGACGTTTGTTTCCTTACATTATT
>DAOTUH010000495.1:0-1674 GCA_034437255.1 Anaerolineae bacterium
GGATCTCGCCGCGCTGGATGGCGCGCCGTTGCGCTGGCAGCACCGCGAGGTCTGGCTGCCGCTGGAGGCCCCGGCGACCACGGCTCGTCCACCGCACACCTATCGCCGCGTACTGGCCGACTACGCGGATCTGCCGCAGTTCCTGGCACCCCTCGTCGATCTGCTGCTCTGGCGGCGTTACCCCTGGCGCTCGCGCGTCGAGGCGCGGGACGGCGTCTGGAGCGTGCCACTGCACGTCAACGCGGTGCGGCTGGGCGACGTGAGCCTGGTCACTTTCGGCGCGGAGACCTTCACGGAGATCGGGCAGGCGATCAAGGCCGCTGCGCCCACGTCCCAGGCGTTCTTCGCCAGCGTGACCGACGACTGCATCGGCTACCTGCCTACGGCGGCGGAGCACGCCAAGGGCGGCCCCGAAGTCGATCTCTTCTCCTACTTCTACCGCTATCCCGCCCGCTTCGCCCCGCAGAGCGCCCAGATCGCCACTGCTGCCGCCATCGATCTCCTCAACGAGCTCTGCTGAGCAGCATCGAGCATTCAGCTTCAAGCAATCAGTATCTAAAAGGAGTTTGCCATGGCTCATTTCGATATGCCGCTCCCCGCGCTGAAGCAGTATACGCCGGAGCGCGAGGAACCAGAGGATTTTGACGCATTTTGGACGGAGACCTTGGACGCAGCACGCCAGTTTTCTCTGAATGCCCGCTTTGACCCCGTTGACGTCGGCCTGCAGACCGTGGAGGTCTACGACGTGACCTTCGCCGGCTACGCCGGGCAGCCGGTCAAGGGCTGGTTTCTCCTGCCGCGCCGGCGCGAGGGGCCGCTGCCCTGCGTCGTCGAGTACATCGGCTACGGCGGCGGGCGCGGCTTCCCCATCGAGTGGCTGCTCTGGAGCAGCGTCGGCTACGCGCACCTGGTGATGGACACGCGCGGGCAGGGGAGCGCGTGGCGGCACGGCGACACGCCCGACGTGCCCGTGGACGGCACTAGCCCGCACCAGCCCGGCTTTATGACGCAGGGCATCCTCGATCCGAGGACGTACTACTACCGTCGCGTCTTCACCGACGCCGTGCGCGCCGTCGAGGCGGCCCGCAGCCATCCCGCCGTGGACGCGGGGCGCGTCGCCATCACCGGCGGCAGCCAGGGTGGGGGACTCACCGTGACCGTCAGCGGCCTCGTCCCCGACGTCGAGGCAGTGCTGCCCGACGTGCCCTTCCTCTGCCACTACCGCCGCGCGTTGGAGCTCGTCGACACCGATCCGTACAACGAGATCACGCGCTTCCTCAAGATCCACCGCGACAAGGTGGACGTCGTCTTTGAGACCCTCTCCTACTTCGACGGGCTGAACTTCGCCGCGCGCGCCAGGGCGCGGGCGCTCTTCTCTGTCGGCCTGATGGACGACATCTGCCCGCCCTCGACCGTCTTCGCCGCCTACAACCACTACGCCGGCCCGAAAGACATCCGCATCTGGCGCTACAACCAGCACGACGGCGGCGGCCCCCACCAGGATCGGGAGAAAATCGCCTTTCTGAACGAATTGTGGACGTGATTGCATCGCGGGCTAAGAAAATAGAACATGGATGGACACAGATCAACACGGATAAAGAAAAGGAAGAACCGTGAAATCCGTGTTTGTCCGTGTCCTGAAAGGAGTCACATCATGAACCAACGTATCGTTTT
>DAOTUH010000496.1:0-11409 GCA_034437255.1 Anaerolineae bacterium
CCTGGCCGTGGTCCGGCCTGACCAGGTGTGGGTCTCGGACATCACTTACATCCGCCTCCATGCTGAGTTTATCTACCTGGCCGTGATGATGGACGTGTTCACCCGGGGCATCCGGGGTTGGCAGTTGGCGCGCAGTCTGGATCAGACGCTGACGCTGCGGGCTTTGCAGCGGGCGTTGGCCCACCATCAAGCCCCAGAGATTCACCACTCTGATCAAGGTGGGCAATACGCGGCCACAGCTTACACCCAGCTGCTCCAGGACGCCCAGGTGCGCATCAGCATGGCGGAGGTCGGGGCTGCCTGGCAGAATGGGTACGCTGAGCGGCTCATTCGGACCATCAAAGAGGATGAAGTTGACCTATCGGAATATCAAGACTATCATGATGCTCACCGCCAATTGGGGCGGTTCCTGGACGATGTCTATGCTCACAAGCGGATTCACTCTTCGCTGGGCTATCTCACACCCGCCAAGTTTGAAGCACAGTGGCGGTCTGAGCAGGCCCAGACGCGGGCTCATTAACTAAGAAATGGCCCAAGAGTGTCCAGCTTTTGGGGGGCACTACACCTCACCAATAAGCCATTTGTCAAGGTGCAAAAGGTGGAGGCGGCCCACGAGACGCTGATGTTGGACTATCCCAGCTTACAATCTAGCGCTGGCGATGGGCGCCGGCAAGACGATGCTCATCGGCGCTATGTCGTGACCGAGTTTGTCATGGCTTTGGAGTATCCCAACGAGGATCACCCTTTCATCCAGAACACGCGGGGCTTCGCACGCAAAATCCAAAGCAGTGAGAAATTCGTACTGCAGGCCAACAACCGCTGTCTGTGCCAGGTGCCGGGTAACGAGCGCCGGGCACGCATCTAACTTCTCAGTGACAACCGTGCGACGCTGGACTGCCAGCTGCAGGAGACCTATGACGAGCCCATTGGCGACCTGGAGCGGACCAGCTGGCGACGCCCCGGCTGACGGTGCGCAAGGTGGAGATCCCGCCGCTGGTGATCTAGAAGTTGATCTGCCGTATGGCTACCATGCGCCAGAACGAGAAGTGGGCCAAAGCGCTGGGCCTGGGACCCGAGCGACCAATGTTGGTCGTCTTCAGCGAGGAGATGCAGGGGAAGCAGCACCGCTTCCTGAAGTCGGCCATCCGCCGGCATCAGATAACCCACGGCGAAATCAGGCCGGGCAGCCTGGAAGCGATGGAGAGCGAAGTTTGGCGCTGGGAGACACTCCGCCCATAGTTCATCGTTTCACTGTGTAGGGATACCAAGTACTCACACTGCCAAAAGCGTACACCCTTCTGAGTCGTGACCCAAGAAGCCCAAAGCCATAAGATGTTGAACGACGTGCGAAGGGGCGAATTGATTGTTTGACCATTTCTACCAACTCTATATACTTAGGGTGACAAGAGAAGAGCCCCACGGTGTTCCCGCACCTGGGGCGACGGCCAGACCGGTCGCGCGGCCTAGCACTCCTAGTGTAATCCCTCGCTCACCGGTGTCAACTTGATTGTGCTGCCTCTGTAGTTGCTGCAAGCGACCTCGCAGAGGAGCAATCAACTGGCCGGTGGGTTTTGTTGCTTCATAGGAGAGGCTAGCATATGCGTCTCACAGCAAGAAAACGAGAAGTCAAGGAGGAGTGGTCTGCCTACCAGCCCGGCCTATACTTAATCCACCCTAAATCGATCCTAAATCCAGACTAAATCGGAGTCATACTGATTCTCATGGCACACCTTGAAGATCTGAAACCCGGCAGCCGCGTGACTGGCGTCTTACCAAACCAAAAAGTGACGGTAATTGACGTCCAGCGGCACGGCTCCACCGCCGTTGAATTGGTCTATAAACGCGCAGACGGGCAACCCGCAACCCAGCTGCTCTTCCGCGACGACGAGGCGGATCTGAAGATTGAGGATACGGAGCCAACCTGGCATTTCTCGGCCTCTGGCGGGATGTTCCGCCTTGCAGCCGAAGCCTACCGCATCCATCTGGCGCATCTTTTTGACCCCGTGCTCGCCGTCCATACCTCGCTGATCGAGCCGCTGCCGCATCAGATCACGGCGGTCTACGGGGAGATGCTGACGCGGCATCCCCTGCGCTTTCTGCTGGCCGACGATCCCGGCGCGGGAAAGACCATTATGGCCGGACTGCTGATCAAAGAGCTGATCGTCCGCGGCGACGTCAAACGCTGCCTGATTTGTGTGCCTGGCAGTCTCGCTGCACAGTGGCAGGACGAGCTCTGGTTCAAATTCCAGATCCACTTCGACATCCTGACCCGGGAGATGTACGACAATGCAGTAACCAGCAGCGCCTTCGCCGAAAAAGACCGCGCCATCATCCGTATGGATCAGGTGGCCCGTGATGATAACCTCAAGGCCCAACTCAAACGCACGGAGTGGGATCTGATTATCGTCGATGAGGCCCACAAGATGTCCGCTCATTTCTGGAGCGGCGAACTGGAGGAGACCCAGCGCTACAAGCTGGGCAAGCTGTTGCGAGAGATCACCCGGCACTTCTTGCTGATGACCGCTACGCCCCACAATGGAAAAGAGGTGGAGTTCCAGCTCTTCCTCGCGCTACTGGACCGCGACCGCTTCGAGGGACACTACCGCCCTGGCATCCACCAGATCGACGTCTCCGATCTGATGCGCAGGATGGTCAAGGAGGATCTGCGCCGGTTTGACGGACGCCCGCTCTTCCCGGAGCGGCGTGCCTACACGGTGAACTATCCGCTCTCACAAGAGGAGACCGAGCTCTACAATGCGGTCACCGAGTACGTGCGCAACGAGTTCAACCGCGCCGAGCAGCTGCTCAACAATCAGCACCGGGGCACTGTGGGATTTGCGCTGACGATTCTGCAGCGCCGCCTCGCCTCGTCTACCGCAGCTATCTATCACTCGCTGCGCAGACGCCGTGAGCGGCTGGAGAAACGCCTGACCGAAGCCCGTAGGTATCAGCGCGAAGGCGTCGCCGCAGACGCCGATGCGCGTTACTACGACCCAGACTATCTTGCGGAGATAGAGGAAGATGCGCCCGCCGAGGAAGTGGAAGCGCTGGAGGATCAGATCATCGACTGCGCCACTGCCGCCCGCACTGCGGCGGAACTGGAGGCCGAGATCGAGACCCTCGAAAAGCTCGAGGCGATGGCCCACCAGCTGCTTCGCGATGGCACAGACCGCAAGTGGGAGGAGCTGGCAAGCATCATTCAGGAGGATGCCCACGCCAAGCACCGGGTGCCCATGGTCGATGAGAACGGCAGCCGCCGCAAGCTGGTCATCTTCACCGAACACCGGGACACGCTCAACTATCTTCATCAGCGCATCGGTACGCTTTTTGGACGCACCGACATCATGGTCCATATCGACGGTGGCGTGCCCCGACAGGCGCGCCGGGAGATCGAGGCCCGTTTCCGCAACGATCCCGACGTCACGTTCCTGCTGGCGACTGACGCGGCAGCGGAGGGCATCAACCTGCAGCGTGCGCACCTGATGATCAACTACGACCTGCCCTGGAACCCGAACCGGCTGGAGCAGCGCTTCGGGCGCATCCACCGGATCGGCCAGACTGAGGTCTGCCACCTGTGGAACCTAGTTTCAGGCAACACGCGGGAGGGCGCGGTCTACGCCCGCTTGCTCACCAAACTGGAGGCCGAGAGCAAGGCGTTGCAGGGCAAGGTCTTCGATATTCTGGGACAGCTCTTCAACCGCAAGCCGCTGCGGGAACTGCTCGTCAACGCCATCCGTTACGGCGACCGGCCCGATGTCCGGGCGCAGTTGGAGAAGGCTGTTGACGAGGCTGTCGATCGCGAGCACGTGCGTGAGCTCCTGGAGGCCAACGCCTTAGCCAGCGAGTCGATGGATACGAGCCAGATCACGCGCATCCGAGAGGAGATGGAGCGTTACGCGGCCCGCAGGCTCCAGCCGCACTATATCCAGTCCTTCTTTGCCGAGGCCTTTGCCAAGCTAGGCGGCTCGATGCACGAACGGGAGCCGGGCCGCTACCGCGTCAGCTACGTGCCCGCCCGGATCCGCAACCACGCCAAGGCCCTGGGCACGTCGGTGCCGGTGTTGGAGACCTACGACCGCGTCTGTTTCGATAAGGCGCTGATGAACCAGAGCGGAATCCCGGACGCCGATTTTCTCTGTCCCAGTCATCCGCTGCTCGACACGGTGATCGACCTGGTGCGCGAGGACTACCAGGCTACGCTGCGCGAGGGCACGGTGCTGGTCGACCCGACCGATCCGGACACGGAGCCGCGCGCTCTCTTCTTCCTGGAACAGCGCATTCAGGACGCCGGATCGCGGCGGGACGGCTCGCGCCGCACGATCTCACGCGAGGTGCATTTCGTCGAGATCGACGAGGCGGGTCACGTCCGTCGGGGTGGGTACGCGCCCTACCTCAACTACCGCTCGCCGACCGCTGAAGAGTGGGGCGAGATCCAATCGCTTCTAGAGATGGATTGGCTTTCGGAGGAGGCGCTGGAAACCGAGGCGACCTCCTACGCCATCGAGCATCTGGTACCGAAGCATCTGGCCCGCATTCGCGACCGGCGCGAGGCGCGCATCGATAAGACGCTGGCGGCGGTCCACGCCCGGCTCACCAAGGAGATCAACTACTGGGATAAGCGTGCGGCGGAGTTGCGACAGCGCGCTAACAAACCCGGCAAGCGCCGACCCGGCCTGCGCGTCAACGCGGAGCGCGCCCAACAGCGGGCCGACCGGCTGGTCTCGCGTCTGGAGGAGCGGACCGCTGAGTTGGAACGTGAGCGCAAGGTCTCCGCGGCCCCACCGGTGATCGTCGGCGGGGCGCTGGTCGTGCCTGTGGGCCTCTTGATGGGCGAGGAGACGCCAACGCATCTGCAGCACCGGAAGGTGACCGAGGCCATCGCCATGCAGGCGGTGATTGAGGCTGAAAGCCGTCTGGGATACCATCCCAAGGACGTCAGCGACGAAAACCTGGGCTACGACGTGGAGAGCCTTGACCCAGAGGCTGGGCGGCTGCGGTTCATCGAGGTGAAGGGACGCCGCGCAGGAGCCCGCACCGTGACCGTGACGCGCAACGAGATCCTGACGGCGATCAACAGCCCGAGCCAGTTTATTCTGGCCCTGGTGGAGGTCGCCGATGGGCACGCCCAGGATCTGCGTTACGTCCGAGAGCCGTTTGAGCAGGAGCCGGAGTTCGCGGTGACCAGCGTTAGTTACGATCTCAATGAGCTGCTGAGTCGGAGCATAAAGCCAGAATAGATTTTGGTGCTCTAGCATGGCCTGAATCGAATGTGAGACCAATTTAGCATTTCATAAGCCGCGGAGGATAAGATGCCAACGATAGGCGATATGATGCAGTCAGAAGCCAAAGAAGTTGATATTCTCAAGAATGAAATAGGCATTTTCTTGAACCTTATCAAAGAGAGAAAACATTCTCTTGATTTGGTACGAGAACTACTCTCTAATGCAGGTGCGAGAGAAGTTGAGGCTACGCAGATTGAAATTAGCTACACAAAGGATAGAGATGGTCACATCTTCGATGTTATCGATGATGGATGTGGGATGAACTTCACCGGTGATCAGAGGTTTCCCGGTCGTCTTGATAAATTCCTGGGTTTAGGCATGAGCGCAATCGCAGGAGCAGATTCCGATGAATTCTCCTGGAAGGGGCTCGGTTCCAAGCTTGCCTATCAATCACGCCGTGTTGAGATTGAGACTCGATCCGAGAACGGCGCGGAATACAACGTAATCGTCAATGAACCTTGGAGCTCATTGAAACGCCAGCTATTGCCAAAACCGCGAGTTAGTAGGTACGAGGAAAGCTCCCGAGAAACCGGTACTCGAATCAAGGTGATTGGTCACCCACCTCACCGTCAAGATAGCCCTTTCTCACCGTCTGAGATTCGCTCGTATCTACTTCATCGTACCTTTGCAGGCTTCACTAGAGATCGGCAATCTCCACCAGAGATCACTGTTTCTGTCTTAGGCAATACAGAAGTTCTTCCATTTGGGTTTTCTGAATTCAGAGGAATTCACTGGCCAAAAGGTGTGGTGTTTGATGATGAGGAGAAGCGCTTGATTGTCAACGTCACCACCTCTTGGAAGAATATTGGTCTGATAACCTTGAAAGGGTTCCTAACTTGGGAGGGAAACCGCTATGGACTTGACAAGAATGGTCTCAATACGGGTTTGATTCTGTCAACAAAAGGCATTCCCTACTTCGAATTGGATATGGAAGCGTTTGGGGCCCGTAGTATATTGCGTGGTTATCCGGGTAAGGGGAACACCTGTCTGATTGTAGAATGCGACCACATGGGGCGGGAGATGAATATATCTCGTAGTGATCTCGTCGATTCCGCCGCCACAGTAGAATTCAGAAAAGCCGTTCGGGCTCTTCTGGATCAACTTGAGACGTCCCCGGCTTATTTGGAGAAGTTCAGACCCATTCCTAAAGCGACGAAACGCCAGAGAGCAGCCAAGCATCTCGCAGACGAGAAACGTGCTATCGAATCTGACGATCAACAATGGATCGTTCTCAAACAGGAAGATCAGCCTGCCCAGTTGCTGATGCGGGAACCAGAAAACGAAAATGAAGTCAACGCTTTGATCTGGAAGCTCGAGGCTTTGGGTGCTCTGCCCTTTTACAAATTTCAGAGCCTGGGATATGTGGGAGCGCGCAAAGGACCGGATCTTCTCGTCAATTTCCAGGAGGATCAAGATAGTGAACCTTTGAGAACAGCTGTGATTGAAATCGAGAACAACTTCTATTCCTATAAGGCTCACGGACACCATCCCTCTCAGTATCCAAAGGTCATATGCTGGGATATACCCAGTAGTGGGCGCAAAGTGCGACTGCAAAATACATCGAAAAACTATAAGTTCACTGTCAATATGGATGAATACCAAGTACACATCTATATACTCAAGCGACTAGATAGTATTCAGGTTGTGTCAAAGAGAGATCTCGAAGATCTAGGCATTGACTTCTAAACTCAGGGAGTCTGAACCCAATGGAAATAAAACCAGCGCATATTGCACGACTTGTCGAGATTGAATCCAGAATAAGCTACAATGAACTACCGGATGACGGTAAATCTTTTATTGTGCAATCTCGGCCCTCATCGGTGATGTTATCAGCGCCCCACGGAGCGAGGACTTTTCGTAACACTAGAAGACAAAGGTGGCATGAAGAAGATGAGTATACGGCAGGCATAGCGTTATTGCTAGGTGGACTATGTGAAACCTCGGTCATTGCTACTATTGCTTGCAATCAACAATATGATCCCAATTACCATCGTGACTGTGATTACAAGCAAAGATTGGCTGACGTCATCAGGGGGCACCAAATACGATTTGTACTTGATTTGCACGGAGCTGCTTTACATAGTACAACCTTGGACTCAAATCAGACTATCGATCTAGGGTACCGAAGTGACAATGAAGATAAACGCTCAATGGATGAGATTCATATTCAGACGTTTGAAAACATACTTAATGAAAACGGAACCTTGTGTGATTCCGACTGTTTTGTTGTTGGAAGAAACCACTTCAGGGCGGCTGGAGGCAAAATCAGCGAACCCATAACGACGTTTGTTCATCGCTTGAACGTTGAACATGACGTGCAAGGCCTACAAATTGAGATGAAGCCACAACTCCGCGTTGTGAAACGCTTTCCGACCGCATCTCTTTACAAGAGTTGCGGAGACTACAGTGCTGAAACAGACTGCGTGATACAGATGCTGCAATCTCTGATTGATTTCATTGACTATCTCGAATCTAGTATCGAAAATGAGGAATAAGACACTTAAATGACGCAAGAAGTTGATCAAAGTCTCCCTGTACCTCTCCGCCATCCACAGGGAGTGCGCGAAGGAAGCGTATCCGCCGGGCGTTCCAACACAGCCGATCCCTGGTGGGCACGACATTCTTTTCCTGGTTTTCTACCGAATGGTGCGATGATATTCACTTCGCTGATAGACGATGCCGACCACATTGGGCAGGGCCGTAAGATTCGTTGAGATCGGACCATTGAGATGGTGATATGTGCAAGCGACTAGTTAACTATACCTCGATGCTCGTTGATTGGGGGTACAATCGCTCGTGAATTCTGTAGGCGAGGCCAGACGTTCATTCATAGCGCAAGAGATGTCGCAGTCGCGCTTCTGTTTCCCAGATGAGATAGATGACGCCTATTCTGCTATCATGGATTGGTTGCGCAGCCAGCCTGGGATGGATGGCTTCGAGAAGCGGAGGCCTGATTTGAATGGCATGACTTTACCCGATATCGGGGGGCAGGTCAGCAGGTATCTTCCCAGCCATGTCATGAAAGTTTATCGCTCCTTGCTAAGACTCCAGGAAGACAGTCACAGGAATGATGATTCGGGACTTTTGGGTCAGCCTAATATTACGGTGATTGACAATGGTTGTGGAGCGGGCACGGCATCCATTGCTCTGATATCGATGATGGTCAATTATCAGCAATACCGGTTGGATGCAGGCCTGCCTCTCTTCCCTATTCGAATCCAATGTGTTGGCATTGATCCTAACCAGCATGCTCTTACTGTGTATCCAAGATTCGTGCGCGAGTGTGCTTCGAGGGTTGCAAGGCTGCTTGTGGATGTTGAAGTAACACAAATGTATCTTGGCACGTTGGTGACTGCTTTAGCGGAACTCCGACAGATGCTTGGTGAGCAACAGAGATCCCACTGTGTCGTATTGGCTCTGGCCAATATCATCCGCCCCCTTACCACTATACACGAGGAGCGCAGTCAGAAGCTTCAGGTAATCGAGGACCTGGGGTTCGGCGGGCTCCTACCACAGAGGGGGCACGAACACGTGGGACGGCAGGAGGCAGCGGTAGTTAATTCCATTTTGGCCTCCAGCCTAGTTGATAAGCTCGCAGTTTTGCTGGTTGGCGCTTTGGGTACCCGGAACAATCAGCCGCATCAGAGCTGGCTCTCAGAAATGCGAGAGTTACAGCGAGGAATAGTCTCCTCTCTGTCACAACAGCATGGCATAAGCAACCGACGGGCAGAGCATCATGTCCATCTGATAACAAACCCACCAGAGTCATTCCACCGAAAGCATCGTGAATACGTACACAGTGATGAGAGAGAGTATGATGCCGGTCACATCTGGATCACGAACGCCAACTATATGGCGGATACTGCTTGGCAGCAGGTATTGAACCTTGACAACCTGATGTTGGCGTGGGCTCGTGTTAGGAACTCACTTGCATATAGCACACTTGAAGACACTCTCGAGATCCGGCTTTTTGAAGTCGACGTAGAAGAGAGAGTCAGACGGCTTCGCGCTGAAGTACTCTCCTACAGATGGGAGGCCTTGCGCGTGGCAGAGATGCTGAACTTTGGGGTGCCAAAAGGCATAGATAAACTGCCACGACCCATGAGCCTCTGCAGGCTTGAGGACCAAATCCTAGCGACAGCGGTATTACAAGTCAAATCCAGAGAGTACCGACGGGTACATCATCCCCGGAGCTACGCCTACGGTCTGGCGGGCGGGAGGGGTGAGAGACTCTACAAAGGCTGGTATGAGCAACATACGAGCTTCATATCGGATGCACGCGCCAAGGCTTCAGAGCCCGGTATGGAGACTGTCGTGAAGACCGACCTTGCCTCATTCTACACAACCATTGTCCAAGACACACTTTGGAAAGGGCTATCCCGCGATTCAGATTTGATGCTCTCACGGATAAAAACTCTGACCAGGAATCTAATCTGCCGGGATTGCGGTCTTGAAGAATTTGGGATGGGAATACCGCAGGGCCACATCATCTCCGGCGCTCTGGCTAATATCTACCTTTCGCCCATTGATGATGTATTCGGCCCTGGAAACGAGTGGGGGGTCGAGTACTACCGCTACGTGGATGATATGATCATGGTATTGCCAGTTGGTGTGGATGACACAGAGATACTCTCTGCGCTTGACCGTCATCTGGATCTGCTTGATCCAACCTTAACCCGCTCAGAAGGAAAGACTAAAGTGATGCCGACGGAAACCTTTCTAGCGATTACGGAACAGGACGATGTGCTTGAGGAATTGGGAAGAAGGCACAATTACCTACTCGCTGACCTATACCGAATCCCTTTTAGATACGCTCATCTTGCTTCCCTGGATTGGTGGGCCTTTGTTGGGCGATATCAGCGTTTGATAGGAAGCATTGGTGTGTTTCTAAGTTTGTCTCGATTGAGTCGGAAGGTCTATGGTAACCTAAAATGGTGGCGGCGTCTGTTCAACCTCTGGAATCAAGTAAGGTTCCCCTCTGGAGATAGTCTAGCTGAGATTGAGAATGTAGAATGTTGGCGAGAGGAGTTCCGCCGTATGAACTCAACTCAGCGACGGAATTGGATCGGAAAACGTTCGCACCTAGTCAATGATCTATCAGAACTGATGCAAGATAGTCTTAATGGGATCGAGGCAGACGATGATGTAGAACGTGATAGGGCACAGCGACGACTAAAGTTTGCTGTGAATCGACTTGGACAACTTGGATTTGGTGAACAAGTTGATGAAGTAATCCGTATCCTTGTTGAAACTCCTTGGTTGGTTCGTCCCCGCCAAGTTTGTCGAGACTTAGTGCTGCAGGGCCATGAACGATCACTGCTTGGGGCTTTTACTGCGCTGGCAGAACGAGGGGAAGCGGAGTGGGGGTACGTACGCGCAGCGATTTTGAAAGCCTTTGGCCATAGCAAAAACCTGAACGAAGATTCGATTGATATCCTGCAGAATATAGCCGTTCAAGGTACCACGGTTGCTGAGCGGACAATGGCATCCGAAGTTTTGGTTCTCAAAGAGAACTCAGATCATCTGAATGCTGCCAACTTACGTGCTTTGATTGAGGAAGTTGAGGATCCCTATCTTGCCAAGAACTACGCAATACTTTATTCTAGCATTGATGACGAAGATGACGCTGTTCGAGCAGAGCTCGGCCTTCCAGACATTATGAACGAAGCGTTGGAGTACACGCGAGTTGAGCCGGATCTCACCTCGCTCCACCGAGTCGAGCCGGAATTGCTGCGAGAGACATTCTATGAGAGACGATACCCTGACGGGCCTGAAGAATTCGAGGATTTTATATCGTAGGTTCAGTACAGCGTACGGAAAGGACATATATCCAACGCTATGGGCACCCAAGCACGTTGCACTTTCAGGGGAAAAGACACCCGCTGGTTATTTGCTAAGTAGTGAGATTCACTTGAGAGCCGTGTTATGTACACGAACAAGCGCTTCACATGAAAACCAGAATCTGATTTGGTGAGCGTGAACTGTGCCCTCTCAGATACTGTTTGTGATAATCTAAAACAGGGCCACCTACTCGGGTTTTGACAATCGAAAACAGGCCCACCTTACTCAAATTTCTGCTATCATCAAGGGGTAAACCCTTAGTGATAGTGGAGGAGGAAATGATCAA
>DAOTUH010000497.1:0-2727 GCA_034437255.1 Anaerolineae bacterium
ACGCAACACGTTTTGGCTCTCAAAATCCTCACTGAACACAGAATACAGGTAGAGCATGAGTTACGAAAAGATTATCATTCTCAGTCCACCGTTTTATTCGCACTTCAACCCGCTGTTGAATCTGGGGCGGGCGTTTGCTGACGCGGGTGTCGAGGTGATCGTGGCGTGCAGCGAGGCGTTCCGCCCGCAGATCGAGGCAGCGGGCCTGCGCTTCGCGCCGCTGGACATCAATCGCAACGCCAACACCGGCGTCGCCCAGCAGACGGAGCAGGCGGAAGAAGAGGCGCGGCGGCTAGAAGCGTTCTTCGACGCGACGCGCGACGGTCCCATCGCCACGCTAGTGCTGCAATCGCGCCACCGGCAGCAGGATATGCTCACCGATCCCGTGCGGCTGCGCGAAGAGATCGCGGCGCTGGCTGACACCGAGGCGCCGGACCTTTTCGTCGTCGACCAGCTCTCCTACGCCGTCACGCTGGCGCTGACCTGTCTGCGCCTGCCCTTCGTCACCTTCTGCCCTGGACATCCCACCTACGTGCCCCGGGGAGAGCAGCTCTTCGGCGTGCCGTACGCCTGGCCCCGCGCCTTCGATGTCGCCGACGCGGAGATCCAGCACCTGCGCGCCGTCGCGGCGGAGACCCGCGACCGGTTCACGGTGATCTTCAACGAGATTATGGCGGCGTACGACCCAACGCTGCCGCCGGTGCGCGACGCCTTCCGGCTGACGTCGGACCGCGCCATCGTCTTCAACTCGCCCGATTTCGGGCACCTGCACCGCGAGGACGACGGCATCAAGACACTCTTCATTGGCTACGCTTTCCAGGAAGAGCCGCTGCCGCCACGGTGGAAACAGCGGCTGGCGCAGGCTGACCCCGCTGCGCCGACGATCCTGCTCACCTTTGGCACCTTTCTATCTGCGCGCGACGACGTGCTGGCGCGCTGCATCGAGGGGATCACGCGGGCCTACCCGGAGAGCACGCTCATCGTCTCGGCGGGCGCCAACGAGGAGGCCTTGGCGCGCTATCGCAGCGCGCGCGTCCTCGTCGAGCGCTTCGTCCCGCAGAAGGGCCTGCTGCCCCACATGGATCTGGTCATCCACCACGGCGGCAACAACAGCTTCACCGAGACGCTGTACTTCGGCACCCCCATGCTCATCCTGCCCTTCTCCAGCGACCAGTTCGCCATCGCCCACGACGCCGAGGCCCAGGGCGTCGCCGCGTGCCTGGACCCCAACCGCTTCACCCAGGCCGAGTTGGCGGACGCCATGGCGCAGGTGCGCGACCCGGCGCGGCGTCCTACTCTTGAGCGCTGGCAAGCCCACGTCCGCGCGCGCGGCCCGGCGTATGCCGTGACGCGGCTACTGAAAAGCGAGGCCTGAATGGCGAAATCCCGCCGCCCCACCCTGGCGCATCTCTGGGCGCTGACCGTCCTCGTGGGCGTCTTCGTCTTCGTCAACACCCACCCCATCCGCCCGCAGGACTTCTGGTGGCACCTCAAGGTCGGCGAGCAGATCGTCACCACGGGCCAGATCCCCACCGTGGATCCCTTCTCCTTCATCCGCGCCGGCACATCGTACACGTTTTGGGTTTTTTGGCTGATGGACGCCTGGTATTACGTCGTCTACCGGCTGGGCGGGCCACCGCTCATCGTCCTGATGCACAGTTTGATCATCACCTCGGCTTACGCGAGTGTCCTTTGGCTTGCCCAAGCCAAGTCGGGCCGCTGGCGCGTGGCTGCGCTGGCGACGTTAGCCGCCGCGGCGCTGGGGATCAATGACTGGAACGTGCGCCCGCAGGCCACCGGCTTCCTGATGGCGGCGGTGATCCTGATTGCAATCCATCTCTACGACCGGCGCGAGACCCGCTGGCTGCTGACGCTCTTTCCGGCAAGCCTCTGGATCTGGGCCAACAGCCACGGCTCGTGGCCCATCGGCTTTGTGCTCCTCGGGCTCTGGCTGGCGGAGCGGGGCTGGCGCGTCGTCCGCACGCGCGCTGACGATGAACGATGGGATCTTCATCCGCTCCTCGCGCCCGCGCTGGCCCTGGTCACCGGCGCGCTGGCGCTGCTGCTCTCGCCCTACGGTTTGGAGCGCATCGGCTACGTGGCGCGCATGGGCGCCGATCCCCGCATCCAGACCATGATCCCCGAATGGGCGCCGCCGACGCTGGCGCCGGGCGATGGGCTACTCTTCTACCTCGCGCTGCTGGGCAGCGGGGCGGTGCTGGCGCTCTCCCCGCGCCGTCCCACCGTGATGGAACTGGGCACGTTCCTGGCTTTCGGCGGGCTGGGCGTGCGCACGGCGCGGGGCATCCTCTGGTTCGGTCTCGTCATGGCGCCGGTGCTGACGCGGCACCTCGCTGCGTTGGCTGCCAAGCTCAACGTCACGCCTTCGCGCGCGCCGGGAAACGTGACGCTCAACCGGCTCGTCGCGGTTCTGCTGCTGGGCGCTGCCGTGCTGACGCTACCGTGGTTCAAGACCGCGCTGCCGCTGCCGGAGGAGAAAGCGGGGATCCTCTCCACGGCGGAGACGCCGGTCGAGGCAACGGCCTATCTCCTGGAAGCACAACCACCGGGGCACCTGTTCCACGACCTCGCCTTTGGCAGCTACCTGATCTGGGCCGCATATCCCGATTACCAGGTCTTCGTCGATACGCGCATTGAGCTCTATCCTTACGAAGTGTGGGAGGACTACCTTGCCATCACTAATGCTGTGGAGGATTGGGAGGCGCG
>DAOTUH010000498.1:0-6174 GCA_034437255.1 Anaerolineae bacterium
CGCGAGCTCGACCGACTCAAGTCCCACTTCGTCTCTATGGTCTCCCATGAGCTGCGAACACCACTCACCAGTATCCAGGGCTACGCGGAAATGCTACAGGCCGAGATCTACGGTGCGGTCTCAGAGAAGCAGGAGCAGGCTCTGGACCGTGTCCTGATCAACACGCGCCAGCTGATCGCTATCGTCAACGATCTGCTGAATCAGGCTCGGATCGAAGCAGGGCTGCTGGCCTTGCATCCCACGCCCTTTTCACCCGAAGACTTGGTCGCGAACTTACATTCGACCATGCAACCGCTCACCGAAGCTGAAGGCTTACAACTGACCGCGCATGTCGCGGACAACGTCCCAAGTGCTCTCGTCGGTGACTCCCAACGTCTGCAACAGATCCTCGTCAATCTGGTCAACAACGCGATTAAATTCACCTCAGAAGGCAGTATCGATGTCCGCATTTATCGGTCGAACGAGCAATATTGGGCTATGGAAGTCGCCGACACCGGCGCCGGCATTCCAGAAGATGCCATCGAATACATCTTTGAGCCTTTCCGACAAGTTGATGGGTCTGCAACACGGAGACACAAAGGCGTCGGACTAGGATTATCCATCGTCAAACAGCTGGTGGAGTTGATGAACGGTAATATTCGGGTCGAAAGCGAAATCGGGAAGGGAAGCACATTTATCATTCAGCTTCCCCTACATGTATCGAAAAAGGAGACAACATGAACAAGCCGCTAGCTCTCATTATTGAAGACGAATTCGATTTGGCAACCATTTTCTCGGAGGCTTTGAAAGCCGGAGGATTCAAAACCAAGGTTATCAGTGATGGGGCAGAGGCGTTGGAGGAGTTAAAGACTGTCACGCCGGACGTACTGATCTTAGATCTGCACCTTCCGCACGTCTCAGGTAAAGAAATCCTGGCTCACATCCGCGCCGATTCGCGTCTCGCCGAGACCAAAGTTCTGGTCGCCACAGCCGATGCCCACATGGGGGACATGGTCGAGGAGCAAGCTGATCTAGTTCTATTGAAACCCATCAGCTTTATGCAGCTGCAGATCTTGGCCAAACGCTTGGCAAAAGAAACTGAATGAGACATGCTATAATCGGTTTTGACTATCAAAATTGGCCATTTCGATTCTTGATCTATAATTCCATGCTTTGTTGCTTCATAATGTAACAGGGCTCCTAGTAAGCCACGAAGTGCAACGGAGTGGCGTCGGACAGCGTAAAACGGCACTCCACGGGTTCCGTGCCTGACTACGAACCTCTTGTTACACGAAACCGGCTTGGAAATCTTACCTAAACTTGATGGTTAAACAACGAGCACTGAAGTACTCTACCGAAGCCTTCCGGCTGAACGTCCACCTTCGTGGACGGAAAATGCGTCGACGTAGGTCGATGCCCGGCGCGCCAGCGTCTCTGTCAGTGACTTCCCAGGGCCATCGGGCCAGGGCAGGCGCGGTGCTATTCATCAATTGAAACCTGACAAAGCACTAGGGCTTTAACATTCTCGCTACACTTCTATTCTTGCTTGAAGTGGATTGCCAAATCCAGGTATGCGAAGCGGTTTTGGACCCCTAACGGGGGATCTGGCGATCCTTTCACAGCGAGAATGATACAACCTTACCTGAGCCTTAGGCATCGCGTCCCCACTATGACGATTTGAACCTTTGGATAGGATGAGACAACCCCGCACCGTGGTGCGGGGCTCTTCTTTTCAGATACCTCTGATAACACAACTCTCCTCTTGTCAGGGCAATCTTCAGCCCAAACAAGTAGTTAAGTACTCTACCAGGGCCGTTGGCCAACCGCCCACGCAGGTGGACGGGATCGCGCGGCGCGTTAGCGCCTCGGATGGCGACTTCCCAGGGCCACCAAGCCAGGGCAGTCGGGTTACCACCGGCTGGTAAGACGCCATGCACGTTCATCAATTGACGCTTGACAAAACAGTAGCTATGAATATCGACAACATTTGTAAATCGAATAGAATATGTTTATATTTACGCCTCATACCTTGACAAAACATGGACAGCAAAGTATAATAAATACCATGAGACTCGGCTACCGGACACCTTGCATGAGGTATCAAAATCATCAGTAGGAAACAGATTAACGAATTTGATATGGGTGTGTTTCATTTCAGTTAATTAAAACAGGTTGGCGCGGTCAGGAGACCGGTCAGAGCTAGCTGGGAGCGGCCTCCTGACCGTATCCCAATGCGTTTGAATCACCCTCATCTGATATTCGCTAAGCCTGACTTTGCTAAAAAAGGTTGTGTCTCACGCAAAGACGCCGCCGACCAAAGGTCGGACAGTCGCCAAGATTTTTAAGTTGCTTATTACTTTTCTGAACATCAAAACCAACATGGATCAATAAAATTTACCATCTTATGAGTTTCCTTGGCGTTCTTGGCGCCTTTGCGTGAGGTTAATGATTGACTCACCTGAAATAACTAGCAGAAATCAGATTTTTCTACGACTTGATACTATATGTGGGTTTCTCATGATCAAAATTTCTAGATGTGGGGTATGGCCACCTAAAAATCCGATTTCTTGGACCTTTTTTCAGGTGAGTCATGATTATTTCAAAGGAGCCAAGCATACTTCGCAGAAAACATAGAACATCAAACAAAAAGAGGTGAAAGCATGACCCAAGTTATCGTTGTTGGTGCCGGCGTGGGCGGGATTGCCACAGCCGCGCGCTTGGCAAAACTCGGCTATAACGTCACCGTCCTGGAAAAAACCTCCGCACCGGGCGGACGAGTCGCCTTGCTGGAGCGCGACGGCTACCGCTTCGACATGGGCGCGACGCTCTTTCTTATGCCGGAGACCTACGCCCAGACCTACGCCGACCTGGGTGAGCACATGGAGGATCACCTGGATCTGCGGCGCGTCGAGCCCAACTACCGCGTCCACTTTCACGACGACAGCTACCTGGACATCACGCCCAACATGGTCGAGATGCGGGAGCAGCTAGAGGCGATGGAGCCGGGTTCCTTCCAGTCGCTGCTCGACTTCATGGAAGAGGGCTACCGACACTACTACCTCTCGCTGGAGAAATTCGTGGGCCGCAACTTCTATAACGCCTTCGACTTCTTCGCCCCCAAACATCTACCCCTGCTCTGGAAATTGAAGCCGCTGGGCAAGCACATCAACGTGATCAAAAAGCACTTCAAGGATCCACGCCTGCGCGCCGCCTTCTCGTTCCAGAACATGTACCTGGGCCTCAGCCCCTACGACGCGCCGGCGACCTACACGTTGCTCCAGTTCACGGAGCTGGCCGAAGGCGTCTGGTATCCTATGGGCGGACTCTATCGCGTGGTCGAGAGCCTGGTGGAGATCGCCGAAGGCTTCGGCGCCGAGTTTCACTACGACGCCCCGGTCCAACAGATCGACGTCGACGGCGACCGCGTCACCGGCGTGACGCTGGAGGACGGCGAGACGCTCCACGCCGACCTCGTCATCGCCAACGCCGACGTCCCCTACGTCTACGCCGAGCTGCTGCCGGAGAATCCCATGGCACAGCGGTTGCACAACAAGAAGTACACCTCGTCCGCCATCATGTTCTACTGGGGCGTCGCGGGCGACCGCTCTGACGCGCTCCTGCACCACAACGCCTTCCTCGCCGATCACAAGTACAGGCGCTCCTTTGAGCAGATCTTCGACGAGTTCACGATGCCCGAGGAGCCGTCGTTCTACGTCAACGCCGTGACCCGCACCGATCCCAGCATGGCGCCCGAGGACGGTGACGCTGTCATGGTCCTGGTGCCCGTCGGCTGCCTCGACGAAAACACGCCCCAGGACTGGGACGCCATGCGCGACCGCGCCCGGGATTGGGTCATCGAAAACCTGGAGAAGATCGGCGTCGAGAACCTGCGCTCGCGCATCCGCTTTGAGGAGACGCTGATGCCGCCGGACTACAAGAATGTCTGGAATCTGGCGCGCGGCACGGCCTTCGGCCTGAGCCACAACGTGCTGCAGGTCGGCTACCTGCGCCCGCAGAACCGCCATCGCCGCTATAACAATCTCTACTTCGTCGGCGCCAGCACTCATCCCGGCACCGGCGTGCCTATCGTGTTGCTCTCGGCCGCGCTGGTAGAAAAGCGCATTCGCAAGGAACAAACTCTTCCAATTAGCACAAATGCAATATAATAAAGATAAGGCGACCAGGATACACCACTCAACTTACATGCGTTCTAACACAGTTGGATACGAGGGAGAGTAAACCTTATGAATGTGGCTACCACGTCTTGGGAACAACGCCTGCTGAATTGGGCACACGAAGGCATCAATGACCCACCGCCACCGGCCGCCTCGGACATGACAGCCGCTGTGTTAGGTCATGCGTACCGCGCCAGCACAGAAGTCATCCGGCAGCACAGCCGAACCTTCTACCTGGCGTCAGCACTGTTGCCAAAACAAAAATGTCGCGCGGCCCGGGCTCTCTACGCCTTCAGCCGCATCACCGATGACCTCGTGGATCGAACCGACGGCGATCCTCGCTCCCGACTGGAAGCGTGGCGCCAGCGGGCGCTCCACGATCCGCCACAACCGGAGGATGAAGTGGTGCTGGCCTGGTCAGATGCGCAGCGCCGCTACAAAATTCCCGAGATTTACGCTGAACAGCTGCTGACCGGCGTGGCCCGTGATCTCGTCCAGACTCGGTACACATCCTTTGAGGAGCTGGCGGAGTACAGCTACGGCGTCGCCTCCACCGTCGGGCTGATGACTATGTACATCGTGGGCTTCAGCTCCACGGAAGCAATTCCCTACGCCGTCAAATTGGGCGTGGCACTCCAGCTGACCAACATTCTGCGGGACGTGGGCGAGGATTGGCGACGCGGGCGGCTCTACTTACCGCAGGATGAATTGGACAAGTTTGGCATCACCGAGGCCGATATCGACGACGGGCGCGTCGACGACCGCTGGCACGCCTTCATGCGCTTTCAGATTGACCGGGTGCGGCGCTTATATCGTGAATCCTTACCCGGCATCACCTACCTGCACCACGACGGACGCTTCGCCATCGCCGCCGCCGCCCAGCTCTACGAGGCCATTTTGGACGACCTGGAGGCTCACAGCATGGACAACCTCAACCGCCGCGCCTACATTGGACTGGGCGGCAAGTTACGCCGTTTGCCCCGCATTTGGTGGAACGTCCAAACGTTAAAACGTTCGAACGTTTCAACGTCACGACGATAAAGGAGAGAGTGATGGCAGACTATGACGTGGTTTTCGTCGGCACGGGGCACAATGCCCTGGTCTGTGCCGGATACCTGGCGAAAGCAGGCTACGCCGTCCACCTGGTGGAGCGCCGGCCCATCGTCGGCGGCGCCGTGGTGACCGAGGAGCGCGTCCCCGGCTTCCACTTCGACCTGGGCGGCTCCGCGCACATCCTCATCCACCACACGCCCATCATCGCCGACCTGGCACTGGAGTCCTACGGCCTCACCTACCTCGACGTCGATCCGCTCTTCTTTGCGCCCTTCCCCAACGGCAAGCAGATCACCCTCTGGCGCGACGTGGACCGCACCTGCGAGAACATCGCGCAGGTCTCCCCCGCCGACGCCGAGGCGTACCGCGACTTTATCGAGACGTGGACGCCCATGGCGCGGGCCATGGTCGAATCCTTCATCCACCCGCCGACGCTGGTCAACTTTGGGCGCCACCTGGTGCTGGGCAGCGGCATGGGCCGCGACAGCCTGCCCTACTTAGCCGAGATCCTGCACGGTTACGGGCAGTTCGTGCGGCAGACCTTCGAGAGCCCCGAGCTGCGCGCCCTTATCGCGTGGATGGCGTCGCAGTCCGGGCCGCCGCCGACGGAGCCCATGAGCGCGCCCTTCGCGCTCTGGCACCCCATGTACCACGTCAGCGGCGTCAAGCGGCCCAAAGGCGGCTCCGGCATGCTCACCCAGGCGCTGGCCCGCATGATCGAGGATCACGGCGGTGAGATCACGTTGGACGCGCCGGTGCGCCGCATCTTGGTCGAGGAAGGGCGCGCCGTGGGCGTCGAGACCGCCGACGGACGCCGCGTCACGGGGCGCGCTGTCGTCTCCGGGACCAACGTCCACACGACGCTCGATCTGCTCCCCGACGACGCGCTGCCCCCGCAGGCCCGCCGCCTGCTCTCACGCTCGCGCATCGGCAACGGCTTCGGCATGATCGTGCGCTACGCCATGGA
>DAOTUH010000499.1:0-10778 GCA_034437255.1 Anaerolineae bacterium
AGCAAAGCGAAGATCCCCAGCCGCTCCGGGCCGATGAAGGACTTGGGCCGCAGGATGGGGATGCACATCCCCCGCGCCCGGTACTCGCGGCAGATGGCCTCGGCCTGCACTTTGGTTTCGCCATAGGGGCCGACGCCGTCCAGGGGGTCGGCTTCCAGCAGCGGGTGATGGTTGGGAATGCCGTAGACCGCCGTGGTGGAGATGTGGATGACGCGCGCGATGCCCTGCCGGTAGGCCGCTTCGAGGACGTTGCGCGTGCCGTCGGTGTTGGTGGTGTAGATATCTTCTGGCGGATAGAGGGGCAGGGCCGCCGCTGCGTGGACGACGATGTCGCAGTCCGCCATCGCCCGCACGACGGTGTCCATGTCGCGGATATCGCCCTGAATGACTTGGGCCTGGTCAATGACGTCGGAATACTTGAAATCGGCGATGTCCAGCGAGGTGACCCGGTGGCCCCGGTGCAGCAGGTAACGAATGAGGTTGATGCCCAGGAAGCCCGCGCCGCCGGTAATCAGAAAATGTCGGGGTGACTTCATTGCGGCGACACCCGCGCCTTCTGCGCTTCTATCCAGGCCAGCCAATCTTCCATCCCCGCGCCGGTCTTGGCCGAGAGTGTGATGACCTGCGCTTTGGGATTCAGGCCGTGGACTAACGCCCGGAACGCTTCCAGGTCGAAATCCAGCACCGGCAACAGATCCGCCTTGGTCACTACCACCAGGTCGACCGCCTCAAAGATGCCGGGGTACTTATAGGGCTTGTCGTCGCCCTCCGGCACGCTGATCAGGGCGACGCGGTGGGTCTCGCCTAAATCGAAGGCGACGGGACAGATGAGGTTCCCGACGTTCTCAATAAAGATCGCGTCGAGGTCACATTCCGGCAGGGCGTGGAGCGCGTTATGCACCTGGGGGGCGTCCAGATGACAGCCCCCGCCGGTGTTGATCTGCACCACCGGCGCGCCGGTGGCGGCGATGCGCTCGGCGTCCACCTGCGACGCGACGTCGCCCTCAATCACGCCGATCTGGAGCTTATCTTGGAGCGCGGCTATCGTCGCCATCAGCAAGGTGGTTTTGCCGCCGCCGGGCGAGGCCATGATATTAACGGCTAACATGCCCAGTTCGGCGAAATGCGTGCGGTTATGTTGCGCCGCCTGGTCATTGGCGCTGAGAATGCTCTGGACCACCGGTATTTTTCCCGCCGACGCGGCTACATCGTGCGTATGGGTATGCTCTTCACAACCACAGGTGTCACACATAAAGCCTCCTCAGTGAAGTGAATGTTCTGTAATCCTGCATGTAAAAAGGGCCACAAAGGCGCCGGCTTCAAGCCGGTTTTTTGCCTTCATGGCCCTATGGGTTTGCCTTAGCAGGTCGCTACGCGCGCGCGTAGCACCCGCTTCAAGAGTTCTTTTGACGGTCCAAGCCGTAAGTGCTCAAACCATGTTATTTCAGGGTATGGTGGGGCGGAGATGTTTCTGGAACACGTTCCAGGTAGACGGCATGATCCAATAAGTTTATCCGCATGATCTGCCCACGAATAAGTTTTTGCTCACCTAACAGATTCACCAGGAGGTACATCCCGTTCTCGCGGCGGACTTGCGTCACGTTGTCCATAACCTGGTGTGTGCCGGTTTCATCCATTACGTAGACTTTGGACTCACACATCGCCTACTCCTTATCTGCTACCACACAAAAAACGCCAGCGCCGATCTTCAGACCGGTGAATGGCGTTTTCATCACACCTGTAGGTTGGCTTCATGCCAACAGCCGCAACTATAGCATAGATGACCGGGATGTCAACCCATCTGAGTGAGCGCCTGCCGGATGAGGTCAATCGCAGCGCTGATCTGTTTGGTAAGCGCCTGCCATTCAATACCGACGAGCTCAAAATGTGGCTGGTTGATGGGCAGCAACAGCTTGCGCCCGCGCGCCCCGGCTACGGCGACGGCAATCGCCGGCGTGATCTCGCCCATCATCGAGTTGGGGATGACGACGCCGATGGGCGCCAGGATGAAATCGGCCTCGTTGACTGAGACCCGAATGGCGTTCTCGCCGCTCGCGCCCCGGCTGGCCCGCGCCTGCATCATCTTCTGGGTGGCGATGGCGTTGGCGCCTAACGCGATGATCTCGATATCTAGCGGCAATTCTTGCCGCACCTGCGTCACAATCTGCGCGCCGATGCCGCCGCCCATGCCATCAATGACGGCAATCACGGGTTCGATGGTTTTTTCATTATGATAAGTCATCCATTTTTGCCTTTCAAGGGATAGCCGACGCTATTTTATCTATAGATTAGGTCATGTCAAGGTGATTGACTCTGCCTGTCGCTACGCCTGCCTCGTGGCTTACCGCGAAGTTGGGTCCAGGGCTTGCTGTGAGGGTGCATACCATTGCTTCGAATTGCTACCTTTTTCGATCCAGAGTATTTTTAGGTATACCTTACAAACGCCTTGACAAATGACCGATCTCCTGATAATATTTAGGTCAGCCTAATCATATAGGCGGTTTGTGTTACTGTTTACCATAAGAAGAGGTGAAAGATGATCAGACGTTTGAGTGAGTTAAAGCCTGGGGACTCCGGGACGGTCCAGCGCGTGGAAGGTGAGAAGGCGATCCGCCGGCGGATGTTGGACATGGGCTTGGTCAATGGTGCCGAGGTGCAGGTCAAGCGAGTGGCGCCCCTGGGTGATCCCATCGAGTTCACCGTGCGCGGCTACAGCCTCTCGTTGCGCAGATCGGAAGCGCACGCTATCCACGTCGAGACGGAGTGAATGCCTATGATGCCGCTGGTGATGGCACAACCCGGGGAAACTGTGACGTTGGTCAGTCTGCGCGGGGGACATCGGATGCGCAAGCGGTTGGCCGATATGGGCTTGACCCTCGGCATGCCCCTGCGCCTGCTACAGCGTAACGGACATGGCCCCGTCATCGTGGCGGTCAAAGACGCCCGTCTCGCCATTGGACGCGGGATGGCGCACCACATCATGGTAGCTCCGGCAGAACAAGGAGCGAGCAGTAGGGAGTAAAGGAGTAGGAAGTAAGAGATGAAGGCATATCTGAGATTCAACTTGCAACTTGCAACCTGCAACTTGCAACTGTCAACTAACTTATCAGGAGTGAAACAATGACTAACACAACCATCGCCTTGGCGGGCAATCCCAACGTCGGAAAGAGCACGGTCTTCAATGCGCTCACCGGCGCACGCCAACACGTGGGAAACTGGCCGGGCAAAACGGTCGAGAAGAAAGAAGGCACGTGGCTGTATGACGGGCAGACCTACACCGTGGTCGACTTACCCGGGACCTACAGCCTCACGGCCTTTTCTTTGGAAGAGATCATCGCCCGCGACTTTATCATCGACGCGCAGCCGGACGCCGTCGTCGTCGTGGTGGACGCCGCCAATTTGGAGCGCAATCTCTATCTGGTGGTGCAGATCGTCGAAATGGGCGCGCCGGTGATCGTGGCGCTCAATATGGCCGACATCGCCCAATCCAAAGGGCTGAAGATCGACGTGCAGAAACTATCGCAGGGCCTGGGCGTCCCCGTGGTGCCCACGGTGGCCCGAGATGGCAGGGGCATGGACGAGCTGGGGGCGGCCATCGTCGCCGCCTTGAATGGACAACAGGAGGCATCAGCATGACGAAAGCACATACCGTCGCTTACACGCGGACGCGGGGCCTGGTCGACTACGGGCCTGAAGTAGAGAACGAAATTGTCACCCTGCAAGACCTTATCGAGCAAGACGCTGACCTGCGTGAACGCTACAATCCGCGCTGGTTGGCGGTGAAGTTGTTAGAAGAAGACGAAGATATCCTCGTCAAGTTACGCAGCATGGGTAATCACTCCCTCTTACTCGCCCAGAGCGAAGCCAGCGTCGAGCATCTGCGCGACGTCTACGGCGACGAAGTGGACACCATCATCGCCGACCGCCGCTACGGCTGGATTCATGGTCTCGTCAAAGAGGCCGTCCAGCGCACGGCGCAGGATCGACTCTCACTTTCCGACAAAATCGACCGCATCGTGACCCACCGCGTCCTCGGCATCCCCATCTTTCTGGCGCTGATGTGGGCCGTCTTCAAGATCACCACCGACGTCGCCGGTCCCTACCTGGACTGGGTGGATGGCGTCATCGGCGGGCCCTTCACCAACTGGGTGGTCGCTATCCTCGGCGGGCTGGGCCTGGGCGGCACCTGGGTCGAAAGTCTCTTTGTGGATGGTATCATCGCGGGCGTGGGCGGCGTGCTGGTCTTCGTTCCGGTGATGATGTCGCTCTATCTGGCCCTGGCGATCCTGGAGGACTCCGGCTACATGGCGCGCGCCGCTTTCGTGATGGATCGACTGATGCACGCGCTCGGACTGCACGGCAAGAGTTTCCTGCCCATGATCGTGGGCTTCGGCTGCACCGTGCCCGCCTTCTATGCCACGCGCACGTTGGAGAACGAGAAGGACCGCATCCTGACCGGCTTGCTGGTGCCCTTTATGAGCTGCGGTGCGCGCCTGCCGGTCTACGCGCTCTTCGCCGCTATCTTTTTCCCAGAGCGGGCCGGGGCCGCGATCTTCTGGATGTACATCATCGGTATTCTCGTCGCCATCGTCCTGGGCGTGATCCTCAAGAACACGGTCTTCAAAGGGAAGGGTCAGGCACCCTTTGTGATGGAATTACCACCCTACCGGCTGCCGACTCTCAAGGCCATCTGGTTCCACATGTGGGAACGCACGAGCAACTTTTTGCGCAAGGCATGGGGGCTGATTATGGTCACGAGTATCATCATCTGGGTGCTGTTGGCGATCCCCGTAGGTGGCGGAGGCTCCTTTGCCGAAACCGAGGTGGATCAGAGCGCCTTCGCAGCAGTCTCGCGGGGCCTCGCACCGGTCTTCAAACCGGCCGGCTTCGGTAACTGGCGCACCAGTAGCGCGTTGATGACCGGCTTTGTTGCCAAAGAGGTCGTGGTCAGCACGATGGCACAAGTCTATGCCGTTGAGGGTGCCGAGGAAGCATCCGAACCGACCACCTTCTTCGAGGACGTCGGGGAGATCCTCACCAGTTTTGTCGGCGCGACCATCGACACGCTCAAATCGCTGTTCCTGATCGTGGGCATCGATCTCTTCGAAGGCGAAGAGGAAGAAGCAATGACCGGGCTGATGGTGGCTGTGCGCGACGACTTCGAAGCGACCAGCAACGGTCACGGCGCGCTGGCGGCGCTTTCGTACATGCTCTTCGTCCTGCTCTACACGCCGTGCATGGTCGCCATCGCTGCCGAGCGCCAGGAGTTGGGCGCCAAGTGGATGTGGGTCAGCGTAGTAGGACAATTGCTCTTAGCCTGGCTCATCGCTGCGGTGGTTTTCCAGGGCGGCGTACTGCTGGGGTTGGGGTAGCACGATTGCTATAGGCTGTGAGAACTGTTGGGGGTGGCGCAGGCATGACAGCGCCATCCCCTGTTTGTGAAAGACCATACGAGGTGTTGGATCATGTGTAAGCACTTAACGATACTGGCAAAAGCCAGCGCTACCCGCTACGTCGCTCAATGTGAACATGGCACCGTCCACCTGATTTGGGATAATCTGTCCCTGCGCTTGCCGCCCTCGGACTTCATCAAACTCGCCGAACAAATCTATACCCAAACAGACGGCTTGTTGGGACAAGACCAGAAAACGGGGTTTGGGCTGCGCATGCGCGGGATCGAACTCAAGGTTTATCCCCAGGCCCTTTCCGTGTTGCGCTCCTTGATGGGGCTGGCGATGCTGCAGATGGATAGGCCCACGGACGCGCCGGCAAGCTCCACGGAGCCGGATAATAGACGTCGCGGTTTTTCCCCTGATACTCCCACGTACTCGGTGAATTAAGGAGTCTTTTGTGTTAAAGAAGATACTACGAAAGATGGCGACCGGCGATGCGCATAGCCACGCTGACCTGGCGCAGCAGTTGGAAATCAGTGAAGATCTCTTGGCGAGAATGTTGGAAACGTTGGCCCGCAAAGGGTATCTGGTTCCCCTGGCGACGCCTGAAGATAGTGCGTGTCGTGCGTGTGGTCTGCATAAGGCGTGCAGTCACTGTCCATCCCAGGCCGTGGCCGAACCAAGAGGCTGGATGTTAACGACAAAAGGACGGGCTGCGGCCCAATCTCCCGAATCCCAGGGATGAGCGCCATGAGAAATCAGCTGCGTGCCCTACACCTGATCCGCTTGGCGGGTTACCCCATCGGTTTGGGGTTGACCAGCGTGCTGATCGGTGGCACTCTCAACCGGGTGATGATTGTCGAGCTGGGCTTACCCGCTATGCTGGTCGGTCTGCTCTTTGCCTTGCCGCTGTTGATCTCGCCGCTGCGCGTCTGGCTGGGATACCGCTCGGACGCCTATGCCCTGGGCGGCCTGCGCCGGGAGCCTTACATCATCCTAGGCTCGCTGCTGGCCGGACTGAGCGTCATCGCAGCGACGTGGTTGGCCTTGCACAACGCGACCACAATACTCACGATGGCAGCGCTCTTCCTGACGATGGCGGGGCACCATCTGGGCAAGAATCTAGCCAGTAACACCTTTGAGGCGCTGTTGGCCGACAAATTCGTCGGCCACCAACGCACCCAGGCGATGACGGGGTTCAAGATTGCGATGTTCGTCGGCATTATGGGCGGCGCGTTGGGCCTGGGCCGCCTGGTGGAAACCTACGACGCTGCCAGGTTGCTGGTCGTGGTCGTCGGCGTGGCAGGGCTGGCTTTTGTCCTCTCGTGGGTGGCCACCGTCGGGCAGGAACCGCGCACAGCGGCCCAGTCCTCGGCCGCCGAACGAGCCCGCGAGACCCCCTTCTGGCACACCCTTCGGACCGTCGTCCTGAAGGACCCCCAGGTGCGGCGCTTTTTCGTCTGCATGGTGTTGATCATGGTCGGCACGCAGGCCCAGGACGTGATCCTGGAGCCCTTTGGCGCGCTGGCGTTGGGCATGAGCGTGGGGGAGACCACACGGCTCACCGCGCTCTGGGGCGCGGGGACCGTGCTGGCGATGGCCGCGGCGGGCATGTGGCTGATCAAGATCGTGGGCTATGCGTCCGTCACGCGCGCCGGATTGTGGCTCAACGCCGGTGTCTTTGCCGGCCTGATCCTCAGCGGCTGGCTGGGCCAGCCTGCGTTGTTCCAGACGCTGGTCTTCGCGCTGGGCGTGGGGACAGGCTTGGCTTCGGCCGGGTTGCTATCGGCTATTGTCCACTTCGCCACGGCGGTGCGCGCAGGGCTGTTGATGAGCGTGTGGGGGTTGACCCACAACCTGGGCCAGGCTATCGGTAGCCTGTTGAGTGGCAGCGCCGTGGATGGGATCACCCGGCTGGCGGGCGGCAGTGCGCTGGTCGCTTACGGAGCGGTCTTCGCCGTCGAGGCCATCCTGCTGCTCGTGGGGCTGGCGCTCTTCAAGCGGGTGAACGTGGCTGCGTCGACCGCGGTGGCGGAAGCCAGGACGTCGACCGGGGCGCCTCAGGTGACCTCCTGGGCCGTGCAACAGGGCGTGGAGTAGGTGCTGCTATGCTTATGGACAGACGCCTGCTGCACTTGATCACGCCCCGCACCCGCCGCTGGATCGGCGCGGTCGTGGGAGCCGGATGGTTGGTCGTCTTGCTCAACGTCGCCCAGATTTCGCTGATCGGCCGGCTCGTCGACCGGATCATGGGGCAGCGGCGCCTGCCGGGCTGGGTGTTCCCCGCCTTTGCCGCGCTCCTGCTCGCGCGGGCAGCGCTGGTCTGGTGGGGCCGCGTAGCCTCCCATGAGACGGCTGCGCAGACCAAACTCTCCCTGCGCGACCGCCTGTACGCGCACCTGGTCAAGCTGGGACCGAGTTTCCTGGGCGACGAGCGCACCGGCGCGTTGGTTAACACCGCCGTTGAGGGGATAGAGAACCTGGAGGTTTACTTTGGACGCTACCTGCCCCAGCTGGTGCTGGGGATTAGCATTCCTCTGCTGCTCTGCATCGCCGTCGCCCTGACCACCGACCGGGTCACCGCCGGCGTGCTGTTGGTGGTCCAGCCGCTGATCCCGCTCTCGCTGATGCTGGTTCAGCGCCGGCTGAAAGGAGTGAGCAACCGCTACTGGGCCGCCGCCAACCGGCTGAGCGCCCAGTTTCTGGACAGCCTGCAGGGATTGCCCACACTCAAGATGTTTAATCGCAGCCGGGCCTGGGGAGACACGCTCCGCACCCAGACCGAGCAGCTCCGCCGCGATACCATGCGCCTGCTGGCGGTCAGCCAGATCTCGTTGTTCTTTATCGACCTGGTCTCGATGTTGGGGACGACTGTCCTCGCCACCGGCCTCGTCCTCTGGCGCGGGCAGCGTGGCGCCCTGACCCTGGGCGAGGGCGTGACGCTGATCCTGCTCAGCGTCGAGCTGGCGCGTCCCCTGGCGCTGCTGGGCTCCTTCTTTCACGCCGGCGCCGGCGGCGTGGCGGCGGCGCAGCACCTCTTCGCCATCCTGGAGACCTGCCCCGAGGTCGTCGAAGCGCCGGACGCCAGCCCCGCTGCACACTTCGTGCCGCATATCCGCTTCGCGGACGTACATCTGGCCTACGACGCCCGCCCCGACCCGGAGGACAACGGGCGGGGGCCTGCGGTGAAGGCGCGCTCCGCCCTCAACGGCGTCTCCTTCGAGATCCAGCCCGGCGAGACCGTCGCGCTGGTGGGTGCCAGCGGAGCGGGCAAGAGCTCGATCTTCAACCTGTTGCTGCGCTTTTTCGACCCCCAACGCGGGCGCATTCTCCTCGACGGGCACCCGCTAAAGACACTGCCCCTGGCCTGGCTGCGGGCCCACCTGGCCCTGGTGGCTCAGGACACCTATCTCTTTTACGGCACCGTCGCCGACAATCTGCGCCTGGCCAGGCCGGACGCCACCCGAGCCGAGATGGAGGCGGCGGCCCGGGCCGCCAACCTCCACAATTTCATCGCGTCGTTGCCGCAGGGCTACGAGACGCTGATCGGTGAACGCGGTTTAACGTTGAGTGGGGGGCAGGCCCAGCGGCTTGCCATCGCCCGCGCCGTGCTCAAGGACGCGCCCATTGTGCTGCTGGACGAGGCCACCTCTCACGTGGATGCCGAGAACGAGGCCGCCATCCAGCAGGCGTTGGAGCGGCTGGCGGTTGATAAGACGGTGCTGATCATCGCGCACCGGCTGAGCACCGTGCGCCACGCCGACCGCATCCTGGTGCTCGAGCAGGGTCGGATCGTCGAACAGGGATCCCACCTAGAGCTGCTACGACGCCAAGGCGTCTATGCCCGGCTGATGGCTGCGCAGCGGGCGCCGGTCACCCGCTCAGCGCAGGTGTAGGAGGCGGCGTCATGAAGCGCCGCCAGACGTTGCTCCGACTGCTGGGCATGGTCCAGCGGCTGTGGGGCGTCATGGCCGTCTCCACGCTGATGCGCGCGTTCAACTATGGTACCGGCATCGCCATTCTCGCGTTGGGCGCCTGGGGCATCGGCAGGGTGCTACTCAATCCGGGTAGCGTCGCTCCGCTGCCCTTTCTGTTGACCCTGGTGGGTCTAGGCGCGCTGAAGGGCCTCTTTCGCTACCTGGAACACTTCACCGGACACTACGTCGCCTTTCACCTCTTGGCGACGCTGCGCAACCGGCTCTATCAGGCGTTAGAGCCGCTGGCCCCGGCCGGCCTGCTGGATCAGCGCAGCGGCGACGTCATCTCAAGGGCGGTGGGCGACGTGGATCGCATTGAGGTCTTCTACGCCCACACCATCGCGCCGGTGCTCAACGCGATCCTGGTTCCGGCGCTGACCCTGGGGGCGTTGGCCTGGTTCGATCCCCGGCTGGCGGTGGTGCTGTTCCCCTTCCTGGTTGCCGTGGGCGTGCTGGCGCCGTGGCTTGCTGACCGGCTGGCCCGGCGCTTCAGCCTGCGCGCGCGGGCGGCCGTCGGCGACGTGAGCACCCACCTGACCGACAGCATCCAGGGGCTGCGGGAGCTCCTGGCCTTTGGTGTTGTGGCCCGCCGCCGGGAGGAGATCCGCCGCCGGGGAAAGCGGTTGACCGATCTCCAGCAGCGGGTGGCCTCGGTGGCCGGCCTGCAGGACGCCCTCAGTGATTTCGCCATCGCGGCGGGCCTCCTGAGCGTCCTGGCCGTGGCAGGGCAGCTGGTTGGCGCCGGTGCGCTTGAGCTGGCCGATCTGCCACCCATTCTGGCGCTGGCGACGATGATCTTTGGCCCGGTCGTGGCGACTAGCAGCGTGTTGCCCGAATTCAACCAGGCTATGGCCAGCGCCGCCCGCCTGTTCGCGTTGATGGACCGGCGGCCCATGGTACACGATGCGGTGAACGCGCTGCCGACGGACGAGGTGGAGCCTTCGATTCACTTCGAGAACGTCACGTTCCGTTACGACACCCGCTCTCCCTCCGGCAACGGTCACGAACCGACAGAGCTGGCGCCGGTGCTTCGCGATCTCAGCTTCGACGTGCCGGCCGGCAGCACGGTGGCGCTGGTTGGACCCAGCGGCGCGGGAAAATCCACCGTGGTCAACCTGCTGCTGCGCTTCTGGGACGTGGAGCAGGGACGAGTGCGCGTCGGTCCGTACGACGTGCGCGAGTTCCCCCAGGAGGAGCTGCGCCGCCGCATCGCCGTCGTTGCACAGCAGGCGCACATCTTCAACACCTCGATCAGGGAGAACCTGCGGTTGGGAAACCCCACCGCCGGCGACGCCGAGATCGAGCGGGCCGCGCGCCGGGCGAGTCTCCACGACTTTGTCGCTGCGCTGCCAGAAGGATACGAGACCGTGGTCGGGGAGCTGGGCGTCAAGCTGTCCGGTGGACAGCG
>DAOTUH010000500.1:0-3915 GCA_034437255.1 Anaerolineae bacterium
AAAGTGGTTGGTTCCACCCTTTTGAAGGCGTTTTCAGACGTGAATGTGGGGAGTTTATGCCCACATTTGGGTCAAACCCACCTTTCAGTGGGGAAATTTGTATTCACTACGGTTAACTGTGGAGCTACCCGGTAAAAGTCAAGACCCAATTTAGCACGAAAAAAGACCTTTAACAGCAGAAATAAAGACGTGTTGAACTAAGCTCCCCTAGGGCCATTTTTTGAAAAAATCGTAGGGCAGGGCGGGTCAAACGCTATGAGCCTGTAGGAACCGGAGGCCGTGACCTGGTCTACGGGCCTCGGATGTCTCTACAGCGTGGCTGCCATCAAGTGCGCCGGTCCTCCTTCGAGCGATAGGGTTCGTCGCGGTGTAGCAGCCCGACGATGAGCCCGACGCTCTTGCGGGCGGTCATGACCAGCGCCCGCTTGTGATGATGCTTGGCAGATTCTTTGAACTTACGTGCATAGTACGCGGTGTATTCAGGGCAATGTAGGCGCATCTTGTCGGCGGCTTGGATCAAATAGTACCGCAAGTACCGATTGCCGGATTTGGCCAAGCGCCGGTCCTGAGCTACGAATTCGCCAGACTCGGTGCGCGGCCACCACAGACCCGCGATCTTGGCTACCGCATCCTCAGCGTCCCGGAGATTGCGCGGCCGATACCGCTTGCGTTTCTTATCCCACTTCTGGCCCTGGAGAAAGCGCGCGACGCCGCCGATCTCGGCGCCGATACCGCTGGAAAAGACGGGACCGACGCCGGGTATGGTGGCGAGTTGCGGGATGACGGGGTGGAGTTGGAGCTCGTCGGCAATCCAGTGCTCGACCTGGGCGAGTTGCCCCTCGAGGAAGCGGATGTGAGCGAGCGTGATGTCGAGGATCCGCTGCACGGGCAAGGTGAGTGCGTCGGCGAGGGGGAAACTCTCGGCGGCGACGCGCTGCAGGCGCCGCGCGTTGCGGTGGGGATCGGGTAGATGGTGCCCACTGAGTTCGTAGAGCTGGGCAGCCAGGGCGTCAACGGGCAGTGCGGCCAGGGCGTCCCAGGTGGGCTGTTGGGTCAATACGAGGCGGCTGGTGACCCCAAACACGTCTGAGAAGGGCTTGAGGCAGCGGTAGGCGCTGGCTCTGAGGAAGAGGAACGCGGAGAAGTAACATTTCTCGCGGGCCAGGTTCTGGACGAGGTGGAAGCGCAAGCGGGTGTAGAAGCGCAAGGGCAAACATTCTGGTGGGGCCCAGACAACGTCCGGGCGATTAGTTTGGGTGCGTTTGGCGATGTAGTAGGCGTCTTTTGCGTCACACTTGTCGTCGTCGGCGAAGCACTTCTTGAACCACTTGACCCAGCGGGGATTGAGCAAGAAGAGGTCCATATCGCGGAGGCGCAGGTCGGGGTCAGCCGAGAGTTGCAGGAAGAAAGGCAACCAGAGATAGCCGGTGGCCTCGCCGGAGATGTCGACACCGGTGAAGTCATAGGTGTCGAGGGTGTCGAGCAAGAGTTGCTTGGCTGCTGAGTAGCCCGAACAGGAGTTGGCGAAAGCGCGGTGCGCTTCGAGCAACTGCCCGTCGGGAAAGAGTAAACAGAAATCGGCCTGCTTCTGACTGAAGTCGATACCTACTTGCAAACGATTGGTCATCGGACAGTTCCTTTCAAAGTAAACTACGGGCAAACGTAGAGCTAGCGGTCCAATCGGGTACCCCGGTGCTCCCTGGAGCGGCATCCTTGCGGCCAATTAGCCCTCATGCTCGGCTGAGGCACTCTGTCGCCTGCTACGCGGCAGCTCGGCCGAGGTAGGGGCATCGTGCGTTGTCAGACGTTAATCCCCAGGGAGACCGGGAGGCAAACTGAGCAAGACGTGACCGGTACCTGGTCAGTACTGGTCCGGCAAGGAGGTGCAGCCTTGCCCGGTCAGTCCGCAGTCCGGCCCATACCGGACTGCGACTAATTGTCGCCGGGGTTCCCGATTTCTGCAAGTACGGTTTGGTGATGTAGGCTTATAGAAGCTATTATATACAAGGAGGTCCATAACGATGCGTGATACTTTCCTATCCTTCTCCCCGCCCCTCATCGGCGAAGAAGAGATTGCTGAAGTCTTAAATACCCTGCACTCGGATTGGATCACTACCGGACCCAAAACCCGGCAGTTTGAGCAGGAGTTTTCTGATTTCATTGGTGCACCATCGGCGTTAGCCGTCAGTTCCGCCACAGATGCAATGATAGTCGGCCTTGTCGCCTTAGGGATTGGCGAAGGCGATGAGGTGATCACCACCCCCATGACCTTCTGCTCCACCGTGCATGTCATAGAGCATTTGGGCGCTAGACCGGTGTTGGTGGATGTGGAGCCGGATACGCTGAACATTGATCCTGAGCGAGTGACGCAGGCAATCACGTCACGCACGCGCGCCATCTTGCCGGTGCATCTCTACGGTCATCCCTGTGAGATGGACGCGCTCTTAAATATCGCAGATGATCATGGATTATCCATTCTTGAAGACGCGGCTCACGCGCTGCCTGCTACGTACAAAGGGCGACGTGTTGGCACGCTGGGTGATCTAACAGCCTTTAGTTTCTACGCGACCAAGAACTTGACAACGGCCGAAGGCGGCATGCTCACGGGCTCCTCTGAGTTGATCGATGAGGCCCGCATCTGGAGTCTGCACGGCATGAGCCGCGACGCTTGGAAGCGTTATAGCGCCAAAGGCTCCTGGTACTATGAGGTCATCAAGCCGGGTTTCAAGTGCAACATGACGGATATTCAAGCTTCTATTGGGTTGCACCAGTTGCGCAAGCTTCCAGCGTTTCAGGCGCGCCGTCGCGAGATTGTGGCTCGATATGATGAGGCGTTTGCCGACATAGATGCCTTGCAACGCCCAATCGAGCGGGCAGAGGTGGAGTCGGCCTGGCACCTCTACGTCATTCGCCTGAATTTGGATCGCTTGACCATTGACCGTGCGCAGTTTATTGAAGAGCTCAAGGCGCGTAAGATCGGCACCAGTGTGCACTTCATTCCCATTCACCTGCATCCCTACTATCGGGATAAATACGACTATCAACCGGAGGACTTTCCGGTGGCCTATCAAGAGTATCAGCGTATCATATCCCTGCCGCTCAACCTGCAGATGAGCGATCAAGACGTTGAGGATGTCATCGAGGCTGTCAAAGTTGTCGTGGCAACGCACCGTCGATAGGGTGTGTCGGCGCGCGATGGACGTTGTCGTATCCGGCATCGGACTTCTGCTGCTCAGCCCACTCTTTGCTGTGATTGGATTGGCGATCAAAGCAGATTCGCCAGGGCCGGTATTTTTTCGAGGCAAGCGTGTGGGGAAAGGCGGGGAGCCCTTTTGCGTGTACAAATTCCGCACGATGGTCGCCGATGCAGCACAGAAGGGCCCGGGTATCACAGCGGCTGGAGATGCACGCGTCACGTGCGTGGGGCGGTTCTTGCGGCGCACCAAGCTAGATGAATTACCCCAGTTGATCAATGTGTTAATGGGTGATATGAGTCTGGTCGGCCCTCGTCCAGAGGATCCGTGCTACGTGGCTGCCTATACTTTGGAACAGCAGCAAGTCTTGGACACGCGTCCCGGCATAACCAGTCCGGCCTCATTGCGCTTTCGTCATGAAGAGGAATTACTGGAAGGCGAGGATTGGGAAGGCGCCTATCGAGAGGAGATTCTACCGGCAAAATTGCAGATAGAGTTGGAATATTTGGAACGCAGATGGATAGGGAAGGATCTCGGTATTATTATTCGGACGTTATTAGCGCTGTTTCGATAAACATGCGCGGCTACTTCACGCCCATCCACACCCAGCCCTACATCCGCGAGCGCTTTGGCGATCTCTCCGGCACGCTGCCCGTCACGGAATCGATAGCACAGCGTACCATTGCCTTGCCTTTCTACAATAACCTGACTGAGAAGGAGA
>DAOTUH010000501.1:0-3040 GCA_034437255.1 Anaerolineae bacterium
CGGTGACCCGCTGACGCTCACCGCTGCCTACGGCGGCGATAGCGACCGCCGTGTCATCACCGTCGAAGAGGCCGCGCAACAGGTAAACTTCGTCACCGGCTGGAAGTGCGATGGCTTCGACCCGCTGCCCCGCACCAGTGGCGGCGAAGGGATGCCCCGCACGAGTGGGGGCGAGGGCATGCCGCGCACCAGCGGTGGGGAGGGCATGCCCAACGTCGCCTGCTTCTGGGGCTACGGTGTGGTGGACGGGGAGCCGCGCGCCGGGGTGGACGTCTACCTGGAAATCAGCGGGACCGTGCACACGGGCGCTACGCAGGACGTCGCCGGGGAGGATCTCCCCCGGTATGGCATCGGCCTGTGGAACGGCGAAACTATCAGCGGAGAGCTGGCCTCACTCACCGGGATGTATGAAAGCCACGCAACTAATCGTCAAGTCACGATCACGTTGGACGCCGATCTGAGCCAGCAGATTGACATCTCGATCAACCGCGCGGAGGCGCTCTCTGGCGGACCGTATGGAGGCCGGGCGAAAAGCATTGTATTTACCCCAAATTTCGATGATGACCAAGAGCTAGGCTCAACCTGGATCGTTCTGATGGGGCATGAGGATCTTGTTTACAGCCGTCGCGCTGGGGCCTCCACTTGGGAGTTAGGCAATACAGGGCTCGAAGATTATCGGTTTGATAGCATCGCTGCAACGCCGGATTGTGATGAAGTTAATGGAACAGGTTCTCTGTGGGCGCATGCAAGCCAACCGGATGGTACCTCAGTTGTCGCTCGACGCTCTTGTGCAGAAGGACCCTGGCAAGTGTTACACGTGCTGCCAACCACAGGCGACAGAACTGATACTATTTTTGTCTCCGAAAATTATGATGAGTACAATCAAAACGGTAGCGTATGGGCAGTGACGGGGGCTACCTACCCCGGTAACTGGAGTGTGTACAGTTATAGTCTCTCCCTGGATCAATGGTATGACGTCCCGCTCCCACCACTGACTAATGGTATTCAAGCTTTCGCCATCTCACCTCATTATGACCCAGCAAACCAAAGCGGCGTTTTGTGGCTTGCAACCCAGGCCTCGGATCTTAGCCTTGCAACTTACCGGAAACCGGTCTATACAAACACCTGGGAATTAGTTGCAGAAGGCTTGCCCAGGATCGATCAACCCCAAGCTCATGTGTTGGCCTTTTCACCTGACGGCGCACTCTGGATGGGGTCCAACAAAGGCGTCTATAGATTGGCGGTAGGGGATACTACCTGGCAGAAGCAGGGCAGCCTACACACTGGGCTTACAGAAGTCGTCTACGACCTTGCTATATCGCCGGATTTTAATGAGGGCTTGGGCCGAGGATATATCGCTGCAGCTGAAAGCGATGGAGTCTATTTGCTTCCAGCCGGTGGTACGACGTGGCATTCCATAGGTGTGGCAGCTGAAGTCCTGGCGTTTTCCCCAGACTATAGTGAAGAGAGTGATCAAGTCATTTTGTTAGCTTCATCTAGAAAGTTCAGTGTACTCCAATACACCCAGGAGACTGGATGGAGCAATATCAGTAACGGAATGGCGCATTTAAGTATAGATGAGGTCGAAGTATCCGGAAATTACAACGAACGGATGGGGACAGGCGTTATCTGGAGTGCAGCAAGCAGAGAGGGTAGATCTTTCGCCTCCTACAATGGTGGTCTGACATGGGAAGAACAATTTCTATCCCTTACTTCTATCAAGGCCTCACCTGACTTCGACGAGCAAACAGGGAAGGGATCAGTGTGGGCCATAGCAAACGGCACACTCCGTCGTCAACCCGCTGGCGAACTGGGTTGGGAAACGATTGGACCAACTCCTGACTCCTCTACAGGGGACATTATCTTCACACCAGATTACAATGAAACAACAGGGCAGGGTTCCCTGTGGACGTGGACAGAATCAGGTTTAGCCTATCAACGTCCGGGCGTAGAAGGTTCCTGGGTATCGGTCACCCATGGCCTGCCTATCTCTACTGAAGTTACTTTTTTGAATACTACGCCAGACTACGAAGAAATCACAGGAGAAGGCTCAATCTGGGCCCTCACAAATGCAGGCATCTATCGTTTGCCGGCTGGCACGACGTCATGGTTAACGGTAACCACGACCCCTCCCCTGGTTAAAACGCTTCTATTCTCAAAAGGTTATAGTGAAGCAACTAACACGGGACTCGTGATAGGTTCCTCAATTGAAGCTTCTAGAGGAAATTGGGGTAGGGAGATCTACCAACGCTTCCTTGATGGAGGCGGTGGATGGGTACAGGTGGGTAATTCTCTGAACCAATCGGTTACAGCACTGGCTATTTCACCAGATTACAATGGTGTGGACAAAGGTTTGGTCTGGGCAGCAACTCGAGATGGCCTTTACGAATTTCGACCCGGGGAACATAATTGGTCCAAGGTTAATGTTACAGCCATAAATCGTGATGCTTTGGAAATCAATGAGATCGTCCCCTCACCTCATTACGGAGTTGATGGAACATTTCTTCTAGCTACCAGAGGATATAGCGTCATCCGCTACGTCGTTCCGGCGACCGATCTTCACGTCTCATTCGACTCCGCCTCTTTGTTCACCCCTTCTTCCGTCACAACGTACACGGTGAGATACGGCAACGCCGGATTGGCAGCCGCCTGGAATACGGTGTTGACCCTGACCCATTCAGACGGAATCCACAGCCTGACTTCCACGCTGCCCCCGTCGAAGACGGAGCCCCTGCAATGGCACCTGGGGTCCGTACCCAGCGACACACAGCACCTCATCACCCTCACCGTGCAGCTATCTCCGACGCTCGCACCCGGTCAGAGCGTAACGCTCGCGGGCGAGATTCAGAGCGACACGCCGGAGGATTTCCTGATCAATAACCGGACTGTGCACATTGGTCACGTTGTCGCGCCCGACCGCGCCGACGCGCGCGTAAGCCTGGCTGGACCCGCGATCCTGGTCCCCGGCGCCGATGCCGTCTACACGATCTGGGCCGACGACGCCGGCGCGCTCGACGCACAGACACCCACCGTCACCATG
>DAOTUH010000502.1:0-15894 GCA_034437255.1 Anaerolineae bacterium
AGGTGCAACGCACTTACGAATCCAATGAAATCGCGCTACGAAGTCCTCCAGGTATGGTTTCGCACGTCCTGACTTATCAACTTCGGCGAAAGTGCGTTGCCTCTTAGAAGCCTAAACAGATAGCAAACAAAAAACCATCTTCCATTAACTCATCTGTAACTTGCTTGAAATCTCCCCAGGCCTGCATCGTGGTATCTTCATAGATGGATATGATGATTTGGTTCTAGCATTTCGAGGAGCCTTGAAGTTCGACTGAAGAAGATGAACCTCACGCTAAGGCGCGAAGAGCGCCGAGGCTTTTAAGTTGTGCATGCATATTGTGGATGGGAAGTTCAATACTCGCCAAGAATACTGACGATTCTTTGGATACCCTTTACGTTCTTAGCGTCTCTGCGTGAGGTTTCTAATCCTTTTCAGTGTAGCACTTCATGCTCTTGCGAGTTTTGAAATCGTAAAGTTGACTCACCTGAAAAAGGTTGTGGCTCACGCCAGGGCGCCGCCGACCAACGGTCGGACAGTCACCGAGATTTTTAAGTTACTTATTACTTTCTGAACAGTAAAGCCAACCCGGATCAATAAAATTTACTATCATTTGAATTTCCTTAGTGTTCTTGGCGCCTTTGCGTGAGGTTAATGGTTATCTCAGTAAAGTCAAAGTTGATTGTAGGGAGCAGGTACATGAATTGGGTTTTGACTATACCGATGGACTTTTCACTGTGCGCGCTTCTCAAGCGCTCCAAGTATCTGTTGCTTCCGCCTTTTTCAGTTGTCCACCAGCGACGGCTTGAACGGGTGGAACGTTTGTCGTCGGGCAAGACGTTACTTATCTCGCTGACCCAGATTCCGGCCGGGCTGCATCTGTGTTCAGATCAGCGATTGAGTGGTCTGGAAGCGGAGGAAGTAAGCCAAAAGGTGTGGCGCTTGCTGCGGCTGGGTGAGAATTTCTCGGATTTCTCCCAGCTGTGTATCGATCATCCCTTGCTGGATCGTTGTCTGGGATCGGGGTTCCGCTTTCTACGGGGCGCAACCTTTTTCGAGGATATGGTGAAGGCCCAGATTTCAACGCACGGAGATGCACGTGTTCTGCGAAAAATGTCGTGCGGTACGTATGAAGCGGGAGCGTTATCCGATCAGGAGGCGCGCTGTCTAACCGCCCTGGTCGATCATATTGGCAGTGCACTTGCTACCAATCCCACACGACATGCCTTCCCAACCCCCTCTCAGGTGTCTAAAAACAGGGAGAAGGTCATGGAGATTCTGGGACCTGATCTGGGAACCAATATCTTGATGGTGGCGGAGCGTTTTTTGGAGGCCCCGAATACGCTTGCGGAATTATTGCATCGGGATATACCCTTGGAAACGGTGTCTCAGATGTTATGGACTTTCCCCGGCATGACCTCCTCGGTGGTGGCGTTGGCGATGTTGGCGTTGGGACATTACGATTATCTCCCTTTGTACAACAACGCTCATGTTCCGCTTGATGACACGATGAATGTCTCTGATGTGAGTCTGGCACAGGTCCGAGATCTCTTTACAGGATGGCATCCCTGGTCAGGATTGGTGTATTGGCTCTGGGATTGGGAAGTATGTCCTCTCTCCAGCATAGTTGAAGAGGTTATATGTCATGAACAGACCGCACATTGACATTGACGAGGCTCAACGGACACTAGATCGCCTGGCTGATCTGATCCGTACGCAACGGCGGGCTGTTGAAATGGACGCTTTGTCCCGGTCGCAGCTGGTGTGTCAACTTCGCGATTTGGAGGCCACGGTGGATAAGATGCAAGCACAGGAGCCTCCGGAGGGACGTAAGCGTTTACACGTACTCTACGAAGTGAGCCAGATGCTTAACGCCTCACTCGATTGGGAGCAGACCATCGATACGGTCATTGATGCCGTGATTGAGGTGACCGATGCTGAGCGCGGCATGCTCGTTCTTCTTGAGGACGAGCAATTGGAGATCAAAGTCACGCGCAATAGAAGCGGCAAACCTTTCAGCGAGGAAGATTTGCGTTTCAGTCGGAGTGTTGTGCGCCAGGCTTTGGAGCGCGGCAAGCCGTTGCTTTCCAGCAATGCCCAGGTAGATCCGAGGTTCCAGGGCAGTGAGAGCATCTTTGCCTACGGGTTGCGTTCGATTTTGTGCGCGCCGCTGATCTACCAGGGCGAGCCGTTGGGCGTGATCTACGTCGAGAATCGAGCTCACGCAGGTGTGTTTACCCAAGATGATCTGGCTGTGCTTGCTGCGTTTACCAATCAGGCAGCGGTGGCTCTTGCCAATGCCCATCTTCACCGTCAAACCGACCAGGCCCTATCTGAGCGAATCCGAGAACTCACACTTTTACAAGAGATGGCGCGTGACCTGAACGGGTCTTTGAACTTTGATCATGTAATGGAGCGCAGCGTCGCGTGGGCGCTTACTGCGTCTAATGCCGAAGCCGGAGCCATTGGCATATTGGGCAGAGCCGGTGTACGCTGGTCCGCACAACAGGGTCAGATTTCGCCGAAAGAGCGCGTCGTGGTCCAGGTGCTTAAGCGTCGGGACGTGGAGTGGTCCCCCAAGGAGATGTATATTCCTCTGTTACGAGAACGGCGCCCGGTGGGCATTCTCTATCTGCGCGCCACCGAGGAGCACCCGTTCTCCGAAGAGGTGCTACAATTTGTAGAGCGTCTGGCGGACAACGCCGCCATCGCGGTGGAGAACGTTCGGCTCTACGAAGCGCTTCGGGAGACCAATCAGGCCAAGTCAGATTTCGTCTCGTTAGTCTCCCATGAGCTGCGCACGCCCATGACCTCTATTCGTGGATACAGCGACATGTTATTCCATGAGATGGCGGGTGAGCTCAATCCCCGTCAGCAGCAGTTCATTGAGGTAATTCAACGGAACGTCAGTCGCATGCACGTTTTGGTCAGCGATTTATTGGATGTCTCTCGAATCGAGGCCGGGCGCTTGAGGTTGAATCTCAAAGCCACGCACCTTGAGGATGCCATTGAGGAGGCCTATCAGGCGGTGGAGGCGCAATTACACGACAAAAAGCAGGAGTTTGTCAATGAATTGTCTGAGGATTTACCTCAAGTCTTCGTCGATTCTGATCGTCTGGTGCAGATTCTGATCAACTTGATGAGTAACGCGGTGAAATACACACCGGAAGGTGGAAACATAACCATGCATGCCAGAACCGTAGCCGCTGAGCCAGGGATGATACATTGTGCTATCGTAGATACAGGTGTGGGTATCAGTCCAGAAGATCAGGTGCAGCTTTTCACCAAGTTCTTTCGCTCCGAAGATCCTGCTGTTCAGGAGCAGACCGGAACCGGTTTGGGATTGGCCATCGCTAAAAGCCTGGTTGAGCTGCACGGTGGAGAGATTTACGTGCGCAGCCAAAAAGGTCAGGGCACGACGGTGACCTTTACTTTGCCCGTTGCCAATGGTGCCAACGGACATTGAGTTTGGCGGCGGATCGCGCTGAGCAACCACGTGTCACGCATCACGTTGGTTGTAACGATCCTACTTTTGTATCTGTTTAGTCTTCTGAGGTGCGACGCACTTTCGTCGAAGTTCACGAGCCGGGGACTCCTAAACTATGCTCGGAGAACTTTGTAGCGCGGTTGGTTTTGATCCGTAAGTGCGTTGCACCTGGACGCTCACAAACCTAAACGGTTGCCTACTTCTAATCCCTCTTTTACACCCGATCTACTGCAAAGTGGGGTTGTCTCTGATGATCGTTGTGTTAAACTACTTTCACATGTAGATCAACGTTTATGGAGGAACCCGATGCGTACTTTGCTGATTCAACACGCTGCCCAAGTAGTGACCATGGATGACGAACGGCGCCGTATTGATGACGGCGCCGTTTTTATCCGCGATCACGTCATTGAACAGGTGGGACCCACGGTGACGTTGCCCCAGACAGCCGATCGCGTTATCGACGCGAGGAATATGGTGGTGTTGCCTGGGCTGATCAATACCCACCATCATCTCTACCAGACGCTGACGCGCAACGTGCCGGCGGCCCAGGACGCCGTGCTTTTTAAGTGGCTGAAGGTCCACTATCCGATCTGGGCCGGCCTGGACAGCGAGGCGGTCTACGTCAGCGCCAAGGTGGGGCTGGCGGAGCTGATGCTCTCCGGCTGCACGACCTCTTCGGACCACCTTTACATCTATCCCAACGACGCGCGCATCGACGACGAAATCCGCGCCGCGCAGGAGATCGGCATTCGCTTCCACGCTGCGCGCGGTTCCATGAGCCTGGGCGAGAGCGACGGCGGTTTACCGCCCGACGAGGTCGTCGAGAATGAGGATTTCATCCTCAAAGAGAGCCGTCGCGCCATCGAGACCTATCACGACGCCGAGCCCTACGCCATGCTGCGTATCGTGCTGGCGCCCTGTTCGCCCTTCTCCGTGACGCAGGACTTGATGCGGGCCTCGGTGGAACTGGCGCGGGCCTACGGTGTGCAGCTGCACACACACCTGGCGGAGACCACGGACGAAGAGGCATTCTGCCTGGCGGAGTTCGGCTATCGGCCCGTGCTTTACGCCGAGGAGTTGGGCTGGATGGGTGACGACGTCTGGTTTGCGCACGGCGTGCACGTCAACGACGAGGAGATTGCATTGCTGGCGGAGACGCACACGGGCGTCGCGCACTGTCCCGGCAGTAACATGCGATTGGCCTCGGGCATCGCGCCGGTGCGCCAGTACGTCGACGCGGGCGTGCCGGTGGGGCTGGGCGTCGATGGGTCGGCCAGCAACGACGGCTCGCATCTGCTGGCGGAAGCGCGGCTGGCGCTGCTGCTCCAGCGTGTGTTAGGTGATCCTGCCGGGCTGAGCGCCGAGGAGGCGCTCTGGATCGCCACGCGCGGCGGCGCCGAGGTGCTGGGCCGCGACGACGTGGGCCAGCTGGCGCCGGGCAAAGCCGCCGACGTCATCGGCCTGCGGCTCGACACGCTGAACTTCGCCGGCGGCGCCATCCATGATCCCCTGGCTGCCACGGTCTTCTGCCAGCCGCCCGCCGCCGTGGATTTTTCCATCATCAACGGGCGGGTCGTGGTGGACGAGGGCCGGCTGTTGACGCTGGATCTGCCGCCGGTGATTGAGCGACACAACGAGATCGCGGCACGGTTGGTGAATGGGTAGGGGAGGAAGAGGAAGTGAGGGGTATGTTTTCATTGGAGACATTGGGGCGCTGGCTACTGCTCATCGGGGTTGGGATTGCAGCGTTGGGCGGTCTGTTCTTGTTGCTGGGGAAGGTGCCCTTTTTGAACAAGTTAGGCAATCTCCCTGGCGATATCCGTTACGAAAGCCCGGACGGACGCATTTCATGTTTCGTGCCCATCGTCAGCTCGATCCTGATCAGCCTGCTGTTGACGTTGTTCCTGAACGTCATCGTGCGGCTCTTAAACCGGTAACGGGGCTGCCTGATCTTATATAGCTGCGTCAAATTGTCGATTTGAGTTGTTAAAGAGATGGTTGTCATCCCGGTTTCTCACTCTATAATTAGGGAGGCTAAGAGATTGTAGGTGATCTCTTCGAGGACCCTTTGACCTATTTTCTGTGTGAGTCAACGTAGTTTACAAAAGGAGCGTTTGATGAGCAAGATTTCGACGACTTACCTGGGTGACATGCTCTTTGAGAGCAAAATTGGCGAACATTCGATCAAGATTGATGTGCCCGCGAGCATGGGCGGCAAGGATCGCGGGCCGATGCCTCCGCAGCTTTTCATCGCGTCGCTGGGATCCTGTGTGGGTGCCCTCGTGGTGGACTACTGCAACAAGGTGGGTATCAATGCCGAGGACATGTCGGTTGACGTGACCTTTGAGAAAGCGCCCGATCCCACCCGGCTGACCGATATCTCCGTGCAGGTCAATCTGCCTCATGGAGATTGCACCAAGCGCGTACCCGCTATCAAGCGCGTGGCCGAACATTGCCCGGTGCATGCTACCATCAGCACCATAAAGGGAATTGACGTTGAGATTCTGGGCCAGGATACTTGCACGATGCCGACCGAGGAGATTTAGTCGTATCCCGGTGAGCTCGTAACGGTGTTGTAAGGCTGGCTCTTTCGGATCTCGTCGGGCAAATAAGACTAAATCCCCATCGGACTGTCACCCTGGGCGTAGCGAAGGGTCTCGTTCCCCAACAACGAGGCCCTTCAACTTGTTGAAGGCGCGCACTTCGTTCGGAGACTTGTCCCAAACGCAGTGGGGATGACGGTATTCCCGCCACCCGGCGAAATCCCAGAGACCCGTAAGGCTCAAAGGAGGAGGCTGTGTGGCTTCCTCCTTAATTCTGTTTGGGCTGTTAGGGATGCCAGATTGAGGACGGCAGCTCCAGGATTTAGCAGCGAGAATGATAAGACTCTAAGGATTTAGTTAATTTGGTTGACGTTTTTCTGAAATATGATATAGTCACGTGAGCAGTTGTTTTTGACACTTGAAACTCCTTAGGAGGTTTACATGGCGATGTTGAACGACGAGGTTCGCGGTCAAGTCAAGGACATGCTTGGCACGCTGCCCAATGCAGTACGGCTGTTGGTTTTTACCAAACCGGAAGACTGTGACTATTGTGACACGATTGTTGATCTTACGACGGAGTTATCGGACGTGGTGGACGATCTGACGGTTGAAGTTTTCGACGTGGCGGAGGACGGCAATCAGGCGGAAACCTACCATATCGATAAGGCTCCGGCGATTGCGATTGTCGGGAACGAGGACTACGGATTGCGCTTCTTCGGCATCCCGGCCAACTACGAGTTCTCGACGCTGTTGCACGGGATTCAGGTGGCAGCGGCGGGCGCATCCACGCAACTGGACGACGAGACGCGCGACTATCTCCAGGCCTTGGAGACGCCCATTCACTATCAGGTCTTTGTGACGCCGACCTGTCCCTACTGCCCTGGTGCGGCCTCACTGGCGTATGATATGGCAGTTGAGAGTGAGCAAGTACGCAGTGAGGTTATCGAAGCTTCGGAATTTCAGACCTTGGCCAGCGAGTACGACGTTATGGGCGTTCCCTTGAACGTTATCAACGGCGCCGAACGGGTGGAGGGTCGTGCTCCGGCTGACATGATTTTGGATGCGATCAAGAAGGCGGTTGCATAGAACCTTTCAAGAGGTTGTGTAAGGGAGGAAAAAAGAAGGTCCGGTATGCGATGTGCCGGACCTTCTTTTGGTAGCATGACACTAGCAGGGAGGTGACAATATGTTTGATTTCAAAGTATCAGATGAAAAGGAGAAATCCGGCCCCAGTGGCGGGCTCTATGATCTTGTGATTATTGGTGGGGGTGCCGCCGGGTTAACGGCAGCCCTCTATGCCTCACGAGACAAGCTCAAGACGCTGGTGTTGGATGAGGAAGCCGCAGGTGGGCTGGCCGCCACGACGGAACTTATCGAGAACTATCCGGGGTTCCCTGAGGGCATCGCCGGTTCGGATCTGATGGATCGATTTCGGACGCAGGCGGAGAACTTCGGCGCCGAAATTGAGGAATTCGAGGAAGTGACCGAAGTCGAGCCCGTGCGCGAAGGCCTGATTCGGGTGTCCACGACGGATACCGTCTACGAAACCAAGATGGTCCTGTTGGCGACCGGCAGCCGCCCCAAGAAACTCGGTGTTCCAGGTGAGGATGAGTTCTACGGTCGTGGTGTCTCATACTGCGCGACCTGCGACGGACCGTTGTTTACGGGAAAAGACATCGTGATCATTGGGGCCGGGAACTCCGGTCTGCAAGAAGGTCAGCACGTACTCTCCTACGTCAAGAGCGCGACCTTTATCGAATTCCTGCCCTATTCCCCGGCGGAGAAGATCCTTCAAGAGCGCACGATGAACCACGAGAAGAGCACGTTCTATTTCAATCAGATGGTCACGGAGATCAAGGGGGACGACCGGGTCACGGGTGTGGTGATGAAGGACCGCGAGACTGGCGAAGTGAAGGAACTCCCGACCGACGGCGTCTTCATTTACGTTGGTTATTCCCCGGACACAGCCTTTGTTGAGGATCTGGTCGAGCTGAACGAGTGGGGCTATATCAAGACGGACGAGATGATGCAAACCAACGTCCCGGGCATTCTGGCTGCCGGAGACGTGCGGGCCAACAACGTCGCCCAGGTCACGGTGGCTGTGGGAGATGGCACGCGGGCAGCACTGACCGCTCGCGCTTACCTCGCGGCATTGGAAGAAGCAAAGGAGAGCGAACCAGCATGAAACAGAACATGAAGGAATTTGAACGCATTCTACGCGTAGTTTTGGGCATCTACGCCATGCTTCTAGGATTCCTGTTTCTGCAAGGCGTGATTGGCATGATGTTAGGCATCCTGGGAGCCATCTCTACCGTCACGGGTCTCGCAGGTTACTGTGGCATCTATGCCTTGCTCGGCAAGGAATATGAGCCTGAACCGGAAGCCGTCACTCAACCGGAACGTAAAGAGGAGGCGGGAGATGTTGACTAAACACGTTGCCGAGGTGCCGTTGGAGGACGTCCAACCGGGGATTGGGATTCGTTGGCTGCTGGCGAAACCGGACGGCGCGCCCAACTTTGCGATGCGCATCATCGAGATCGAGCCGGATACAGTCTTTGAGCCGCACCACCACCCCTACGAGCACGAAATCTATGTGCTGTTTGGCGAGGGGGTAGTGACGAGCCCGGATGGCGAGACGGAGATGCGGCCCGGTACCGCGTTGTTGGTCACGCCGGACGAAGCGCATGGCTATCGTAACACGGGCGACGAGACGTTGAAGTTCATCTGTGTTATTCCCTTACAGGAGACGTGAGAGAAAGGAGCGAAGATGCCAGAGACAAAAGTAACTTGGACGGGGCCGGGACTGAGATTGGTCGGCGAGGCCAATGACGGGCCGGCGATCGTTTTGGATTCCAAAAAGGACGTTTTCGGTACGCATTCAGGGCCTACGCCCATGGAACTGATCCTATTAGGATTAGCGGGCTGTACGGGCATGGACGTGATGTCCATCCTCAGCAAGCAGCGCCAGCCGGTCACCGGCTTTCAGGTACAGGTCTCGGCCGAACGGGCCGAGGAGCATCCCCGAGTCTACACGTCGATCCACGTCGAGTACGTGGTCTATGGTGAGGGTGTCAAGGCCGAAGCCGTGGAGCGGGCCATCGAGCTTTCAGAAACCCGCTACTGCTCGGCGTCGGCTATGCTTGCCAAGGCCGTGGAGATCACCAACAGCTATCGCATCATCGAAGACGAACCGACGCCGCAGGGCAAACCGGGAGGCATGCTGGACACGTAAAGACCGTGTCATCAAGCGTCAGCATTAAAGCATGATGGTAAAAGTGACACGTTGAGTTCGCTTGAGACGCCCCCGGGACGGGGGCTGGGAGCGTGCGTGGGCATCTTTTGCCCCACAATGCATTAAAAACGCTCCAAGTTCCCGTCCCCGGGGACGGCTTATCCAGTGACTTTTGGCTACAACGCTCCCGGGGATGGGGCCATGAGCCTCAACGCAGTGCGATATCCTCTTTGTTAGCGGATTCTTAGCTTATTGAGCCTGGCGGTTTGATCACCAGGTGTAGGCTTTTCAGTCTAGTATCATTTTACTGTGGGAGCAAGAAACGTGCGTAGATATCGTTGGATACTGAGTTGGTTTGTATTGCTTATTGTGCTCGTTGGTTGCCAGGCCACCGCGTCATCCACGACGCCGCCTGATGAGCCGACGGTCAAACCTCGACCTCCGGCACCTGATTTCGCTCTGGAAAATCTCAGCGGCGAGACGCTACGTCTTAGCGATGACCGGGGCCAGATGGTGCTGGTGAACTTCTGGGCGTCCTGGTGTCCCCCCTGCCAGGATGAGATACCTGCGCTAGAGGCATATTATCAGGCGCACCAGGATGAAGACGTGGTCATTCTCGGCGTCACCGTCAAGGATTCTGAGCGCAGCCTGACCGAGTTCCTGGAGGAATACGAGGTTTCTTTTCCCGTGCTGCTGGATCGCGATGCCAAAGTAGCGGGCACGTACAACGTCACGGGGCTGCCAACCTCCGTGCTCGTGGATCGGGAGGGACGCATCGCGTGGACGTGGCCCGGCATGGTGACCAAGACCTTCCTGGAGAAAAATGTCACGCCGCTTCTGGAAGAGGAATAATCGATGCTGCGCCTGGGCGCCCACGAATCAATAGCCGGCGGCTTGCATCGAGCCTACGAGCGCGGTCAAGAGGTCGGGTGTGAGGCTCTGCAGATCTGGGTGAAGAACGGCCGGCAGTGGCACGCGCCGCCGCTGGAGCCGGGGGAAATTCGGCGTTTCCAGGAAGTTCGGCGCGAGACGCAGATTCAGCCCGTGGTGGCGCACGCTGCGTACATCATCAACCTGGCCTCGCCGAGACCGGCGCTGCGCCGGCGGTCTATCGCGGGATTGCGGCTGGAGGTCGAGCGCTGCGAAGCGCTGGAGGTCCCGTCCCTGGTGCTGCATCCCGGCGCGCACACCGGCTCTGGGGAGGCGGCGGGGCTTCGGGCCATCGTTGCGTCGCTGCGACAGGTCATCACGGAGACGCCGGGGTATCAGGTCCAGATTCTGTTGGAAACCATGGCCGGCGCGGGCACGAAGTTGGGCGGCAACTTTGAACAGCTCGCGTACATGTTAGCAGAAGTCGACAATCCTGCGCGCGTGGGCGTCTGCTTCGACACCTGTCACGTCTTTACCGCCGGATACGAGCTGCGGACGCCCGCCGGCTACGCCGAGACGATGGACGCATTTGACGATGTGATCGGTCTGGAACATCTCAAGGTGCTCCACCTCAACGATTCCAAGCACCCCCTGGGCAGCCGCAAGGATCGACACGCGCACATCGGCGAGGGCGAGCTGGGATTGCAGGGATTTCGCCACGTGCTCCACGATCCACGGCTTGATGGGTTGCCTGGTCTGCTGGAGACACCCAAGGGCGACGACTTGTACGAGGACGTGGAGAATCTGCGGCGATTATGGGCGGTGGCGGATGGAGAGCTTGCTGATGAAGAGATAGTGTTGGAGGCGAGGGATGAACGAGAAGAAGAGCGAAAACAAGAGTAAGTGGCGAGTTTTCTGGGAAGAAAACTGGTTGACGATCGCGGTGGTGCTGGTGATAGCCGGGGCCTACGTCTTTTTGCGGACGCCGGGCGACGCTTTTGCTTCCATTGATGAGGTTGAGACGCAGTTGATGGATGGCCAGCCCACGGTGATCGAGTTCTATTCGAACTCGTGCAGTATCTGCCTGGTCTCCAAGCCTAAAGTCGATCAGTTGGAGGCCGATCTTGAGGGGCAGGCTGATCTCTTACGCCTGAACGTCAAGACAGACGTTGGAGGGGCGTTGGCGGGTCGGTGGGGCGTGCGCGGCGTGCCAACGTTTTTTGTCTTTGATGGCAGTGGGGACGTGGTCTATGCGCAGGCGGGAGCGCCGGATGCAGAGGCCATTCGTGAGGCAGTGCACCGGGTGTCCGATAGCTGAGCAACGAAAGACGATTTTGGAAACTGACTTCGATACGAAACGCGGCGCAGATGTCCTGCGCCGCGTTTGATCTAATTACTCAGGGGCTTGCTGGTTCAGATCTGATACCCGCGCCGCAGCGGGATCACCTTCTGGTGATAGTCCTGAATGTAGGCATTCAGTTTTCGCCGCAGTTTGTACCACGTTCTCGACGTGAGGAAGTCCTGGAGCTTATCTAAGCTCTCCACCATGAAGCCCATAGTCACTTCTGGCCAATCCCCATACACCGTGTACCATGCTTCGGTTGGCTGGAGATTCGCTTCCAGCATGGACTCGGGGAAATCCTGCGTGACGAACTCCAGATACGCTTCCTCTCGGCCTGGACGCACGTTCCAGGTCAGCAACAGTTTGACAGGCTTGCTCATAAAATGCCCCTCACTAATTAAATGACAAAGGTTAAATAGAAGCCGAACTCGCGTTCGATCTCCTCAAGAATCGGCCCAAGACTGGCGCCTAGCAATCCAAACGCGACGACGATGCAGCAGCAAATCAACAGGAAGATAACGACGCCGGGAAGGATAACGGCGGCAAAGCCTTTGCCGAGCGAGAAGCGGTGCGCGGCGGCCACGGCCATGGCGTTCAAGGCGAGGGCGTAGATGCTCAGGGCGAAGGAGACCAGGCCGAAGATGATGGCCAGGATCATGCCGACGACGGGAATAAGTCCCGCCAAACCGTTGATCAGCTGGATGGCGCCGGTCACAATGGCTAAGGGGGCGGAGACGGCGGCCGTGAAGAAGAAGGTCTCGTTGAACGTGCCTTGTCCCTGAAGCAATCTCGCGGCCAGATGGATCAATCCCACGCCGATAAACGCGCCGATGAGGCCGAACACGACGGCGGTGGGAATGCCGCACAGGATCGTGCCCAGCGATAGGGTGCGTGCCCCCATGCCCGGCATCATGGGCGGAAGCTCACGTGCTATTTCCGGCGGCAGGTTCTCTCGTAACATCTCCATGGTCTGACGCATCTGGCCCTGCGGTCTGATCAGCGCGGGCAAACCCGCCGCCAGGCTGGAGATAAGGGTCGCAATGACCAGCCACAGTACGGCTCGTCCCAGATCCGCCTCCGGCCGGTACTTGGCAAACGTTTGGACGCCGGGAGAGAAGAGGATGTTCTGCCAGATGGTCAGCGCGGGTGTTTTTCCTCTCGCAGAGGAACCTTCGTAATCGTAGGTGCTCATGTTTGACTCCTTTTGTCAGGCATGTGTCGTCAGGCATGTTGTCAGGCATGTTGTCAGGCATGATGACTAACGAACCGGTCTGCTATTCCCCAATCTGTTGCAGTAACTGTTGCGCTTGTTGCGCCCACACTTCAGGCGGATCGGTTTCCAAGAAGCGTGCCAAGGTCGTGCGCGCGTCCTCGATTCTGCCCCCCAGGGCATAGGCGCGCCCCAGGGCAAAGAGGGCTTCCGGCATCTCGGGATTGGCGTCGACGGCGTCTTCCAGCGTGTCGATGGCCTCCTCGATCCGATTTTCCAGCAGATAGCTGTTGCCCAATCCGACCAGCGCCTCAGCTTTGCCGGGCGCCAGCTCCAGCGCTCGCTCGAATTCGGCTTGGGCTTCGGCCAACATCTCTGGGTCCGGCGTCTGGCTATCGGCGGGCAGGGCCTTGACCAGATAAGTAGCGCCCAGTTGATAGTGGGTGTCGGGATCGTCAGGCTCGGTCTCCAGGGCGGCCTTGAACTCCGCTTCGGCGGTCTCAATATCCCCCATCTGATACGCCAGCGCGCCCAGGTTGTGGTGGATCGCCGCCGCCCGGTCCGAATCGAGCTCCAGCGCGTGGTTAAAGGCCTCGCGGGCGTCCTGATACCGGTTCAAGTTGAAGTAGCTGAGTCCCAGAAGAAAATACGCTTCCGCGTTCTCCTCGTTTTCGGCCACGGCCTTTTCCAGGGCTTGGGCTGCAGCCTGATAGTTCCCCGCTTCGACCTGGGCCTTGACGTCGTCCAGACTGACGGGCTCCATCGTCGTCGCATCGGGACTGCACCCCGTCACGATCAGCAACATAAACGCTAAACTTGCGTACACTATCTGTACATATCTTTTCATCGGTGCTCCTCCTTATTCAGACAGAGTGGCCATTCAGTCCTGCTTGGGCTCCAGCAAGACGATCTCCGTGTCTTCTGGCACGTTGCTGGATGAAAATCTAAGGCTTTCCTGTGGCTTCTCTTTGGACATGCCCATCTCTTTGAGAAAGCGGTCGACCGGTTTGCGCTGCACGTTCTTCAGGCCGGGGGTCTTGTAGTTCATGGGGATGATGAGATTGGGCTCAATCAGGCTGATGACTTCTGACGCCATGGCCGGGGTCATGCCGCCGGGCACGCCGACGGGGACCAGCAACACCTGCACCGGCCCGATGGTCTCGATCTGGGTTTGGTTTGGGACGTGTCCCAGATCGCCCAGATGACAGAGGGTCAGCCCGTTGACGCTGTAAGTATAGATGATGTTCTCGCCGCGCTTTGCGCCCTTTTTGTTATCGCGGTAGGACGCGATGCCGGTGACGAAGAGCCCGCCCAGTTCAAATTCCCCAGGACTGGCGAAAACGTGGGGATGACCTCGCATGCCGGTCCAACGCACCTCGTCGCGCCCGTCGTCCAAGGGTGTGCTTAACGTGACCACTTCGGTTTGGAGATGCGGTAACTCGTAGCCCGTCTCCATATCGTAGAAGGGATCGGTGACGATGGCGGGGTAGCCGCGCTCGTTCATGCGAAAACATCCAAGTCCGTACCACGTAATGTCCATGTAGACTCCTGTTCAGGGTAAATGGTGCATGGTGTGCATGATGGTTGCATTATACTCAATTGAGGTGAAAAGCCAAATATTGCGTGATGCGTGATGCGTGATGCGTGTTGCGTGTTGCGTGTTGCGTGATGCGTGATGCGTGTTGCGTGATGGTCGGACTACGAGTCATGAGTCAGAAGTCACAAGTCAGTCGTCAGGATTCATGGTTCCGGCTCTTAGCGCCGGCTGACTACCCGACTATAATCGTTTTTGACAGGGCTTGCCACGAAGTGTAACGGAGTGGCGTCGGACAGCGTAAAACGGCACTCCACGGGTTCCGTGCCTGACTACGAACCTTTTGTTATCCGAAACAGGCTTGGATATTTTACCTAAACTTGATGATCAAAAACGATTATATGACTATTCGACTGCCAAACTATCTGTTGACAGCTTGCGTTGCAATCGTTCCTTACGGTGGCGTAACTCGGCGATGGTATGCCAGCGCTGGCGGCCTTGGGGCCACTGTTCGGCGCGGGCCAGCGCGCGCTGGGTTGCCGCTAACGCCTGTTGCAGATCTTTGGCTTGCCACTCGTAGTATTTTGCCTGTTCCACCAGCGGTTCGACGGCGTGGGGCTGACGTTTCGCCCACTGCTGCCACAGATCTAGCGCCTCTGTCCACCGTTCCGCGCGCTTGGGGCGCAGCCCCAGCTCGCGCCAGAGGCGCGCCGCGAGGTCGTCGGGCAGGGTATCTGCGTCGAGGGCGCGTCGCCACGCTGCCTCGGCTTGATCGAGCTGCTCGACGGTCTCGTAGACGCGCCCGATGCCTACCCACTCGCTCGCCGCCGGCTTGATGGCGTCCGGTCGCTCCAGAAGGCGGGCCGTGTGCGTCAGCAACGTGACCAGGCTGAGGATATCGATCTCGTTGTGGTAGAAGATGCGGCGGATCTCGCCGGTGGCACCCGTGCGCAGGTAGCGCCGGTAGGCCGCCGGAATCATCCAGCCGGGCATGTCGGCGGCGGTGCGGCGGACGTCCAGTATGGCCTCTTCTAGATGCCCCAGGCGCCGTGAGGAGAGGTGATCCCGCCAGAGCCGCCGGGCGACGGTGAGCAGGTCGAGGTGGGGGAGGGCGCGCCAGCGCGGTGGTCGTTTCTGCAGGATAAAGCGTGTCTTGAGTAGTGGTAGGTCGAAGGTGCGCCCGTTGAAGGTGACCAGGCCTGTCACGTCGGCCAGGAGCGCGTCGAGATAGGCCATCGCCGCGCCTTCCTCGTCAGGGTCGCGGAGGAAGATCTGGTGCAGCTCCACGCCCTCGCCGGTCCAGACGCCGACGCCGGTGAGAAAGACCAGGGTGCCCGCGCCGCCGGCCAGTCCCGTGGTCTCCGTGTCCAGGAAGGCGGGACGCGCGCCAAGATCGGCGTCCTCGCACAGGACCGCCAGCGCTTCAGCGGAAAGCGCGGCCATCTCGCCGAGCCGGTAGGCGCCGTGGCGATGATCCCGGGGGTAGACGCGCTTGGCGATCCACGTGGAGCCGTGGCCGGTGGAGACGATCCCGCCGGGCAGCGGGTCGTTGGCGTGCTCAGATGCGGGGGTAGATTGGGGTTGCAGATTGCGAAAACCCTTCGCTACGCCCAGGCGCTTGAGCTCTTGACGCAATTCATCATTATTCATGTGGCTAGGATACCAAAAAGCGGGGCGAGCGCAATGCCCGCCCCGCT
>DAOTUH010000503.1:0-3344 GCA_034437255.1 Anaerolineae bacterium
GTCGCGAGCACGCCCGAATCCATGGGCTACCTCTCCTTCGGCTACCTGGACGACACCACCAAAGCGCTGAGCGTGGACGGCGTCGCGCCGACCGCTGCGAATGCAGCCAACGGCAGCTACCCCGTCGTGCGCCCGCTGAACATGATGACCAACGGGGCGTCCAGTGACCTGGTGCAGGCTTGGTTCGACTTCATCCTCAGTGCTGAGGGCCAAGCCATCGTTGCCGACGAGGGCTACATCGCCTTAGAGTAGTTGTTTTGTGAGACGGCGGGGCGCAGCTGGAGCAAAAATCGAGCTGCGCCCTTCCATCGTGCTATAATATGTCTGGTTGGAGGTCTTATGAGAGTTTCTCAAGTCGTTGATCGGGCTGTCAAATACGTCCTCTTCGTTTTTGCCTTTGTCTCCGTCTTCATTGTTTTCTTGATCGGCCTTTTTATCTTGCGCGAAGGACTGCCGGCTTTCCGGGAGTTTGGGTTAGATACCCTTCTGCTGGGAAGGGTTTGGCGGCCCGGTGAGGAACAATACGGTATTTTGTCCATGATCGTAGGCTCCATTTTGGTCACGCTTGGTGCTATCGCTATGGGCGTCCCCCTCTCTCTGGGGACAGCGATATTTCTTGCCGAGATTGCGCCGGACAAAGTGCGTGCGGTGGTACGACCGGCGGTTGAGCTCCTGGCTGGGATCCCGTCCGTGGTCTACGGACTCTTCGGCATGGTCGTCATCGTGCCCCTGGTACGCCAGATATCGGTCCCCGGTAACTCCGGCTTCAATCTGTTCTCGGCCTCCATTGTATTGACGATCATGATCTTGCCGACCATCACCAATATCGCCGAAGACGCTATCCGCGCTGTGCCCCGCGAATATCGAGAGGGGGCGTTGGCCATGGGTAGTACCCACCTTCAGATGATTATGCGCGTGATTCTACCGGCGGCCCGTTCCGGCATCATCGCCGGCATCATTCTGGGCGTTGGGCGGGCGCTAGGGGAAACCATGGCCATGATCATGGTTATTGGGAACTCCGTGATGTTTCCGAGTGCACTGACCGACAATCCCATCACCATCTTCCTACGTCAGGCACGAACGCTGACTGGTAACATCGCGGTGGAGATTGGGTATGCCACGGGATTACACGAGAGCGCGTTGTTTGCGACCGGTGTTGTCCTCTTCGTCTTCATCATGCTCGTCAATTCAGTTGCGCGCCTGCTTATGCAAGAGCGCAGCTGAAGCGTTGACGGTTTGCATTCTATATGGAAAAGTGAGGATTCATGAGCTCAACGAAAGAAGTTGCGATGCAGCGACAAAATGTTCAGGAAAATACGGATTTCAAGTCGCATCTTCAACGGCGTCACTTCATCCAGAACGTTGCGTTTGGTCTCTTCTGGCTGACCGGTGTCATCGCTGTAGGCATTCTACTGGCGGTGGTGGGATATGTACTGCTGGATGGTGCCCAGGTTTTGAGCTGGGAGTTCCTGTTCACCCGTCCTCAGGGTGGGCTTGAGGCCAAGGGGGGCATTTCCACGACAATCGTGGCGACGTTCTACCTGGTTATGCTGACGATCTTGATTGCCACGCCCCTGGGAGTCGGCGCTGGCATTTACCTGGTCGAATACGCCGGAGAAATGCAAGGTCGTGGCGGCTGGATGCGGCGTCTTGTCGGCGTGATTCGTTTCGGCGTCGAGACGTTGGCGGGCGTGCCATCTATCATCTTCGGTCTCTTCGGATATGCGCTCTTCGTCACCATGCTCAAATTTGGATTTTCCATGATCTCTGCAGGGCTGGCTGGCGCGTGTCTGGTCTTGCCGGTGATTATCCGAACCACCGAGGAAGCGTTGCTGACCGTGCCCCGCTCGTATCGAGAAGGGAGCTTGGCACTGGGGGCGACACAATGGCAGACGATTTGGCAAGTGGTCTTGCCCGCTGCCATGCCCGGCATTATTACCGGTATCGTGCTCAGCGTAGGACGTGTCGTCAGCGAGACGGCTGTCTTCTACGTTACGTTAGGCGGTAGCTATTACATGCCACCTTCCCCCGTTTTGCACCCCAAGGATTTTTTGGCGTCAGGGGGACGCACCATGGCCCTGCACCTTTACTATCTGGCCAATGATACGGCAGCCTTCGATAAGGCCATGGGTACCGGCGCGGTGCTGGTCGTGACCATTATTCTGATCAATCTTTTTATCAATATCTTTTCGAACCGTCTGCGTAAGAGGCTGACAGGCGAATCTTGATTCGCAGGACGTAGATGTGTAGGACGACATTTGCTGTGGAGGCATGACGTTATGGATTTAGGTGAGATCAAGCTGGAGGCACGAAATTTCGATATGTACTACGGTGATTTTCAGGCACTGCAGGATGTCACCGTCAAGGTACCGGCGCGGCAGGTGACGGCGATCATTGGGCCATCTGGCTGTGGCAAGAGCACCTTTTTGCGCAGCTTTAACCGCATGAACGATCTGATCCCCGACACTCGTGTGGATGGGGAAATCCTGATGGATGGCGAGCCGATATTGGAGATGGACGTGGTCGAGTTGCGCCGTTGCATCGGGATGGTTTTTCAGAAACCCAATCCGTTTCCCAAGAGCATCTTCGATAACGTGGCCTATGGCCCGCGCGTGAATGGGTTGGCCAGTCGGCAGGACTTGATGGAGATTGTGGAACGCAGTTTGCGTGGTGCGGTGCTCTGGGACGAGGTCAAGGATGATCTGAACAAGTCCGGCCTGGAGCTCTCCGGCGGTCAGCAGCAGCGGCTGTGCATCGCCCGCGCGCTGGCGGTCGAGCCCGAGGTGATTTTGATGGACGAGCCGGCTTCGGCGCTGGATCCCATCGCGACGCTGCGCATCGAGGATCTGATTCGTGAGTTGAAGGAGAAGTACACTATCGTCATCGTGACGCACAACATGCAGCAGGCCGCCCGCGTCTCCGATTACACGGCCTTCTTCTACACCGACGAGAGCCGCACCGGGCGCCTGATGGAGTTTGGTGGCACCAAGCAAATCTTCACGAATCCGAAGAACAAGTATACAGAAGATTACATCACTGGGCGCTTTGGCTAGGCTTGGATGAGTTCCAAAAGGAAAACGTTTATGGAAAAGAAACCAAAGGTGATATTCCTTTGTATAGAAAACCGTGCCCGCAGCCAGATGGCCGAGGCGCTCTTACGTCATCTTGCTGGCGACCGCTTCGAGGTCTACAGCGCCGGGTTCGATCCCTCTCCTATCCATCCTTACGTACACGAAGTGATGCAAGAAGTGGGGTTGGATTTGAAGGGGCATGAACCTAAGAGCGTCTATGACTTCTTGAGCAAGGTGCACTTTGGCTACGTCATCACCGTCTGCGAAAAAGCA
>DAOTUH010000504.1:0-2377 GCA_034437255.1 Anaerolineae bacterium
GGCCCGCTCGTCGATCTCGTTCTCGACGTGCCCGATGGGCCGAAAGACGATCTCGTCAGAAGCCATCGTAATGCACCTTGGCCTCGTCGTACTTGGTGCCGGGCGGCTTCGATTCGGCGGGATGACCCACGGCGATGAGGCAGAGCACGCGCAGATCCTCGGGCATGTTGAGAACACCACGCACGTAAGCCTCACGCTTCGGATCCGGCGTGACCGCCATCCAGACCGCGCCCAGATCCAACGCCGTGACCTCCAGCAGCAGATTTTCCGTGGCAGCACTGCAATCTTCGACCCAATGGCGGCTCTCCTCGGCAGCGACGACGAAGATGACGGGCGCGTCAGCGCACATCCCCGCCCAGGGATGCGTCTCCGCCAGCTTATCCTTCAATTCGGCATCTCGCACCACGACGAACTCCCAGGGCTGCCGGTTGTTCGCCGAGGGCGCAGCCATCGCCGCCTCCAGCAGCATCCTGATCTGCTCATCGGTGACAGGCTCGTCGGTGTACTTGCGAATACTACGGCGTTTCTTGATCAGATCCAACATGGTAACCTCCTTATGGTCTGAATTTGAACACGCATAATATTACTCAGTCTATGTGAACATCGGATTTCAAGCAAAAGCCACGCGGCTCGGGCAAACGAAGCAGTTCCAGGGTGGCTCAAACGCCATAGGCGACTTCCAATCATATTTTCCTCCCGCATCAACCCCATCTTCGTTTGCCTTGCTTTCGTCTACGCAGTTTCTATGGTACGGAGAGCGTTTTCACCAGCGGACTTGCTTCGAAATCCCTGCTCACCCCGCATTTATCCTGGCTTGCAAGGCTTCCCCCTGCTCGGCGGTGTAGGAACCGCGCGCCCGCCAGATAACGTCCCCGGTGTCATCCAGCAGCAACACGTAAATCTCGTCCTCGTCCGGGAGATCCAGCGCCTCACGAAACGCATCCTTGTCCAGATAGAGCGTGATGGTGCGCCGCAGCGCATCCTCGTCGCGAATGCCCATGCGCATGCCCTGGTTGATAAAGCCGCGCGCCAGAAAATTCATCTGTTCGATGACAGGCAGCTCGTAAGTGCGGACGTCCTCTCGATCCGCCATCAGATGCTTCAGAAAGGGCAGCCACGTATCGACCTGGGCTTGCTGCCAGCGCTTGAAGGCGACGAGTACGACGTTCCACGTCCCCTCAAAATCCTGGGGCAGGGTCAGCGCATCGCCCAGCAGATTCTTACTCTCCAATTCGGGAAATTGCATCGTCCTCTCCTTACACTACACTCAGATCGATTCGCCGCGCCGCAACCGCGCTCGCAGATCGTCGGCCCGCGCGCGGATGGCGCGTAGATCGTCGGGATCGCGGCGATCAAGCAGCGAGAGCATCAGATTCATGCGCGGATTCTCCTGCAACCGCTCGCGATTCCGCGCCAGGAAGTCCCAGTAGAGCGCGTTGAAGGGGCAGGCATCGTCCCCCACCCTGGCGCGGTGATCGTACGCGCACTGCGCGCAGTAGTCGCTCATTTTGTGGATGTAGTTGGCGGACGCGGCGTAGGGCTTCGTCGCCAGCACGCCGCCGTCGGCGTAGAGCGCCATGCCCAGCACGTTGGGCGCGACGACCCACTCGTAGGCGTCGACGTAGGCCAGGTGATACCAGCGGTTGACGGCTTGCGGATCGATACCGGCGATGAGCGCAAAGTTCCCCGTGATCATCAGCCGCTGGATGTGATGGTTGATCCCGTGTTGCAGCAACGCCCGCACTGCCGCCGCCACGCAGGCCATGCGCGTCTCGCCGCTCCAGTAGAAATCCGGCAGTGGCACGTCGGCGTCGAAGTGGTTGACGTCCAGGTAGCCGGGCCTCTGCCAGCGATAGACGCGGTAGACGAACTCGCGCCAGCCGATGAGCTGGCGGATGAAGCCCTCGACGGAGTTGAGCCGCCCCTCGCCGGCGTGATAGCGCCGTTCGGCCTCCCGGCAGAGCGCCAGCGGATCGAGCAAGCCGATGTTGACGAGCGGCGAGAGCAGCGAGTGGCATAGCACGCGCTCGCCGGCGACCATGGCGTCCTCGTAGGGACCGAAGCAGTCGAGGCGGTGCTCAAAAAAGTCCTGCGTGAAGGCCTCGGCGTCGGCCCGCGTCACGGGCCAGGCGAAGCCATCCAGCGCGCCGAAGTGATGGGGGAACTCGCGGGCCACCATGTCCAAGACCTCGCGGGTGATAGCGTCCGGCGGATAGCGCGGCACCTCTGGGAAGTCATAGTCGCGAGGCGGCGTCTCACGATTCTGTTTGTCGTAGTTCCACGCCCCGCCCACCGGCTCGTCGCCGTCCATGAGAAAGCCGGTCCGGCGGCGCATCCGATGGTAAAACGTCTCCATCCGCACCGAGCTTTTCTCCGC
>DAOTUH010000505.1:0-4645 GCA_034437255.1 Anaerolineae bacterium
GGCAAAGGGCGGATTGAGACGTCCCGCCCCCTCTTGCACCGCGTCGAGCAGAACGTCGTGATCGCGCAAGCGGGAAAGGTAGACGTACTGGGCCATGTATTCCCAGAGCTTCTTGAGTCCCACTTCCCAGCCCCGCTCGTCATTCCAGATGTAGCGATCTAACTCCATCCGCAACAGATCGGGGGACCAGTTTTCGATCAGTAGGCCGTCGTTGTGCAGACGGCGCGCCGCCCGCTCGTAGAAGTTGTCGTCGCCGCTGATGCGGCTCTCCTGGAGCTCAATCGGACCCAGCGGCTCCGGCTGCACCGGTATCAGCAGCCAACTGTAGGTGGTGTATAATCGCAGGTCGACGGTTTCATCCGCTTTGTCCAGGCTGGTGGCGACCTGCCGCCGCTGCTGAGCATCCAGGTTGAGGGCCTCGGTATCATCCTCAATGGAGCGCCATGCAAGGTAGTCACGGACCGCTGCGCGCAGCGCATCAGCCTCGCGGTCGTCGGGCGCGACAAAGATGAGCATGTTCTTGTAGAGGCGTTGGGCGGTGCCGCGTTTATTCAGGATGCGCTGTGCCTGGCGAAGTGCGGGCGTCTCAGCGGTGGTGCGCTTATGCGTGGCCTCCGGGGGAAGCACCACCACGCGGACGCGATCCTCATCGACGACGTCCGACGTTTCCGGCGGCGCGACGTGCGCCCCGGCGAAATCTGAGACTTTGCGCACATCACGGAGCCGATCTACGATCTCTGTATCCACCTGCGCCTTGTGGAAGCCGTACGCGCGGTCTCGGGCCAGCTTGGCGACGGTGGGCCGCGTGTCGTACCAGTAGCGGCTGCTGTCGGTGTAGAGATAGGTGAGCTGACCACTAAGCCGCCGCAGGGCGTCGCCGAAGACGGCAGCCGGTTGTCCCGGTTGGGCGCACCCTAGCCGAATGCGAACTTCCTCCAGGCCGCGGACCTGCTGCCCGCTGACCGAGGGGGCGCTGCCAATAAAGATGGTACGAGCCACCCGGCGGGCGGCGTGATAGCGACCCAGGGCGGGCACGTTTTGATCAAGCTGGACGGGGCTAGACTCCGCACCGTCAATGTCCGTATCGAGCACCGCAGCCCACGTATCAGGTAGATAGCGCAGCAGCTCGTCGCGGACCGTGAACGTATCCAGTGGCAGTGTGCCCGGCATGATCATCAACGAGGCATCCTGTCGCTCCCAGAGCCAGTGGATGACTGCAGCCATCAGCCGCAGCACACCGCGCGTGCGCTGGAATCGCTCCAACGTCGACCAGTCCTGATAGAGTCGGTCGAAGAGTTCCGGGTGAATGGGGTAAGCACCCCGCATTCGCTCCAGGTAATCGCGCTCGGCGACCTCACCGGGGAACTCTCCGGTGGTGTTGCGGTACATGTCGGCGAAGGCTTCCACCACGGCGTCACGAGCGGCGTAGTTGATCTCACCGGCGAAGAGCCGTCTGCGGACAATCTCAAAGCTCTCGGTGGGCGAGACCGGCTTCCAGACCGACTCCATCCGCCCGATCAGATTGGCGATGACTTCCAGCACCTCACGTCCAACCTCACCGCCCACCTCGATGTCCGATTCGGGCAGGGAGATCAGCAGCAGGGCCTCGTCAGTGCGCCGAACGGCCTCGGTGAGGGACTGCATAAAGGTCATAATGGTCTCGAAGGTGCCGCCGGGCAGTCTCTCCACGCCGTAAAGGTTACGGGCGTAGGCGACCATCTCGTCGATCATGATCAGCACTGGACCGAATTTGAAGAAGAGCTCGCTTAAGGTGTTGGAGCCCGGACTGACTCCAGCCTGATCCGCCGCCTCGACCATCTTGTAGCCCTCGTAGCCGCCGAGCTGGTAGGCCATCTCGCCCCACAGCGTGTTGACAGTGCATTCGGGGTAGTCACGCGGGCGCGTGGGATCCAGAGCCGTGCCGACCAGCACCGCCGTTCGAGTTTCGGGGAGATCGACGTTGTTGATCTGCTCCGCCAGGCGGTCGCTGCCGGGAATGTCACCGAGGGTGAGTTGCCCACTGCACAGGTGGTAGAGCGCCAGCATGCTGTGCGTCTTGCCGCCGCCGAACGAGGTCTGGAGCTGCACGACCGGCTCGCCGCCCTGGGCCGTGAGCCGCTTGATGCCGGTGACGAGCAGAGAGAGCAGCCCCTCCGTCAGATAGGTGCGGCGGAAGAACTCGCGCGGATCCTGGTATTCAACAGCCGCAGTGCGCGCGTGGACCTGCGCCAGATCGGCGGCGAACTCCGCCTGGATGTACCGCCCTGTGGCAACGTCGGGATGCGGCTGCACGACCTCACGCCAGGGCTTGAGCCCGGCCTGCGCCGCAGGAACCTCGGGTTGCTCAACGGCGGCCTCGCGCTTGGCGCGGCGCTGCTCGCGCCGGAAACGCAGGCGGAGCAGATCCTGTCCAATCTCCTCTACGGCAGCGGCCTCATCGGCGGCGCTGATGGCTTTGAGAAGCCGCGCCGCAGTATCGGCGATGCGATAGGCCTGATCGTTGGAAAAAGCGCTCTGGTGCGCCCAGTTGTTGCGCGCCTCGATCATCTCACTGACGTAGGAGCGCCCGGGGTGGCCCAGTTTGTCCTGGAAGACCTCGTTCCAGCGCCGCCACATCAGATGCAGACAGGCATGGGTGTCGAGCGCCTCTTTCAGAGCATCCAGATCCTGCCAGGCCTCCTCAGGTAGACCGGGATAGCTGGGTGTGCTCAACACTTCATCAATTTCCTTCACCGCGCGGTCGCCAAATGTGTTGTGGTACTCTCGAAGGATAAAGGGCAGCAGCCCTTCACGCAGCGCGGCAAGAATCCGTCCAACGCGCTCTCGGTTGCTCAATGCCATGTCTTCTCTCCTTCAATGTGTTAGAAGCATACTTGACGTCGTTTTTTCTCTGTGCTGTATGTTGGGTTTGACCTCTGGACTACTGACTAGTCTATCTCATCCCCGGCAGTGTATCCTGCTGATACTGCTCGCGGAGTTCGCGGGCCTGTTCCTGGCTCTCGCCCCAGGAGACGACCAGGGCGTTGTAGTCGCGGGCGTGCTCGGCCCAGCCCTTGCGCTCACAGATGCTGTAGAGCCGGTAGGCCAACTGCCGGGCCTGAGACGCCAGCTCTGACGGGATCTGCGCAAGCAGGGCCGCCATGCCTTCCTCGCCCTCGGTGTTGAGCGCCTTGACCAGCCGGTGGGTCGCCCCCCAGACCGTGGGCGCATCCTCCAGGTTCCATCTCTCGCCGAGCTCGTCCCACGCGAGCAGACGCACCTTGCCGCCGCCGGAGTCCAGCAGGCCGGTGTGGGCCATGGCGTCGACGCTGGTGTTCTTGGCGCGGGCTAGCACGTCAGCGGTGCCGAAGGGGCCGGATTCAAAGCCGAACTGCTCAAACCAAGCCACGGCAAAGCGGCTTGCCTCGTCGAGATAGCCCTCCTGCTCCGCCAGGTACTCATCGAGCACACGGTTGATTAACTGCAGCGCCGTGCGCACCGTTAGGCGGCTGCCGTCGGGTTCCAGGACCTTGCTGTACCGGCTGTAGACCGCCATCCCGGGGCCGATGCTGGCCTGAGCCAGGTCGACGGGCGCGATGTTGCCCGATTGCATCTCACGTAGCGCTTTTGGTAGTTCACGGCGTAGCGCATTTGTAAAGTCTCGTCGGGAAGTCATGGGTGCTTCTTCAGAACGTGGGCGGCAAACAAGCACAATCGAGGAAGCAAGCGCGTTTCTGTACTTTTTGATATTAGCTGTTTGTTCCGTACGAACGGGCCAGGTTGCCTGAATGACAAAGCCTGCCTTCATCAGACCTTCCAGCATTGTTTCCCAGCCTGTACTTGCCGCTTCTTCGTCATCACCCTTTATCTCTGATTGCCTGAAGGCATAGTAAACAGTCAGTGGATAATCGGAAGCAATGGCCTTCTGCATTTTCGCGAATGCTTTTTCCATTCCACTCTCAAAGTACTCATTTGCCTGCTCGCGATCACCATGTCTTTGGTGGTCGGCGACGAGTTCCATCTCCTTTGGCACCAACAACGTGCTGAAGACCGAAGGGTAGATCTTAACTAGGCTGCGCCTCAGCCAGACGTAGAAGAAATCGGAGAGATCAGCATAGGGCACGTTATCGTAGTAGGGTGGATCCGTTGAGATCATTATGTTGTCTGGATAGTCTGCAGTCACGGCGTCTTTTTGAGTTACTTGACCTGACTTACTAACATCAGGTATTGCTTTGAAAACACTTACCATATACTCGAGCTGTCCAAGGAAATTGCCGGATGAATCAGAAAAAGGGTTAGCTTCAGCGTAATTCCAATTCATTGTAAATGCTTGACGAGAAAAGAATGGTTCAACCTTTTCTCCTCTGTAATGCCAGAAACATAGGGCACTTAGTCTGTTGACTTGCCGCCCAACGTTGACGCTAAGATAAAAACTAATAGCCTCTGCGTATGCTCTTGCACCTATTCCACCCTCACGTAGCGGGGTTTGATCCTCCGGTATACCAGCACTTACGGCTTGCTCATAGATCTCATCAATGGCAATAGAGCAAAAGTAACCCCGTTTTCTTAGTTGGCAGCATGATGTATCATGGGCCTCCATTACAGAGAGGAGGCCTGATGAGAACACGAAGAGAATTTCATCCCGAAAAGCGTATCATTTACCACA
>DAOTUH010000506.1:0-15834 GCA_034437255.1 Anaerolineae bacterium
GCGCAGATTTATGCCGAGGATGGAGGGGCACGTGGTGCGTGATGTGTATTTCGTGTTGCGTATTGCGTATTTCGTGATGGTTGCGGGGACAGATGGGTCTGGGAGCGAGAAGCTTGATGAACGAGAAGCAGGAACATCATGAAGTGGTTGATGAGAGGCGGATCTGTTTCTTTGAAATACAGGATGAAAATAACGTTAAAACGTTTGAACGTTCTAACGTTCTAACGTTCAACAACAATCCGTTTAATCCGTTGATTTAGTTTGTCGAAAGGAAGTACATCAACCATGTTAGAACGTTATCTCTTCGTCGCGCAGATTTCGGCCCGGCAGCAGTCGGCATATCGTAGTGAGCTGCTCTTTCGCGCCATCTCCATGGTGCTCTTCATGGTCGTCTTTATCGCCCTGTGGAGCACGGCCTACGGCGTGACGCAGCGCGAGTCGCTGGCGGGCTACACGCTGGCGCAGATCATCTGGTACTTAGGCATGGCGGAGGCGGTGACGCTCTCCACGTCGCGCATCTTCACCGAGATCAGCGACGCGGTGAAGGCCGGAGACGTGGCGTACACGCTGGTGCGTCCCATGCCCTATCCGCTCTTCCAGGTGGCGAACTCGCTGGGCAACTCCGCGCCGCGTTTCCTGCTCAATCTGCTCACGGGCATTGTCGTCGTTGCGCTGGCAACACGCAGCGTGCCCGGCAGCATGCCCGGCTTTCTGGCGTTCCTGGGCATGGCGGGGCTGGCGCTGCTGATGGACGCGCTGGTCGCCGTGCTCATCGGCCTGCTGGCTTTCTGGCTGGAGGAAGTCATGCCCGTCTACCTGATCTACCAGAAGCTGCTCTTCAGCGTCGGCGGCCTCTTCCTGCCGCTGGAGACGTTTCCCGACTGGCTGGAACGCGCCGCGCGCTGGCTGCCCTTCCAATTGATCGCCTATGCGCCGGCCCGCGCCTTCATCGCGTTCGACGCGCAGCAAGTCGCCCGCACCATCGGCATCCAGCTACTCTACGTCGTCGTGCTGGGCGGGCTGATGTGGGGCGTCTGGCTGCTGGCGCAGCGCCGCTTGATCGTGCAGGGAGGTTAACACATGAAGAAAACACTCCAACACCTTCCCGGAAGCTATACACAGGTTACGCGATCCATTTGGGCGCTGTTCAACCCATTGTGTTTGAAACAGAGCCATACGGAGCTTCCGGGAAGGTTATCGAGGTGAAGACGCTACGGCTGATCTGGGGCTACCTGCGGCACAACCTGATGTCGGGCATGGCCTACCGCGGCGCCTTCTTCATGCAGGTCTTCGGCATGATGCTCAACAACCTGATGTTGCTCTTCTTCTGGGCGCTGGTCTTCCGGCAGTTCCCGGAGATCAAAGGCTGGACGTTGAACAACATCATCGCGCTGTACAGCGTCGTGGCTGCTGGGTTTGGACTGGCGGTAGTGGTCTTCGGCAACTGCGTGCGCGTGCCGCGCATCATCACCAGCGGCGACCTGGACTACTACCTGACGCTGCCCGCTGACCCATTGATCCACGTCCTGGTCTCGCGCATGTCCATCAGCGGCTGGGGCGACCTGCTCTTCGGCCTCGCACTCTACCTCATCGCCGTGCCCGGCGCCTGGCGCGGACTCCCGCTTTTCCTGCTGCTGAGCGTGCTCGTCGGGCTGATCTACGTCACCTTCAACGTGATCATCGGCTCGCTGGCGTTCTGGCTGGGGCAGGCGGAAAACCTGGCGAGCCAACTGCGGATGGCGCTGCTCAACTTCAGCCTCTACCCCGTGGATATCTTTCCCGGCGGCGTGCGTCTGCTGCTCTACACGCTGATCCCGTCGGCTTTTGTCGGCTCGGTGCCTGCCAAACTGGTCGCCCAGTTCGACACGACGTGGCTGCTGCGGCTGGTGGGCATGGCGGCGGCGCTGGCGATCCTGGCGCGCGTGATCTTTCGATTGGGGCTGCGGCGGTATGAATCGGGGAACTTGGTCACGGTGCGCGGGTGAGATCAACGGATTGAACGGATTCAACGAATTGGAGAATGACCGGGGACCGGTCCCCGGGGTTATTTATCACATAGGTTCAAAACAGGAGGGAAAACCATGGCAACGTATGACAAAGCAGAGACAGAGAAAAGACTGGAACAAGACCTGCCGGCGTGGAGTCTGGAAGACGGCATGCTGACCCGCACCTACGAGACGGGCACCTGGCGGCTGACGCTGATGTTGGCGAACGCCATCGGCTTTGTCGCCGAGGCAGCCTACCATCATCCCGAGCTGATATTGGGCTACGGAGAGCTAACGGTGCGCTTGCAATCGCACGACGCCGGCGGCATCACCGACCGGGACTTCGCGCTGGCAGCGCGCATTGAGGCGCTCGCCACGTGGCAGCCGACGGATGAGGACGCGCTGACCGGCTATCCGGAGGTATGGATCACGTAAAAGACGACCGGAGATGGGAGACCGGTGACTGGGAGGCATTCAATGATATGCACCCAGGGCAAGCCCTGGCCCCTGTTTCGCGGCAAGCCGCGAGGAATGAAACCTAACCTATCGCTCTGCGATAGGCATTCAGCCTTCCATCATGCCACGGATGGCGCGTGGCGGCACTTTGAGGAGTGATAGCGCCGAGCGAATAAATATCTGCGGTGGCAACGAGGAGACGAGCAGCAGATTCTCCCAGGGCGAAGCGCTTTCGTCAAGGAAATTGAAGATATGCTCAACGGAATTGCGCTGGAACATGGCGGTAAAGGCGCGCTGGATGTGATCGCCGTGATGCTCCATGACCTGCAGCATCACGGCGTCCAGCAAGTCATACAGATCCGGATCTTCGGGCACGTCGAAGGGATGCCCGTAGAGCAGGAGCGAATCGACAATGCCGGCGGAGTCCTTCTGCACGCGGACGAAGGCGTAGCCAGTGGATGGCTTGACGCGCCCCGCCTTCGCGCCGATGCTCAAGATGCGCCGCCCCCGCTGGCGCGGCAAGGGCTGATCCGTGATGGGCACGCTTCCTCGCTCCGTGCTGACGATATCGTATGTTTCGACGTCCAGCGTCTCTTTGAGATAGGAGCGCAGCGCGTCCTCGTAGGCGTCGCGCCGCAGCGTCTGATTGGAGAAGAGCGTGTATTCGACCATGGCCCGCCGCTCCGTGAAGGGCAGGACGTAGAAGAAACGTAAGGCGCGCTCCTGCGGCACGCGGAAATCGAGAAAGGTCAGCGTCCGAGGATCAAATACAGGCGCCGACGTCTCGATCTCCCAGCCCCGGAAGTGCATGCGCAGGAAGTGATAGTGCTCGGCGTCGGGTGCTTCGCGGTCGATACGCGGAGGGAGGCTATCGAAGACCCAGGTGCCGGTAAATCGCCGTCCATCCACGGTGAGCGTTGCCGCGTTTTTCCCATCCTCAATCTTGCTCACACGTCCCTGCAGAAAATCGACGTTAGCACACGGTGCCAACTGCTCACGCGCATAGTCGTAGAAATCGATGCCCCGAATGACAGAGTACCGGTGTCGTCCCAGGGTCAGAATCTGGGTTTTCACATCGCTGGCAACCTGCAACCGATCCCAGGTGTGACAGACGATGTCGTCAAAGAAAAGCGGACGGTCCGACCAGTAGCCCCACGTGCGATCGTTGCTCTTCTTCGGATCGATATCGACGATCAAGATGCGCCGATCGCGCAGGGGGCTATGCACCAGATGACAAGCCAGGCTCAGTCCCGCTAGCCCGCCACCGGCGATAATGAAATCGTAGTGTTCCATCCGTTTCATTCAATGTGATCTGGAGGCGTATGTAGCGCTTGAAGGAGCTTCATGTCCATCTACAGATATTCACAAATTGCCATAGATTGACTCTACTGAAAAAGGGGTTTTCAGTAGAGTCAACAGGTCAAACATATTGTATAGCACTTTTCGCTAAGCCGCTGACACGCTATCCCGCTGCCCCGCTCCTAGAAAAACCCCCGCAGGATGAGCAAAAAGCCGAAGATGATCAGGGGCAAGCCAACGACGGCCCCGATGACGGTGACGGTCAGGATCACGCCCACGATCATGAACACCAGCCCCAGGATCAGGGCCACCAGACGTCCCGTCAGCTCGATGATAAACGCCAGCAAGCGCCAGAGCGCCACAAAAGGTCGCAGCAACAACGGTACTTTGCGATCGGTCATGTTCTCACCTCCCACCTTTACTACGCGACAACGGGGTAAAAGGTTGCAACAGACGTGAGCCGGTCCTCACACCATAGCTTGTAAACCTTCCACGAACACTTGGAAGCTGCGTGAACGGTTACGCCGCGGATCCATTCTCTCGGAGATGGCTTCTGCAACGGAGATTTTTCCCGGCACATCCTAGTTGTGATACCGCAGTAAATGCGCCAAGGCCTCCCACGTCCCACCCTGGATCGCATCGGGGTCGCGGTATCTTTTGCGGGATGCTAAATGCCGGCTGACCCGTGGGTAAACAGCGCGTAGGGCCTCCACATCTCCAAAAAACCACGCCTCCAGCTCTTCAACGACGATGCGGTTCAAAACTTGAAAACGTGAATCAGGCCCTGCCGTGGATTTGGTCTTCAGGCCCACACTTCGAGTGATCTCCTCCAACCGGGATTTCAACAGCCGGCAATCCTGGGCATCTGCATCCACAAGCGCCACGATATACCAGTCGTCGGGTATCCAGGCCTTGTAACCGCGCAAACGGCCCGGTAATTTGGCGAGCAAGTCGGGCTTTCCCTGATGAGGATGCAGACGAAACGTCACCTCCGGCCCCAGGATCTTGGGCAACAGATGGCGGAGGGCTGCTTCTGTGAGGGCTCTTCCAGCAGAAATTCGATGTGCATCTTCCCTTCCTAGGCGTCGTGGAAGGTGGGGGGACCCTCTTCAGGTGTCAGAGGATCTCCGACGTCAAAGTGGCCCTCGGCCCACAGGTGCCCCAGAAGCGCACCTTTTTTTCTAAACGCCTCGATTCCGGGCATCTCTGCGGCACGTCGCGCCTGAGTATAGCCATCAGGTTTCCGGTAAAGCACCCAGACCTCACGCGGTTCAAGGCCGTTGACGAAAAAAGGAGAGTGGGTCGTAACCATAAGTTGGCTTCTTGCGGCGGCAAGACGACACTCCTCGGCTAACAGCGGCAGCAGTCGCGGATGCAGTTGGTTTTCTGGTTCCTCGATGCCGATGACCGGTGAAGGATTGGGATCGTAAAGGATAATGAGGTAGGCCAGCATCTTTAATGTCCCATCGGAGGCGTATTTTGCCAGAATAGGCTGATGAAATGGAGCATCCTTGATCTGCAATAGCAGGCGACCATCAAGAAGTAATCTGGAATCCACACGTTCTAACCGAGGTACACGCCGGGTGAGCGTCGCCAGTATCTTCTCCAGACGCTCAGGGTAGCGTTCCTGCAAATACTGGATAACGTTGGGTAAATTATCACCGGAGACGGAAAGCCGCTCCTGAGCGCCGGCTTCAGGCACGTTGCGCGCATGCTCGGCGGATAAATAGGAAAGATACCAACCGGTGATAAAGCGGCGCAACGCACTGACGCGAGGGTGTTTGGCAAACTGTCCCAGTGTATTCACCGCCAACATATCCGGAGCCGCCAGGGTCTCTTCGACGCGATAATCCTCTTCATCCGGCATCTCGCCACTGATGACCTGCCCTTTTCCGCGTTTGAAGTCCAAAAACCGAAAAGGACGTCCGTGGGCCTTACGGCGCCAATGTAGCCACTCCTCGGCTACGTAGGGCCCCTGTTCATCTTCGTCAATGGCAAGGTGATAGGTGATGAGCGGCAGCTCCGGGCGTTCGCGATATTTAAGCTCAAACGTGATGGGACCCATGGCGTTCCGACTGCGCAGTTCACGAAAGCGTCCTCGTTTATCCCAGGCGGTGCGAAGCCCAACGTTGAAACATTCAGAAAGAAAAGCAAAGACGTCAAAAATGGTAGACTTGCCGCTTCCGTTCGGCCCCACGAAGACCGTCAACGGACTCAAGTCCTTCAACCTGAGATTCTGCAAGACGCGATAATTCTGCACGGTCAACGCTTCAATACGCGGAACGCTTGAGTTTGTCATGAGGCCTCCTCCCTGACGTTTCCACCTCAGCCCTTATTCCAGATTCTCGATCTCAACAGGCTCTGCCGCTTCCGGCGGCGGGAATCCGAAGACGCGCGCGTAGAAGTAGAGCTCGGCGTCGAGGGCGCGTTTGATACTCTCGGCGCGCCGGAATCCGTGCTGCTCTCCCTTGAAGGGCACGTAGGCCACGGGGATGCCCTTGGCCTCCAGGGCTTCGACCATGCGCTCAGCCTGATTGGGCGGCACGACCTCGTCCTCAAGCCCCTGGAAGAAGATGACGGGACACGAGAGCTCCTCGGTGTGATAGATGGGGGAGCGCGCCTCGTAGATCTCCGCGGCCTCGGGATACGGCCCGACGAGACGATCCAGGTAGCGCGACTCGAACTTATGCGTCTCCTCAGCCAGGGCCGCCAGATCGGCGACGCCGTAGTAGCTGGCGCCGGCCTTGAACACATCGTGGTGGAACGTCAGGACGCAGAGCGTTGTATAGCCGCCGGCACTGCCGCCGCGAATGGCAAGCCGGTCGCCATTGACGTCTCCGCGTTCTACCAGATAGCGTGCGCCGTGGATGCAGTCGGCGACGTCCGCCACGCCCCATTCACCGTAGAGAGACTCCCGATATTCCCTGCCATAGCCGGTGCTGCCCCGGTAGTTGACGTCCAGAACGGCGAAGCCGCGACTGGTCCAGTACTGGAGTTTGAGATCGAGCGTGCTGGAGGCAGCGCCCGTCGGCCCGCCGTGGATGAAGACGAGAAGCGGTGGACGCTCGCCCTCGGGCGCCGCATAAGCATCGTTCTTGGGTGCGTAGAAAAGACCGTACGCCGTCGCACTCCCTTCCGTCGGAAACTCGATAGGCTCCGACTCCGACAGATAAGCGGGACGCGGCACACGCCGGGTGCTGCGGCGCAAGATGCTGATCTCGTTGGTCTTCGGGTCGAGCAGCGCAATGGATGCAGGCTCCGTGGCCGAGCCCACGCGCAGCGCAATGCCTTCGGGGCCAACTTTCGGCGAGAGCACGTGCGTGTAAGGCGTCTCAATAGGCGTCAGTGTCTGTTCCTCCGTATCCAGTCGCGCCAGATACCAGATGCCGTTCTGCGTGTAGGTGCAAATGATGGAGGTCGGCGATTCGAAATCGTAGGTTGACATATCAAAGCCCCACTGCGGCAGCCCGAATTCCGCATCCATGTCCAGCAGGTGCTCGATCTCGCCTTCGCGCCAGCGGTAGAGATTCCACCACCCGCTGCGATCAGAGACGAAGTGCAGCACCCCGTCGGGTGACCAGGTCGGCTGGAAAACGGATTCTGTCTCACCGCCCGCCACCTTCTCCGGTTCCCCGAGCGTGCCCTCCTCCAGGACATCCGCCACCCAGAGCTCGGTCCCGTCCCAGGGCATGTTCGGATGATTCCAGGTCAACCAGGCCAGGCGGGTGCCCTCGGGATTAAGCCGGGGGGTCGCGTAGAAATCATTGCCGGAGACCAGCACCTGTCCTCCATCCGGATCGCCCTTCAAGTTGATGCTGACGATGGTGTTCACCGCCTCGCGCAGGCGAATGCGATGGTCCTCACGCACGCAGATCATCCGGTCACGCTCCGCATCGATCACGCCGTCGGCGTAACGCAGCGCCGTATCGGGCGTGATGGGATGGGGCAAGCCGTCGGGTCGCAGGCGATACAGCCGCTGGTCGCTGTAATTGGAGAAATACACCGTCCCCTGATGCGCCACAAAAGAGCCACCGCCGTACTCGTGCACACGGGTGCGGGCGTTATAGGGCGTGGGCAGGACGTCGTAGAGTTGCCCTTCGGGGACATGACGCACCAGGGCACTCCGACCGCCCTCTGAAGGTCGCCCTTCCAGCCAATAGAGATCTGATCCATCCCAGGTTGGCGTACCCAGACGGATCGACTCAGAGACGATTACGTCAGACGTGATGGGAGACTTCCAGGCACCATAAGGGGCAACAGTGGGTTCTTTTGCCATGAGACATCATCCTCCTTCATTACATTTTGCAGGTCGAGCAGAGAGACGTTGGGTTACATATTACATAAGGAATGCGACACCCAGGCCAGCGCCGATCATCAACAAGAAGCCGGGCCAGAGTGCACGACGCAACTCGGGGGTGCCGGTGGTGAGCACAATGCCGCCTTTCACGGTGGTGTTGGAAATACCTGCCAGCACGATGGCCCGTGAGGCCGTGGTCAGACTAATGCCACCCGGGGACTTGAACAGATCCACTAACGAGAGGGAGATGGCATCCACATCGGTCAAGCCGGCGACGACGCTGGAGATATAGAGACCGGCGTTGCCCAGATAGATCTCCGTGGCCTTAGAAACCAGCAACATCACCGCGTAGAGAAGGCCAAAGGTCAGCGCCGGCCCCAACTCGAAAGGGTTCGAGTATTCGAGCGTCCCTTTCTCATCGGTGCGCTGCGCAAAATAGAGGTAGGCGCAGTACGCAACGCCGACCAACATCGACGTCGCGATGGGCATCCAGAGTCCTTGCAATAAGCGCAAACTCAGGGCGCCAACCACGATCAGCACACGGGCGAACATCACCGTCCAGGCGATCATAATCGCCATGGCAAAGGGCTTACCCAGCTCTCGATCCTGGTGGCTGCGCCGCGCGAAACTCATGGTCGTCGCCGTGCTCGACGCGATGCCGCCTAGCAAACCCGTCAACCCAATCCCCTGCTCCGGGCCCACGACTTTCATCAAAAGATAGCCGAGGAAACTGATGCCGGAGATAAAGACGACCATCAGCCAGATCTTATACGGGTTGAGCACGTCGAGGGGGCCAAAAGTTTGATTCGGCAATACAGGCAGCACGATGGCGGAGACGACGGCGAATTTCAGGCTGGCGTAGATATCCTCTTGTGTCAAGTTATAGGCCAGCGACCGGATCTCGGGTTTGAGCGAGAGCAGCAGCGTCATCGCCACGGCGATGGCGACCGCCAGCGGCAAGTAGTCCCAGTAACAAAGCCCACCGAGCAAGAATGTGACCAGGGCCGAGACCTCGGTGGTCAAGCCCGTGTCGCCATACTTCGATTCCACGAAATAGGCCACCGTCACCAGCACGCCAAAAGCGCCAGCGATGCTGCCAAAGGGCAAGGCCCCCAATTGTTCGCTCATCATGGCGGCGAGACAGCCCATCAGAGCGATGAGCGGAAACGTGCGGACGCCGGCAAAGAGCTCCTCGTTGGCCCGGCGGTGCGAGTGCTCCCGCTCCAGGCCGATCAAAGCCCCGATAGCCAATGCCGCGCCAAATCGATAGAAAAGATTCGCCTGTTCCATAGGATCACCTATACTTCCTTACTGCATTTTCACCGGCGGCGATGCTTTCCAGAGCAGCCGCTCGCGGAGCATCAAGTCCGTGTTGCGAATCTTGAAGGCCAGATCACTGGCGATGTTGCGCATCAACTGGTAGCCCAGCTCGTAGTTGCTCTCGCAAAGGCGCGTCAGATCCTTGCGTTGCACGGCCAGCAAGCGTGTCGGTGTGCTCGCCGCCTGTGCGGACGCCGAGCGCAAGCCCTGATCCACCAGACCCATCTCGCCAAAGGTCTGGCCTGGACGCAACGTCACAATGCCCGTGGGCTGCGACCGGCTCCGTCCCCGTGGGCCGACCATGCTGGGGTCAACGATGATATCGATCTGGCCCTCCACGATGATGTAGAGCTCGTCGCTGGGCGCGTTTTCCCGGACGACGATGTCCCCTTTCTTGCATTCTACGTGCTTGCAAATCGCGGCCACGGCCTCCAGATGCTCCCGCCGCATCCCGTAGAAAATGTCGGTATCTTTCAAGAACCGCAGATAATTCATCCAGCCCTCCTCAAGAAGAGATAATAAAATCATTAGGATACCGCGTGATGATAGATACGGAGTTGGCTCCGAATGCCTTTCAGTATATCCCAAGGTCAGGGCACGTCAAAAAGTGGCTTGCCCAACCGGGCTTTGTTGTGCTGTCAGCAGATTGAGCAGATTTCTGGTGATCAGCTCATCAGGCAGGCTTATTCCAATCGTCACTTAAAAAGCGCTGAATCTCGATAACGTAGCCGTTGGGATCGCGGACGAAGCAGTGATAAATATGGTAGGTCGGATTGACGGCCGGCGCTTTCTCAAACGGCACGCCGTGTGCCCTCAGATGTTCGGCCCAACCATCCACGTCCGGCGTGACCAGCGTGAACAGAATACCCTGCGGTTGCTCCGGCGCTTCATCACGCTCGCAGAAACCGACGTAGGCGTCGCCAATCACGCGGTAGATGCGACAGCTCCCCTGATTGAGAACCAACGGCAGTCCCATGATCTCCTCGTAAAAGTGGGCGGTCGTCTCCAGATCGCGCGTGTAGAGAAATGTGATCTGCTCGGTGATGGGCAAAGGTGCCATGGTGCACTCTCCTCGTTGCTAACATCATGTATGCCTCAGCAGTGTACTCGGATTACCCATCAAAGCAACCAACAAGGAGTTCAAAGCGAGTCAGTTGGCGCAAACGCTCTCTGCGCCGCAGAATCTGCATAGACGAAAGCAAACGAAGCCGGGGTTGATGTGCGCTGAGGTTAATGCGCATGACAAACATAACTGGAAGCCGCCTATTGCGTCTGAGCTACCCTGGAACTGCTTCGTTTGCCCCAGCAACTGTTCGTTTGTGGAACCACGCAGATATGCTAAAATATGATCGTCACATCGCAGCAACTTTGTTCTTTCACAGATTGGCACTGAGAGTCCGTCTCCGAGCCCTCCACCTAAAGTCAGCACGTCTCCTCTCCATAATTTGGGAAAAGTCCCCCAAATCTATGCCTCCCCTGATCGGGAAGGTGAATATCCTGGGATGCTCCAAGATATTGAGAAGATGCGTCCACATAACTACGGTGGATGGCCGATAGGGTTTGACTGGAAACGGTCACGCCTCCCATCCTTGGAAAGGAGCGTTTAGATTTCGCTTGTCTGCAAGCGGCGTCCTTTCCTGGGCGCCGCTTTTTTGTTGCATGACTACTTTGAGGATATCTGATATGAACCGCGACACGAACCGCGACCGCTACTATTTTTCCACCCGCGATCTGTTGATGATGGCCGCCCTGGCTGCCCTGGGCGGGGTGACCGGCACCTACGTCAACGCTGTCGGCGACTTCGTCCAATCCGTCCTCGGCTTTGCCGGCACCACGCAGTGGGCTGCCGGGCTGCACGTGCTCTGGCTGACGTTGGCCGTCGGCCTGACGGGCAAGCAGGGCGCAGGCACCATCACCGGCCTGCTCAAGGGCGCCGTCGAGCTGCTGACCGGCAACACCCACGGCCTGCTCGTCGTCCTCGTCAATCTGGTAGCCGGCGTGCTCGTCGACGTGGGTTTCTTTCCCTTCCGCGACAAGGATCGATTGCCGGCCTACGCCCTGGCGGGCGGACTGGCCTCCGCGTCCAACGTCTTCGTCTTCCAGCTCTTCGCCTCGCTGCCCGGCGACATTCTGGCGGTCGGCGCCATGGCGCTGATCGGGCTGGTGGCCGGGCTCTCCGGCGTGCTCTTCGCCGGGGTGCTGGCCCACACGCTGGCCGGCGCGCTGCACCGCGCCGGCGTCGTCAAGGATCGCCCGGCGCCAGCCATGTCGCGCCGCGTCTATCGCCTCGTGCTCATCGTCGCCGCCGTCCTGACCGTCGCCTTTGGCGTCTTCCTGCGGAGCGCGCTGCAAGGCCCACCGACCGTGCGCGTGGCCGGCGCCGTGGCCGAACCCTACGAATTCCCATCAGACGCCGGCGAGATGGAGAGCGTCGCCGCCGAGACGACGCTGCGCGACGTGACGCGCACCTACACCGGCGTGCCGCTAGAAGCGATCATTGCCCGCGCCCAGCCCGCGCCGAACGCGGAGATGGTCCTGGTCACCGCGTCCGACGGCTACGCCTTCTTCGTTAGCATGAACGAGATTCGTTCCAACGCAAGCTTGCTACTGGCTCCACAAGGCAAAGGCGACGAGGTCTCCTACAATCTGGTGGGCGCGGAGAACAGCAAGGCCTGGGTGCGCAGCGTCAGCGAGCTGACCGTCGTCGGCGCGTCGACCCTGGAGATCACCGGTGCGCTGGCTGATCCCGCGCTCTACGATCCCAACGACTGGCAGTTCGAGATGGACGCCACGTCGCTGGAGCTGGGCGACGGTCCCCAGAAGGTGCAGGGCGCGCCGCTGGGCAAGGTGCTGGCGAGCATGTCACCCGCCGACGACGCAGCAACCGTCGCGATCCACACGCCCCAGGGCACCGAGACGCTGCCGCTATCCGACGTGCTGGGCAACGACAAGATCCGGCTCTTCACCGTCATCCACGACGAGGGAGTGGAGTTCGCGGTGGCGCGGATAAGCGGGGACATCATCGCGGCACAAGTCGAAAAGATTGAGGTGAAATGATCAACGTGTTGCGTGATGCGTGATGCGTGATGCGTGATACGTGATATCTTCACGCACCACGCAACACGCACCGTGGCACCAGGAATACTATGATTTCAGTTAAGAACCTTTCGTTCCGTTTCCGAGGCAGCGACGCCTACGCGCTGCGCGACGTTTCTCTGGAGATCGCGCGCAACGATTTCGTCGTGGTGACCGGACCGTCGGGCTGCGGTAAGTCAACGCTGGCGCTGGCACTGGGCGGCTACCTCTTCAACCAGTACGACGGTGAGGCCGAGGGGACGGTGGTGATCGAGGACATGGACGTGCGGCAGACGCCCGTCTACGACGTCGCCGAGGTGGTGGGCCTGGTACAGCAGAATCCAGAAGCGCAGTTCTGCACCCTCACTGTAGAGGACGAGATCGCTTTTGGCCTGGAGAACCGCTGCCTGCCCCGCGCCGAGATCCGCGCGCGCATGGACTGGGCGCTGGACGTGGTCGGCGCGCGCTACCTGAGGGGTCGCACGCTGGCGACGCTCTCCGGCGGCGAGAAGCAGAAGGTCGCCATCGCGGCGATGATGGCAGCGAAGCCCCAGGTGCTTATCTTCGATGAGCCGACGTCCAACCTCGACCCCACCGCTACGAGTGAGATCTTCGACGTCATCGCCCAGATCCGACGGCGCGCCGGCCTGACCGTCATCGTCATCGAGCACAAGACGGATTACCTGCGCCGGTTCGCCACGCAGTGGGTGCGCATGGAAGAAGGGCGAGTGTGCGACGAGTTTCAAGGGGCAAGGGCCCATTAGGCTAACGTCGCCCGAGTACAACGTCGCTCGATGAGTACAGCGCTTTAGCGCTGGTGACGGAAAAGCAGGACAAGGCCTGAAGGCCTCACTCATTGGCCGGCGCTCCCGTTAGGCCAACGTCGCCCGAGTACAACGTCGCCCGATGAGTACAGCGCTTTAGCGCTGGTGACGGAAAAGCAGAACAAAGCCTGAAGGCTTCACTCATTGGCCGGCGCTCCGATCAGGCCAACGTCGCCCGAGTACAACGTCGCCCGATGAGTACAGCGCTTCAGCGCTGGTGAGAACAAAGGTCAGGTTTAGCAATCACCCATAAGCCTTTCCGGCGTTACCAGCGAAGTCCATTTGAGAGGCAGGGGCAGTTTTCCTGCGGGGTATACTGTTACAATCATGCCGGGCTTGAGCACTTACTTCGACCGAGCGCATGGGCCCCCGTCTATTTTTCAAGGCAGGGGACGCAGCAGACGGCTGTCAGCTGATACTCCAGACGCTCGACCGCGATATCTTTCCCGCACATCTGGCAACGTCCGTAGCGGCCGGTGGAGATTTTCCCGAGGGCCTCTTCGAGGTCGCGCAATTCCTGCTCAAGACGCCGTTTCCCGGCCATGGCCATTTGCTGCATCTGCATGGAGTCCAGCCGGGATAGGCGCCCGATGGACTTATCGGGCGAGACCGCTTGCCGATCCTCCGCGCCTTTCTCGAGCTGAGACCGGATTTCCTCCATCCGGGTATGGATGAGGGGAATGAATCTCTGTTGTTCCGAGGGAATCATTGCAGGTAAGAAACTGCCTCTTCTCCGCCTGTCTGGCAACCCCGCAGGCGGCCTTGTTTTTTTTGGCGGCGATTCTTCTTGTCCGGAGCCTTGCTAAGCGTCGGTTGCCTCGTCCAGATTCCCCGCGTGCATTTAAATCGAAAGAAAGAGATCGTCCGCCGCCGGACCTTTGCCATCATCTCCCATCCCGATGCCGGGAAGACCACTTTGACGGAAAAAATGCTGCTCTACGGCGGCGCGAAAAACGCCGCCGGGGCCGTGCGCGACCGCAAAAACGCCACCGACACATCCTCCGACTGGCTGGAACTGGAAAAGAAACGGGGGATCTCCGTCTCCAGCACCGCCCTCCAATTCGAGTATGCGGGCCATCGCATCAACCTGCTCGACACCCCCGGTCACCGCGATTTTTCCGAGGACACCTACCGCGTCCTGATGGCCGTGGATTCGGCGATCATGGTCCTTGATGCCGCCAAGGGAATCGAAGAACAGACCCTGAAACTGTTCGAGGTCTGCAAAAACCGGGGCATTCCGCTGATCACCTTCATCAACAAGTGCGACCGGCCAGGAAAGGATCCCCTCGCCTTGCTCGACGAGATCGAGGAGAAACTGGGCTTGAGCGCACGCGCGGTGAACCTTCCCGTCGGGGAAGGCCAGGATTTCCGCGGTCTCTACGAACGGGATTCCGCCCGCCTGCACCTGTTTGAGCGCGTCCCCGGCGGACGCTACCGGGCCCCGGTTCAGGTAGGCGGGCTCGACGACCCGCAAATGCACGAGCTCGTCCCCGAATCCGTCCGCGCGCACCTTCGGGAAATGGATGCTCTCCTTGACGAGGCCGGACACGGCACGAACCTCGAAGCCATCCGGCGCGGTGAGCTGACACCGGTGTTTTTCGGCAGTGCGGTGAACAATTTCGGAGTGGAGCTGCTCCTAAACGGGTCCCTTGCCTTCGCCAGTCCTCCCCTTCCGCGCCGGTCCCAAGACGCTGAGGTCCATCCCGAGCACGAGGCCTTTTCCGCCTTCGTCTTCAAAATCCAGGCCAACATGGATCCGCATCATCGCGACCGCCTCGTCTTTCTCCGCGTCTGCTCGGGACGCTTTCATCCCGATCTCCAGCTGCGCCATGCCCAGACCGGCAAGGAAGTTCGCCTTGCTTTTACCCATCAGGTCTTCGGACGCGAACGGTCGGCACAGACGGAAGCATGGCCGGGAGACATCCTCGGCGTCACCGGCAAATCCAATCTCGAGATTGGCGACACTTTAACGGAGGATGCCGCCATCCGCTACAACGCAATTCCCTCCTTCGGACCGGAATGCTTTATTCGGCTCACCAATCTCGAAACCAAGAACCTCAAGCGCTTCAATAAAGGGGTCGACCAATTGTTGCAGGAGAAGGTGGTGCAACGCTTCTATCCGCTGCAATCGGAGGACCGGTTCCCCGTCCTTGGCGCGGTCGGCCCGCTTCAGTTCGAGGTCGTGCAATACCGCCTGCAAGCCGAATACGGCGTCGAAAGCCGGGCCGAGGAGCTGCCATGGACGGTCACCCGCTGGCTCGATCCCAACGCCAACGAGGAGGAACTCCTGCAGCAATCCTTTTACAACGCCGCCCTCGCCCGCGATGCCCACGGGCGCCTGTGCGTCCTCTTCCCCTCCGTATGGAATTACGAATACTTCGCCCGTAATCATCCCGACATTCCCCTCCTGCCAACACCGGTGCCGGTTTAAAGGATATCGCTGCCAGACCTCGACTCGTCCGGGGAAACGCACCAACAAGCCTTCTGCCCGCCCGCTCGCCTTTTCCATTGCTCAGCTTCTGCCTCGTAAGCTTTTTGGCGTCGCAAAACCAAGGAAAAGAAAAGAATGGGTGTTCAG
>DAOTUH010000507.1:0-5483 GCA_034437255.1 Anaerolineae bacterium
TGCTCTGCTTGCTTGGTCATGGAGTCTTTCCTCTCTATGGATAAGAATTTCGGATAACAGATGGTATCAGCCCGCGTCACGTGATAAGCTCAAATGCCCAGATTGCACCACCCTCATCACCGACAAACAACCATGGGGTGTCATTCAGGTGCAGAGCCACGAGGCTCAGAAATGAGCCATCGCCTACGAACAGGGCCTCCTGCGTGCTTCGCCGCAGGTTCCAGAGGCGCAACGTGTTGTCCTGACCGCCCGATATGGCGTATTGTGCCTGCGGCCATACGGACAGCGCGGTCACCCCCTCCGTGTGCTTGCTGAGGACGTGCACCACGTCACCCCGCTCCAGATCCCATACGTTAATCGTGCCGTCCCCGGCGCCGGAGAGAGCGTGCTTCCTGCCCCAACCCACAACGGCCCAGACCTCGTCGCTGTGCCCCGCCAGCACGGCTCGCTCCTCGCAGGTATCCAGGTTCCACAAGCGCACGGTGCCATCGGCAGCACCGGAAAGCACCTGTCGATCCCCGGGCAGGACGGTCACGGCATAAACCCCACCGGTATGTCCCATCAGGGAGCAGATCTCTTCCCCGCTTTCGAGATTCCATACCTTGAGTGACAGATCCTCGGATCCTGAGACAGCGAACCGTCCCTCCGATGTAACAGCGACGGTCCAGACGACGTTGAGATGGCCTTCCAGGGTATGGCGGATCTTGTGGGTTTCCCAATCCACGATGCGCAGGGTCGCGTTGTTGGCGGCCACAAGCACGCTTTTGGAACCGGACAGATAAGCACACGTGTTCACGCCCGGCGTGCCGATTGTGAGCTCCTCTTGTAGGGCCCCGGTTGCCAGATCGTGTGTCGCCAGCCGTCCATCCTCAGCCGCCGACAATAAGCACCTCCTGTCCGGCATAACGGTCAACGCGCTGACTGCGGCGTGGTGACCGGGCTCAGCAGCCAAAGCGCCCACGGCACCGCGCGTTTGGCTGCCGGCTACCTCCGTCAGATCCCAAACCTTCAGCGTCTTATCACCGGCACCCGAGACCGCGTATCGCCCATCAGAGGAACATGCCAGCGCGGTCACCGGCAGGGTATGGTCCACCAGCGCCGCTATCCGGTGGCCCAACGTGAGGTCCCACACGCCGATGGTGTGATCAGCAGACGTCGAAAGGGCCCACCGGCCCTTATGGCCATTGCCAGCGCCGTCACACCGTATCGATGGCCTTCCAGGGTTTGTATTCGCCGCCCATTTGTCAATGTCCAAATTTTGACGGTGTGATCATTCCCCGCCGATAATAGTTTTTCCGCTTCAGGACCCAAGGCGATATCGTTAACCCCCAAGGGATGCGCGTCTAGAGTGGTTATCAGTCCGGGTCTATTGGGGGCATGGCGTTTTACATCCCATATCTTCACGGTTCCGTCTAACGAAGCGGATAACAAGCACCGCTGCTCCTCATTCCAGAGGAGCCTGGTGATAGTATCTCCATGTGCCTCCCAATCCTGGATCAGGCGCCGCGTCTCCAGATCCAGGATCAATATGCGCCCTGCTGCAGCTAGGGCGAGCTGCTCTTGCTGTTCGTTCACGGCCAGAGCGGAGACAGGGATATCGAGGTTTACGTAAGTTGCCAGGTTCTGACCGGTGCGAAAATCCCACGCCCGCACCCTCCCGTCCTCGGCGGCGGAGAGCAAGCGCAAGCCATCGGAGAGCAGCTGCAGATCAGTCACGGCCCCTTCATGTCCTACCAGCGTCTGCAATACCTGACCGGTGCGCCAATTCCAGACCCGGATGGTGGTGTCGTCGGACGCCGATAGCACCCGGTCCCCATCTGGGGTGAAGAGCACGGCGTTAATCTTGGCTTCGTGCGCGTTTAGTGAGCGCAACAGTGCAGGGCTTTCAGGTCCTATCCGCCAGCGGAGTCGCAAATACGGTCGCTTCAGCGTTTCTAAAGCAGCCGTGGCTTGGCGCTGTAGACGCTCCCGCCCCAGCCGAGCGGATCGTATCGCGATCTGCTGGGCGAAGAACGCCGGGGTTTTGCTAGGGTCCCAAGCCCGTATGGTGTGGGCCTCACGATCCAGCACCTGCTCCAGGGCCTGGAGATAGGATCGTAGCTCGGCGCTCTGACCTGCCAAGGTCAAGCCTACCCTGACGTCGGTCAGCACGGCGGTGATGCCACGCGCTGCGACCTGCTGCTGCAATTGAGGGAACGCTTCCAGCGCCGACTCCACGTTGCCTGCCAACACCCGACGAAAACCATCCACTTCGGCGGGCGGCACTTGTCGTTCGGCATAGGCATGGATGAGAGGGTGAAGTCGTACGGCGTCCACCTTCAAGCGCTCCATCAGCGAAGCATCGACCAGCTCAGTGATCCATCGTCGAATGGGAGCAGGATGTCCGACCGCTTGCGGATGGTGGGGAAAGCCGCTCACCATGCCCAACCGAGCGACGGGCAGGGCTTCCAGCGTCTCCAACTGTCCGGCACTCCGCATGACGTGCTGCGCCTCAGCGGACAGCGTGTTCCACGAGGTCTGAAAGGTAGCCTTGACCGCTGCAACATGGCGTGTTGGCAAGGCTTCGGGTTGCAGCCGCGTCTCATCCACCGTATCCAGGGCGCCTTCGGCCAACAGCCGTCGGCGGTAGTCCTGCAACGCTATCTCAGGGTGCTTTCCCAGGAAAGCTGCTGCCAGCTCCAGGGCCAGCGGCAGGTAGCCAAGGATGGCACAGATCACCCTGGCCCAGTGATGATCGGGGTGCTCTTTGTCAAGTAGGGAATGCCGCGTCTTATGACGCAACAGCAAGCGCAGGGCGGCCGGTTCTGCTAACACTACGAGATCGTACGCGCGGAACAGGTCTACATCCCGCCGACGGGTGGTGAACAACAGATGGCAGCCCAGCGCAGCTGGGACCAGCCCTGGTAATAAGGGGCGGTTCAAGGCCGCAGGATCGGTGACATCGTCGAAGATTACCAGTGCACTGGGATGTTCTTGTAGATACTGCCACATTGCCCGTAACCTGGTATCCTGGGTCGCATCGGCGGATGCCAGCCCCAGCGTCAGGGCCAGCCGCCCCAGGCCCTGAGCCCAGGACTGGGTTGCATCTATCCAGAAGATCCCGCCCGGATAGGAACCGCGATAGCGATAGGCATACTCCACAGCCAGTTGCGTCTTGCCGATCCCGCCCATCCCCGAGAGCCCGGTAGGTTGAATGGCCACCGGGCCTTGGCCCTGTAAGAGCTCATGCAACGCGGTCAGGTCTTGCGTCCGCCCGACAAAGGCCTGATTTTGCGGAAATGGCACGTGAAAGGGTACCATCACCTCGCTGGGCGGAAGATAACGGCGAGCCTCCTCGCTTGAGAGCGTTACTTTCAGTTGGCCTATTTGTAGCGAATATGGCCCAGCTCTCTGCTTGATGACCGTGGCTTCGCTGCCATCGCCGATGACGTTGCCGTCACCGGTGATGCGAAAGTACCGGCGCAAATACGCAAGATCCTCTTTTGAGATCATGAACACCGTTCATTCGGTGGATGAATAAGATTGCGGAAGCCCATACGCCAGCTGGGGATGGTTATCCCGGCAGTATACCGATTCCGGCTCTTTAACAGACCAACCGATTGAGATAGAAAAACTAGCAGTGGAATCATCCCAACATCGCCATTATGAAAAAAGCAGACCGCTCCGCATTGTGCGGACGGCCTGTTGTGCTATACTCTGGGTATCAGGGTGGTCCGCACATCCTGATATGGCCTCGGGCGCGTGATCGCCCGGGGCTTTTTCTTTGTTGTTGAAAGATGTCTGTAGTATAGGCGCATCTTGCAAAATCGCCACTTGACAAAGTAGAACAAATATTCTATACTACGTTCTAATAATAACTATTGTCGGTCGTTTCTCAGAGAAATTTAGTCTGATAACGTCTGATTTTCGGGGTGTTAAGTCCACTAAAAAACGACAGATAACGTATGCGACCTGTGGAGGTATGGCATGAAGATGACTGAACGGACAGACGTTTTTGTCGCCTGGCTGCAAGGTCAGGACAAAGCAGAGAACACGATCCGCGCCTACACGACCGCCGTGGAGCAGTTCGCCACGTGGTTCCGGCAGACCAATGGCAAGCTGTTGACTCCGGCGCATGTCACCCCGCTGGATATCAAGGCGTGGCGCAGTCACCTGCGGACCGTGCGTAAATCGGCAGCCAGCACGGTCAATCTCAAGTTGGCCGCCGTGCGCGCCTACACGACTTGGGCCAAGGCGGCCGGCAAGATCCAGGCAGATCCGGCCCAGGGCATCAAAATGCTCAAGCAGACACCTTCACCGCCGCGCTGGTTGACGCGCTCGGAGCAGTTTGCGCTGCTGCGCGCGGCCCAGGAAGCGACGCAGTTGGGCTATCTCAAGGCCCAGGGGCGGTTAGATCGACCCAGCGCCATCTGGTCCCGGCGGGATGAGGCGATTCTGGTACTGCTGCTCAACACCGGCCTGCGTCTGAGCGAGGCCGAGGCTCTCAATCTGAGCGACGTGGAGATAAACGAGCGCTCCGGACACGTCCAGGTGCGTCAGGGGAAAGGACGCAAGACGAGGAAGGTCACGCTCAATGTCGATGTCCGTACCGCATTGCAGGCCTGGCTGGACGTGCGCCCAGAAGATGCCAGCGAGGCGGTCTTTCTATCCCAAAAGGGCGGACGGTTGGGAAGCCGGGCCATCGCTCGCGTGGTGAGCAAAGTTGCCGAGCGCGCCGGTCTGGAGGACGTCAGTCCGCACACGCTACGCCATTCCTTCGCCAAGAATCTGGTGGACGCCGACGTTGGCCTAGAGAAGGTCGCGACACTGCTGGGGCACGAGAGCCTGGACACCACGCGGATTTATACGCAGCCGAGCGAAGCGGACCTGCAGGCAGCGACAGAAAAGGTGGCGTGGCGGCAGGAGGGGTAGGTTTTTCAAGAGAACGTAGTGGTAAAGCAGTTTCTTTTAGTTTTTGATGCCAGAATCGGTGAATTAGTCTTGTTGAGAGCTGCCTTGATCCAAAGGGCTGCGGACGGCGAGACCGCCCCCGGTTGAGAACGTGGGTGTAGGCTTGTCCTGAGCCTGTCGAAGGATCATGGTGGTCTTGACGTTCTTGTGGCCCAGGAGTTCTTGCACGGTGCGGATGTCCCTTCGACTGCGCTCAGGGTAAACTCCGCCATTTTCAAGGAGATGTGTGGCGAAGGAGTGTCTGAATACGTGGGGGGTGTGTTTCTCGATACCGGCGCGGCGGGTGGCGCGTTTGAGGGCTCTGTATAACCCATCGGGCGCGGCGTGGTCACGGACGAGCTCGCCGGTTTGGGGATGGGGGGTGCGTTGGGAGGCGGGGAAGACGTATTGCCAGATCCATTGTGCCCGGTGGCGGCTTGGCGGCTGACGGTACCTGGCAACCGGCTCGGAAGAACTTCCTTTTGCCGGTGAAAGCGCTCTCCCAGGTGTTCCGCGCCAAGTTCCGGGATGCGCTGCGGCAGCAAGCGCCCGAG
>DAOTUH010000508.1:0-10624 GCA_034437255.1 Anaerolineae bacterium
GGCAGGGACTTGCTGTTCGGTCGCCCGTTGAGTGCGTCGCATCTCTCAGAATACTAAACGGATACCACAGATTTTTATGGATGAATCTTTGACTCACCTGAAAAAGGTTATGCCTCACGCCAAGATGCAAAGGTCGGACAGTCACCAAGATTTTTAAGTTACTTATTACTTTCTGAACAGTAAAACCAACTCAGATCAATAAGACTTGCCATCTTATGAATTTCCTTAGCGTTCTTGGCGCCTTTGCGTGAGGTTAATGCTTATTTCAGTGGAACCATCTATGAAGCCTGTGGTTAATATCTCACTTCGACCCGGCGAAATCCTGAAGACCCAACTCGATTGGAGAAACTGAGGCGTGAACCGTGAGAAGTCCACACGCATCACGCATCACGCAACACGCATCACGCATCACGCAACACGCATCACGCATCACGCATCACGCATCACGTTTCACACATTGCAAAGTTCCCCTTTCTCATTCACCGCCATTGGACAATCCCCGGATTGCACGTAAAATCTCATCGATTGTGTTGATATTACACATCCCACTGGGAAAGGAGTGCCTATGCCTCTGACGAAGATTGTCTGTACACTAGGGCCGGCCACCGAATCTCCTGATACGATCCGTGCCATGATCCGTGCCGGCATGACGGTGGCCCGCTTGAATTTCTCTCATGGCACCCATGACGATAAACGCCGCATGACGGACATCGTGCGGCGCGTTTCAGAGGAAGAAAAACACCCCGTCGCGCTAATGGGGGACCTGCAGGGACCTAAAATCCGCGTGGGCAAGATCCCGGGCAATGGCATCATGCTCAAGGAAGGTACGGAGGTCACGTTGACGTCTGAAGAGATCTCCGATCCAGAGCACGAGATCCCCTTCCCGCACCCTGATATCGTCCCGACTATTCAGCTGGGCAGCCGCATTTTAATGAACGATGGTGCGTTAGAGTTGGAAACTCTTGCTATCGATCCGCCCAGAGTCCGCTGCCGCGTCAAGGTCGGCGGCTTGCTCACTTCGAACAAGGGCGTCAACCTGCCCGAGGTGGACTTGAAAATCTCCGCCTTTACCGAGAAGGATCGAGAAGATGCCTGCCTGGCGCTGGAACTTGAGCTGGATTATCTGGCGCTTTCCTTTGTGCGCAGTGCCACGGACGTGGAAGAGCTGCGTGATTTCCTCGACAAGGAGGTCAATGCCCCACAGCACCGACGTCCGGGAGAGAACCCACACCAGTTACCGTCGCTCGTCGCTAAGATTGAGAAACCGGAGGCGTTGCGGGATCTAGAACGCATTATTCGCGTCTCCAACGCCGTGATGGTTGCCCGAGGCGATCTGGGCGTGGAGACGTCACCGGAACGCGTGCCCCTGGCGCAGAAGCACATCATCCGCCTCTGCAACGAGATGGGCCGCCCGGTCATCACGGCCACGCAGATGTTGCAATCGATGATCGAGAGCCCGCGCCCCACTCGCGCGGAGGCCTCGGACGTCGCCAACGCCATCCTCGACGGCAGCGACGCGGTGATGCTCTCCGGGGAAACGTCCATCGGCAAGTATCCCGTCCACGCCGTGCAGATGATGAACAAGATTGCGACCACGGTGGAGGATTCAGAGAATTTTCCTTATAACCAGCTGTTGGAGGTCACGCCGACGACGGAGCTGGAAGAAGAGCACTACTCCGACCGACATCTTATCTCGCGAGCCATTGGTCGAGGGACGGTCAAGATTGCAGAGGAGTGCCACGCCACGGCTATCCTCACGTCCACAGAATCGGGGCGCACGGCTCGACTGGTTGCGCGCCATCGCCCCGGTCGGCCCCTTATCGCGGCCACGCCCTTCGAGGAGACGGCCCGCCGCTTGCAGATGATCTGGGGCGTAGAGGCAGTACTGGTCGATCCCTTCGAGACCACCGATCACATGATCCAGACACTGGTGCAAGCGGCCGTGGAGCGCGGCTTTGCCGAAGTAGGTAGCAACGTCGTTCTGACGGCGGGCATCCCCTTCGAGGTTCACGGGGTGACCAACATGCTTAAAGTTCACACCGTGCGCGACGTCGATCTAGCCTGAGACGACGAGAGAGGCGACGGTGACCGTCGCCTCTCTATCTTTTTGCTATCCTGACGTTAGGCCGTCGATTCGGCAGGCTCCTCGCTGCCCATGACCGGCTCCACGATCTGGGCACCCTGGGACGCCCCACAGTAAGGGCAGAGGTTCCAATTCAACTCCAGCGGACTATCACACGCACGGCACGCTTTTTTCAACTGTGTGTGACAATGAGGACAATAGAGGAATTCACCCCGCACGCGCGCGCCGCAGGAGGGACAAACTTCCGGCTCCTCGATGGCCTGCAGCAGCGCCTCCTGCTCCAGTGCCCGCTCGTAGGCCTCAGATAGCGTCTCGCGCGGGCGAATCAGGAAGTAGACGATCAAGCCGGGCAGCGTGAGCACCGCCACCATGAGCGTCGCCATGATCTGCACGAGCACGTCGCGGGTTCGAGCCCGGATATCGCGGAATGTCCAGAGGATCATGCCCAGCCACAGACTGGTAAAGAAGACCGCCACGATTACGACCAACCAGGTCACAATCGCCGGTAGTTGTTCAATCAATTGATCTATCATGTTTCATCCTTTTAGTCGCGTAGTCAATGAGTCACGTAGCCGAGTAATCCTTCGCCTCTGATGTCATATCAGACAAATCGACTACCGGACTAAAGTATACCATTGCCCACCAAGGGAGGCAAGAGTCATGACCTACGTCACCGTAAAAGAGATGCCGGAGAAAGAGCGACCACGCGAGCGCCTGGCCCGGGTGGGGCCGCAATCGCTCTCCACCTCCGAACTGCTGGCGATTATTCTGCGCACCGGCGTGGGCGGCGAAAACGTGTTGACGATGTCCAACCGAATCCTGGGGACCTTCGGCGGGCTGGCCGGCCTGGCGCGAGCCAGCTTCGCGCAGCTCACGGCCCAGCGCGGGTTGGGGCCGGCCAAGGCCTCGCAGCTGATGGCGGCCTTCGAGCTGGGGAGGCGGCTGATGGCCGAGGCGCCGGAGGAGCGCTACCAGATCCGCTCACCGTCTGACGCTTCGCACATCCTACTGCCGCTCATCGGCCACAAGGAACAGGAGCACTTCGTCGTACTCTACCTGGACACGCGCAATCGCGTGGTCGATCAGGAGATTCTCTACAAGGGCAGCCTCAACACCTCGTTGGTACGCACGGCCGAGGTCTTTCGGGGCGCCGTGCGACGCAACAGCGCCGCCCTCGTTGTGGCACACAATCACCCTTCTGGTGATCCCCACCCTTCCCCGGAGGACATCGCGCTGACGCGGCGGCTGGTCAAGGCCGGCAAGCTTTTGGAAGTGGACGTGCTGGACCATCTGGTCATCGGTCAAAATCGCTACGTCAGCCTGCGGGAACGCGAGCTGGGCTTCGAGGAAGAGTAAGCGGGAAATAGACAGCGTCTGAGTTCGTGCACATTGCATGTTGCGTGTTGCGTATTCCGTATTTCGTGGCATGCGAAATATAAGATACGCAATACGCAATACGCGATATGTCATGTAATACAAAGCATTTACAAGCCTTACACCTCATGATATAATTGATATGCTACTTGGTTATAGTAATTATCTCGTTCTGGATTCATTTGGATCTAGTTTTGGCGTGAACCATTCACACAAAATTCACACAAAAAGGAGACGAACCATGAAATCCACAACGTATCTACTGATCGGAGGCGGGCTCGCGGCCGGAAAGGCCGTGAAAGGCATACGGGAGGAAGATCCCGAAGGCGCAATTATCCTCGTCAACAAGGAACCGCGCTTACCTTACCACCGCCCGCCGCTCTCTAAAGGGTTGCTGCGGGGCAAACAGGCCAAAGATGAAATTTTCCTGGAATCCGAGGAGTTCTACGACGAGCAAGGTGTCACAACCATCTTGGGCACCACCGTCGAATCGCTGGATCTGGACGCCAAGGAGGCGACGCTCTCAAACGAGGAGGTCATCGCGTTTGAGAAAGCGCTTTTGACCACGGGTGGCACGCCCATCCTGCCGGATTTTCCCGGTAGCGACTTGCCAGAAGTCTACACGTTGCGCACGGTCGTGAATTCGCTTGCTATCCGCGAGGCAGCCGAAACGCACGAGCGCGCCGTCATCGTCGGTGCCGGCTTCATCGGCATGGAGCTGGCCGCCAGTCTCACGCAGCTAGGCGTGGATGTCAGCGTCGTGGAGATGATGCCGCAGCTCTGGCCGCGCTTCACGGATGAGGCTCTCGCCGGCTTCTTCCAGGATACCTTTGTCGATCGTGGCATTACATTCTACCTGGAGGAAACCGTGGAAAAGATTCTGGGCACCGAGCACGTGGAGGGTGTCAAGACCGCTTCGGGCAAGTCGTTGCCCGCCGACTTCGTCTGCGTCGCCGTGGGCATTCGGCCCAACGTGGCGCTGGCCGAAGAGGCCGGGCTGGACGTGAACAATGGCGTGATCGTCAATAAGTTTCTCCAAACCTCGCACCCCGATGTCTACGCCGCCGGGGACATCACCAATTATCCTGATCCGTATTTCGACAAGCGGCGCCGGGTCGAGCACTGGGGGCAGGCCGATTACACCGGTGGCCTGGCAGGACGCAACATGGCGGGTGCCGAACAGCCCTACGATCTGCTCACGTACGTCTGGTCCGAGATCTTTGACCTGCACCTCGAGTTTGGGGGCGACGAGACCGAGTCCGACGAGATGCTCCAGCGCGGCGAGTTCGAGGACGAGTCCTTCGCCCGCTTTTTCTTGAAGGATGGGCGCATGACGGCCTTCTTCGCCGTCAATCCAGATGATGATGATCTCGGCGCGTGGAACCAGCTCATCGCGGACGAGGTCGATCTCAGCGACCGCAAGGATGCGCTGACCGATCCTGAGTTCGACCCCACCGAATTGTGATGCAGAGCTTGACTTTCAATCCCAATGTGAGAAAATGTAGAGCAGTGGCGTCGATGGAGACGAGTAGGCGCGGTTGACTGGCAAGCGAGCCTGGGACGGTGGAAGCCGGGTACAGGATCACGCGCCGAACATCCCTCCGGAGCCGACATCTGAACCGCGTTCTAAAGCGAAGTAGGATGCTCCGCCGGCCCAGCGTTATCGGGGCAGCCCATCACCGCGAGGTAACCTTTCAACATCTTGGGGAATCCCAAGACGCTGCTCTCCCTAATCAGGGGAAGAAGGAAATGTGAGGGGAGTTCCCTCACATTATTAAGAGGATACGCCGCGAGGCTGTGGGAACGAGTGGGCCCGTTTACACGGGCCAACCAGGGTGGTACCGCGTGAGCATAACGCTCCCGTCCCTGACCGGGTGGGAGCGTTTTTTATTTGGTCAGGTGGTCGGATAGTCTCATTTAAGATAGTCTCGTGGTCTGGCTTCAGCAATAACCTGACTACCAGACCACCGGACGAATTGACTGCCGGACTCGTTATGGAGGTAAGAAAGATGGCATTTAAACCTGTAAGCAATCAAGTTGATTTTGTCCAACAAGAGCACGAAATTCTCGATTTCTGGGAGAAGAGACAGGTCTTCGAGACGCTGAACGCGCTGCGTCAGGATGGGCCGCGCTGGTCCTTCATCGATGGGCCCATCACGGCCAACAATCCCATGGGCGTTCATCACGCCTGGGGGCGCTCGTACAAGGATCTCTGGCAGCGTTTTTGGGCCATGCGCGGCCGCAAGGAACGCTACCAGAACGGCTTCGACTGCCAAGGGCTCTGGGTCGAGGTCGAGGTCGAAAAAGAGAAGGGCTTCCACTCCAAGCGCGACATCGAGGCCTACGGGCTCGATAAGTTCGTGCTGGCGTGCAAGGCGCGCGTGCTGCGCCAGGCCGCCCGGCAGACGGAGCAATCGATCCGCCTGGGCTACTGGATGAACTGGAACGACCCGGACACGCTGCATGATCTGGCCGACAAGCTGATGGAGAACCCCCGACAAGAGGTCACTATCGAGGGGCCGAACGGTCCTGTCACCGGCCCGGTGGAAAACGTCGTGGGACACCTGGGCCTGCCGGATCTGGGCGGCTCCTACTTCACCTTCTCCACCGAGAACAACTACACCATCTGGACGTTTCTCAAGACCGTCTGGGAGCGCGGTTGGCTCTATCAAGGCCGCGACGTGATGCCGTGGTGCTCGCGCTGCGCCACGGGCATCAGCCAGCACGAGATTGTCACCGACGGCTACCAGGAGCTGACGCATGACGCCGTCGTCGTGCGCTTCCCGCTGCGGGACACCTCACCCCCGGAAGAGGGGAATTCTAAGGAGGCGCTGCTGGTCTGGACGACGACACCGTGGACGTTGACGAGCAACGTCGCCGCCGCCGTGGGGCCAGAGCTGGTCTATCTCAAGGTCGAGGCCGAGGACGGCTGGACATATTACCTGGCCGAAGGCACCAAGGAGGTGCTGCAAGGCGACTACGAGGTTGTGGACAGGCTGGAAGGCCAAGACATGGTCGGCTGGCAATACACCGGTCCCTTCGATGAACTGCCGCAGTTGCGCACCGAAAACGTCCCCCAGATCCACCGCGTCATCGAATGGGACGAGGTCGGCGAGGAAGAGGGCACGGGCATCGTCCACATCGCGCCGGGCTGTGGCGCCGAGGACTTTGAGCTGGGACAGGAACTCGACCTGCCTGCCATCGCGCCGCTGACCGAGGGCGGTATCTTCGTCGAAGGTTTCGACTGGCTGACCGGACGGAACGTCCACGAGGTCGCTCAACCCATCTTTGACAATCTGCGTGAGAAGAATCTGCTCTACCGCGTCGATCCGTACACCCACCGTTATCCCGTCTGCTGGCGCTGCGCCACCCCCCTGGTCTTCCGCCTGGTGGACGAGTGGTTTATCAACATGGGCGAGCTCTACGATAAGCCGCGTGACGAGGTCACCGAAGAGGAGATGAACCGCAGCTTGCGCTACCAGATCATGGAGGTCGTCGATCAGATCACGTGGATCCCGGAGTTCGGCCACGACCGCGAGATGGACTGGCTGCGCAACATGCACGACTGGATGATCTCCAAGAAGCGCTATTGGGGACTGGCACTGCCCATCTGGGTGTGTGACGACCCCGACTGTGGCCACTACGAGGTCATCGGCAGCGGTGACGAGCTGGAGGCGCGCGCCGTCGAGGGCTGGGACGAGTTCGAGGGGCACACGCCGCACCGCCCGTACGTGGACGCGGTCAAGATCGCGTGTCCCGAGTGTGGCGGCACCATGACGCGCATCGAGGACGTGGGCAACCCCTGGCTCGACGCCGGAAGTGTGGCCTACTCCACCACGCGCTACCGCACCGACCGCGAGTACTGGGAGAAGTGGGTGCCCGCCGACTGGATCAGCGAGTCGTTCCCCGGGCAGTTCCGCAACTGGTTCTACAGCCTTATCACCATGAGCACCGTCTTCGAGCGAATGCCGCCCACGAAGATCGTGCACGGCTACTCGACGTTGCTCGACGAGACGGGCCGTGAGATGCATAAGTCCTGGGGCAACGCTATCTGGTTCGACGACGCCGCCGAGAAGATGGGCGTGGACACCATGCGCTGGATGTACCTGAACCAGAAACTGGATCAGGACATGCTCTTCGGCTACAAGATCGCCGACGAGACCCGGCGCCGCTTCCTTATCCCGCTCTGGAACGTCTACGCTTTCCTCGTGACGTACGCCCGCATCGACGGATGGGAGCCGCCCGCCGAGCTGCTGGACAATCCATCAACGCTGTCCGAGGGCCAGCCCAATCTCTGGGCGCCCTGGACCGAGGATGCCGCGCCGACGGTGTTAGATCGCTGGATCATCAACCGGCTGCGTGAGACCATCATCGAGATCACCAAGGGCTACGAGTCCTACATCCCGCTCAACGTCGCTAAACCTGGGGAACAGTTCCTGGACGATCTGAGCAACTGGTACGTGCGCCGCAGCCGCCGCCGTTTCTGGGCCACGCGCGGTCAGAGCGAGACTATCGACGCCAACAAAGAGGCCGCCTACCAGACGCTCTATACCGTGTTGGTGACCTTCGGCAAGCTGCTGGCGCCCGTGATGCCTTTTATGACCGAGGTGATCTACCAGAATCTGGTGCGCAACGTGGACGAGACGGCGCCGGAGAGCGTGCATCACTGTCTCTTCCCCACCGCCGAACCGCTGACGCAGCCGGAGAAAGTCGCCGTGGACGCCATGTCCGCCGTGCGGCAGGCCGCGACGCTGGGCCACTCCGTCCGTTCGTCCAGCCAGCTCAAGGTGCGGCAACCGCTGAGCCGCGCGCTCATCGCCGCCGACCCGCGCCGCCGCGAGGTGCTCAACCAGCTGTTGGATCTGCTGGCGGAGGAGCTCAACGTCAAAGAGGTCCAGTTCGTCGAGGAGGAGGGTGAGCTCGTCGATTACCGACTGCTACCCGTCAACCGCATCCTCGGCCCGAAGTTCGGGCGCCGGTTCCCGCAGGTGCGCAAGGCTCTGAACAGATTGGCCGCGGCGGCCGCCGTAGCCCGGCTCAACGAAGGGCAGTCCTTGCAGCTGACGCTGGAGGACGACACCGAGGTCACGCTGGATCCCGAGGAGGTGCTGGTGCGCACCGAGGCCCGCGAGGGCTACGGCGTCGCCGGTGAGGGCGGCATGGTCGTCGCGCTGGACACGGAGATCACGCCGGAACTGGCACAGGAAGGTCTGGCCCGTGAGGTTATCCGCCGCATCCAGGAGCTGCGCAAGCAGGCCGATTACGAGCTGACCGACCGCATCGTCGTCGAGTACGACGCCGAGGGTGCGCTCGCCGAGGCCATCGACCGCTTCGAAGACGAGATTGCCGATGAGGTCCTGGCGGCGTCCCTGAACGCCGCCGACGCGCCGACGGGCGACGAGGTGCTGGAAGCGGACAAGGTCGATGGTCACGAAATCACACTGGCTGTGCAGCGGGTGGAAGCGTAAACTCACACCACGCTGGGGCCGGTGTCCCACGACGGGCTCGGTGGGGACACCGGCCCGAACAAGGTATCACAAGGAGTCAACATCGATAAAGGAAAGGGTTGGCGAAATGTTGCGCTGGGATTAGCCATGATCCTTGCCTGCCTGGTAGGCTGGTGGCTGGGCGGAATCGAACTCCCGCTCGCGCCACCCATCGTACCGCCGACCGCCACGGCTACGCTCACGCTGACGGCAACACCCAGTCCCTCATCGACCGCTACCTCATCGCCAACGGCGACGCCTACCCAGACCGCCACCCCGACGCCGCGCCCGACCCTCGACGTCAGCACGCTGATCTACGACGTCTACCTGCCGCTGGTGTTCCGGGCTGCACCGTAAAAAGCAACCGACTGATGCAGATCTCCGAGTTCTTTGAGAACTCGGAGATCTCTGGAGCTACGGGCGGATAATCAATGCGGCATCATCCCAGTAAGCTTCATTGTACCATTGAATCCACTTGGCTCCGGCATATAGATAAACTGTCACCGAACCGTCTTGACCAACCGTTGCCGTGATAGGACCAACCGGTTCAAAAGCATCATAGATATACGTGTTCTCTGTCCACACGATATCTTCGGCCCAAGGATCCTGGTTGCCCTCAGGATCGATACCAACACGGAACCACATCGCCCAAGGGTCACCACAACTTGTCGCTGGGGGATCTGGAAACTGCTCATTACAGGACCATGCATGCGCATAAACTGAGAATTCGGCGGTACTACCGACCGGCAGGCCATCGACTCGCTGATAGAATCCCGCTTCCCATCTCTCCGAACGACTGATCTTCACCGCCTGATGTCCGTTAAAAATGCGCGAAACAGGTTCTACGTAGCCTGGGATACTGTCATCAATCACCCGCACACTCTCAGGAGTATCCAATCCTTCATCAGCATCCTTGGTCCACCAGGCCACCCAGAATTCCGGCACCGCCATGGCACCGTTCTCACCCTCGAAGGTCTTGTGCCAATGCTCACCCTCAAAACCGGGGTTTAACAACGCCGGTATGGGGTTGATATCAATGGCTGTGTTGTCCGCCGCGTTCTGCTCCCGCGCGCCCACGGGCGTGACGACGGCTGTGCTCGTCAACGTGCCGGTGAAGGTCTCCGAGACCGTCCCGCTGATCTGCAGCGAGATCGCATCCCCCGCGCCCAACGTCAGCGATATCCAGGTGCCGCTCACTGGATGGTACGCCCCCACCGTCGTCGTGTAGACGGGCGTCAGGACGGCTTGCGGCACCAACGTGGTCAACGTAACCTCGGTCAGCGTCGCCGGGCCCGTGTTGGTGAGCGTCAGCGTGTAGGTGATGGGCGCGCCCGCCTCGTAGGGATTAGGCGCGCTCGTCTGTGCCAACACCAGATCCGTGGGGGGTAACGGTTTGAAGGCCAACGGCAAGTAGACAAAGTGATCGAAGGGATCCCCATCCTCCGCCAGTGCCGCGCCAAAGAGCGACAATGTCACCGCCGCCAAACACAAACTCATCCCGATCCAACGCAACTTTTTCCACATCTTCCACCTCCCGGTGATACAAAAAAATCTCACGACTTTCCACTTGTCCCTCGACCACGATCCGATTATAACCCCATCAACCAAAGAACAAAGCCCCCTGCCCCTTGCCCCCTGCCCCTTGCCCCCTGCCCCCTGCCCCTTGTACCCTATTCCCGAT
>DAOTUH010000509.1:0-2294 GCA_034437255.1 Anaerolineae bacterium
CGCGTGATCGACGTGGATGCCGACCTCGCCCCAGATCTCGTGGGGATAGATGGCGTTCGCGGGCAGGTGCGCGCCGTCCTCGGCGTAGGCGGCGACGTAGTGCACGTCGGAGGGGACGATGATCTCGGCCCGGTCGTCACCGTCCAGATCCGCCACGGCAGCGTTGTCGTTGAAGACGCCGTGGGCGTATCCGTTCCCGGTCAGTTGGGGCCAGCCGGCGCGCAGGGCGCCGGTGTGCTCGAAAACCCAGGTGTTGACCTCGTTGTAGACGGCGCCGGTCACGACGATCTCCAGGGTCCCGTCGCCGTCCAGGTCGTAGACGGAGAGGCCGCGCAACTCGTGGCTGGTGGGTTCCTGAGGCCAATCGGACTCGAAGTAGCCGTCGAGTGTGTAGACGGAGACGGCGCCGCCGCTGTGGGCCGTGACGAGCTCGTCGGTGCCGTCAGCGTCCACGTCGGCGACGACGACGCCGGGCCAGGTGCGGCCCACGTTGCCGGCATCGGGTTCGCTGCGGTCGTGCCCCGATTTCATTCGCCAGCGCAGCGCGCCGGTGGCGCCGTCGAGCGCCACGATGGAGTAGGCGGAAGCGACGATCTCGGGCGTGCCGTCGCCGTCCAGGTCGGTCACGGCGGGAGAGGCGTACCAGCCGGTCTCGCACCAGGAGCTGTAGCAGCCGCCGTGCTGCCACTGGAGGGTGGGGGCCGCTACCGTTGTCGGCTCGGGCGGTGTGTCCGCGCGAACGTTTGTGGGCCAGGCGAGCAGCAGGGCCAGACATAGGGCAGATAGGGTTTTCATTGCGTACTCCTTATGAACAGGTCTAAGGTCGTAACGTCGCAGGGCAAACGTTCGAACGTTTCAACGCTAGTCTCATCCAGATTCGCATGGCTGCGGTTCTACTGGCGTACAATCAGCGGCAGGTAGACCTTTCGCGGATTGCTGAGCAGGGTCGTGGTGCGGGTGAGTCCCGTGTACCCCGCCGCCGTGATGTGGGCCGTGGTGGTGAAGGTGTCAGTGTCTGGCGTATTGACGGTGGTCGCAAAGGTGAGCGTGAGGGCGTCGGTCGTGGCGAGGGCGCTCTGCCAGGCGATGTGGTTGCCGCTGCAGCTGGTCAGACCGCCGTTGAGGGCGCTGAGCTGGCAGGAACCGTCCACGAGCGGTACTTCGAGGGGTGGGCTCACGCTTATGTTGAGCGTAATGGTGGGCGGGACAGACATGTTGGCAAGCGTCAGGGTGTGGCTGATCGTCTCGTCCTGGTCGGCGGCGCCGGGCCGACTCGTCAGCGCGACGTCGCCGGAGAGGGTAGCCGTGCCGCCGTTCCAGCCGGCGATACGGGCCCACAACCACCAGGCGGCGTAGGCCTTCTGATTGCAATTCAGGGCGCGGCTGTGCTGGCAGGTGCAGTCGTACCAGTCTTGCCCCTGCGTGTGGGCGTTCTGCCAATCCTCGGCCCAGTTGCGATCGCGCGAGCCGTTACCGTCGGAGTCGTAGTCGCAGTCGTCCTCGACGGCTTTGTCTCCATAATAGTTGCCGTCCGGATCGTAGAGCTCGATGTCGTAGAAGTCGTAGAGTACCTTGTCGTTCTCGAGGCAATACTGGCGGATCTGCTGGTTGCGTTGGTGCAGGTTGCCTTCCTCGCCGGAGCCGTCCGCGTGCCCGGTCATGTAGACGAAGGTGATGCCCGGATACTCGGCCTCCAAAGCAGACATCGGTGTCAGATAACGATCTATCATCTGTTGCTCGGTATAACCGGAGGCCTGCCCGCACCACGACCAGATGATGACGTTGACATCGGGGTTCCGGGTGCCGCGTCCTGTCTCGGGGGCGGGATCTCCCAGGTAGCTCTCGGTGTTCTCCACCCACTGCGGATAGTAGCCTACGTCGCCCCCCATCGCGTAGTCGTGAAGATCGAGTGCGCCCCCAGTTCCGCCATTATTCCACGCAAAGATGTCGTCGGGCAGGGCGAGGCCTTTCCCACCGCCGTTGGCAAAGGCGACCAGCCCGCTCATCCCGTCGGTCAGCTGGCTGCCGTGGGAGGTGTGTCCGTAGGCGATGTGGAGCGTCTGCTTGGCCTCCTCGATCCAGTACTGCGGTACGGCAGTGATCTCTGTGCTGGTGTGATCGGCGATGATGGGGCCGTCGCCCTGCGGGGCCTGGGCGTCGATGGACAGGGTCGTAAGAGTCAGTAGCGCTAACGTCAGATATATAACCTTCGTCCAGCGAGTGCTTTGGTTGTTCATCAGGGATTCCTTTCTTGTGTATTTGCAATTTCTAAGGTGAAACTTGACTGCGGTGTA
>DAOTUH010000510.1:0-5935 GCA_034437255.1 Anaerolineae bacterium
ACGATTGGCTGGAGCCGGCGCTGGACCAGCTGACGGCCTACTTCGCCGGTAATCTGGAGGCGTTCAATCTATCGCTGGATCTGCGAGGCACGGTCTTTCAACGAAACGTTTGGCAGTTACTCCGGCAGACCCCCTATGGCGAGACGCGCACCTACGGCGACATCGCCCTGATGCTGGGGAAACCCAAGGCCGCGCGGGCCGTCGGGCAGGCCGTTGGCGCGAATCCCATCTCCATCATGGTGCCCTGTCACCGCGTGGTCGGCAGCGACGGCGCCCTCACCGGCTACGGCGGTGGATTGGCGCGCAAGCAGTTTTTGCTCGAGCTGGAGCAGGCTGCTTTCCAGCCGCCAATGCCAGATCCCGACGATCTCACCGCGTGATCTGTAACGTCAACAGCAGCACCTGATCGTGGAGCAGCCGTTCGCCTTGCGCATCCACCGCAGGCAGGCGAGTGTCGGCGTCTTCCGGATCATAAGCACCCACGTAAAGCGTGTACGTGCCTTCGTCAGTGCCAGGTGGAATCTTGATAGCGTAGGATTCAGCGACCACCTCACCGGCGACCCAGAAGTTGGTGGTGTACGTTCCCGATCGGGGCCAGGAATCCTTTTGCCAGATAAGGGTTCCATCCGCGGCTTTAAGATGGTTGAAGACGGCATAGATACGATCCGGTGCACGTTGAGTTTCCCAGTACTCCGTCAGTTCCACCGTCTCACCGGCTTTGACCTCGGTTGATGCAATGCGGTACCCACGCAATCTCAGCACGTCCCCGAAGCGCACATCGGCGCTGCGATGGAAGAGGGGGGGGCGATAGCGGCGCTCGACCCCCTTGATCTGGATAAAATCGATGCTGGCCCATGACTCGTCCAGCCGATGTGGCGTGCCTTGGATCCACTCTAGGAACGTCAAAGGGTTGCGACTACCTGAGATTGGCAGTGGATTTCCCCGTTCGTCCTCCAGCTGAATTTTGACGTGATAAGTCCCTGGCGGTAGGGTTCGGGGGATGGAATAACTGATCATCTGTTTGACAATATCGCCGTTCTCCCAGATGGTAATAGGATAAAACTCAGGGTCGAGCTCGTAATCCCGCGTGGGAGCCGTTGGGTGACTCAGCCGCACGCGAAGTTGAGCCTGCGGTGCCGCTACATCTGCACGCCACCATAGAGTTAGCGCCAGCGGATAGCCTTGTACCAGCTTTGATTCCTCGATTTGATAGCCCAGAAGCGTTAACTTGTCCTCAAAAGATGCCTGTACCTGGCTGGAATTGGGGATAGCGTGATCAAGGCTTCTATCCTGAAAAGTTGTTTTATCGTCTGCCCCTTCAGCTTGGGACATCAGCGGAAGATAGATTCGGGGTTGTACAAGAACGTTATCGGGTGAAGTGCCGGATCGTTCTATCGTGATATCGGTCAAAGGCATTTGTTCGGATCGCTGCTGGTCGTTGTTCAGCGGAAAACCCTTGCTTTCGATTTCAAGAGCGAGTGTATAAGTGCCGGGTGGCAAGCCGGGTTGGATCCTCAGACCTCGCTGCGTGATCCAGGGTGAGGGCAGATATTCCTGCTCGTCTTTCTGTACCGGACCTAGCGTGAAGCTATCCTCCAGCCATGTCTGTCCGTAAGTATCGACGAGGCTGATTGTCGGACGGATCCGCCAGCTGATCTCCGGCCCGTACCACGTCATGCGAAAGGTGAGAAATTCGCCTGGTGTGAAGGTGCGCCGGTGGATCTCTACGGCGCTGATCTCCAATTGAGATGCAAGCGTCCTGGATTCGACCACCGGGATCGGCGTTTCTTTCGGCGGCGGGACGTATAGCGCGAGATGGTGAAACCTTTCCACGCAGTACATATTTTCGGCAAGCCAGTGGCTGACGCCATAGGACGGATCGGCCTGATCGACGGCGCCGTAGGAGACCCAGATGCGCTTGTGTTGGGCTACGATGCTCTCCAGCCGTGGAATGTCGACCTCTGCGTCGAATCCCGGTGGGGCAGCCGCCGGCACGCGGTAGACGGACAGCTCCTCTGGAGGTTCATAATAAGTAAGGAGCAGTGCGGGCCAAGGGCCGTTCATGACCAAGGCGTCGTCCGGTCGGCTGGTGTGATGTAAGCGCTCAATCTGCGAGGAAAACGTGGTGTCCGGCGGGAAGTGCAGCCGCTCCCAGCGAGCGTTGATCTCCAACAAGATCAGAACGATGAGGATGAGCCGCAGCCCGTGAGGACGTAGCCAGGTCACACAGGCGCTCAGACTGAGGACAAGACTGGGGACGATCAAAATCAGGTAGCGGGCTTTGATAGCCGCCGGGATTAAACTTACGATGAATACGGTTACAAGCACAGCTGCTGCCAGAAGGACGCCGGTCACGCGGTCTCGACGCCATGCCAGCGCCCAGCCCAGGAGAACGAGACCGACGGCGCCCCAGAACCTCCCATCCAAAGTGGGGTGATGCCAGTACAGAATGATGTCCATAAGGGCACGTTTAAGCTCCTGGTAGCGAAAAGTACGCACTGGAAAGCGGTTAGCAACCTCTAAAAACGTAGCGCGCGCGCCCGGCGAGACGCCAATGAAAATCGCCAGAAACAGGGCAGCGCCTAACGTCGCCGTCAGCCAGAATCTGCGGATTCGACGGGTCTTCCGTGGAAAGAGTAGCAGTATCAGGCCCTCTGTGGGCCACAACAAGAGCAGGTAGTAGTGGGTAAAGGCGCCGGCTAAGGTAACTAGCAGGAACATTACCCCTAACCGTCGGCTGGGACGTTGTATCATCCGGCGGTAAAGATCGAGGTTGATAAGTGCCAGCAGAATCGCGAGACTGTACATTCTTCCATTGCGTCCTGCCCAGACGCTAAAGGGCAGGATCGCCAGGAGCAGCCCCGTCCACAGCCCGCCTTCTCTGTTGAAAAATTTTCTGCCTGTCCCAAAACCCCAGGCGACCGTGAGGACGCCGATGAGGACTGAGGGATAACGGACGGCGAACTCGGAGGTGCCCGCTGCTCCAAACCACCCTGACATGCCGAGATAGTAGAGCGGCGGGTGTTCGCGTGAGGCGTCTATGAGATACCTAAGGATCTGCAGGGGAGGACGATGGGCAACGTAGACCGTAGCAACTTCATCGAAGGTCAAATCCGCGTAGGCGATGCGGAGCGCCCGTGCAGCATACGCCAGCATCAAGATCGCTGTGTAGATTAGGAGCCACTCCCTTGTCGCGCGTCGCTTTGTTCTCATAATGCTAGGGGTACCGAACCTCAAGGGTTTGCAAGGTGATGTAGTCCTGTTCGCGTTGCTTACCTTCCGCCGTGAAGGTCGCTAACCTTTCGCCGGAGGCGAGGTGGTACATGCCGACGTTCAATACGTAGTTGTCTGTGGGGGCGTCCGCCGGCAATAAAATCGCGTAGTTGTCGGAAATCCGTTCGTCGATGGGCCATTGGTCAGTGGGCAAGCTTCCACCTTGCGGCTCGTTGTCCCTTTGCGCTTGAATCTCACCGTAGGGTCCTATGAGATGTGTGAAGACGGTGTAGCGCTGTTCCACGGGCGCGCGGGCTCGCCAAAAGAGCGTCAAGACCAGCGTGTCGCCGGGTGTCAGGGTCTCGGCACCTAGGCTGTAACCCTCGAGGACGATGTGCTCGCCCAGGCGCAGGTGGAGGGGGTGCTGGGGGCCCTCGTCAGCAGCCGATTGCATGATGTACAGCGTGAGCTCGGCATCGGTCCAGCCGCTGCTATGAGCCTTGCTGCCGTGAGTCGAGAACCATCGGTTCAGCTCGCCGTGGGGATCGTACTCCGCTGGGTTGCCGAAGCGCACTAACCATATGCGGGCGTGCTCTGTTGCCACGTCCGAAAGCGTCACCTCGGAGACAAAATGGGCTTCGATATCCACGGGGCGGTAGTACTCAAACAATCGCCGTTGAAGTGGATTGGCGAGCAGCAGGACGTCGTTGGGACGCGCGTGCTGCGTGACATAGGCCATCATCTGCCCGTAGCGCCCCTTGACGAAGCGCTCGTCGGTGTAGTAACCGTGAAGCCCATATCCACTGCCGATGAGCAGCGCTGCCAGCCCCAACCCCATCACCAGGATATGGTGGCGTTGGAGATAACCCAACCCTTCGGCCGCCAACAGGTAGAAAGCGGGGAGGATAAGCAGCAGATAGCGGGAGTAGAAGAAGGGCATGATAGGATTGACGAGCCAGGCGAAAGCAGTCGGAACAAGTAGGTAAAAGAGCGGTGCCAGCGACGCACTGCGGTGCGACTTGAGGCTGCTGATGACACCTACCGCCACGGTAACCCCAAAAATGAGCGCGATGCTGTATGCCTTTCCCTCCGCTACGGCGAGACCGGCGCTGAAGTGTTGTACGATCTGACCGATGATCTCCCGAGCTATGGTCAGACTCCACTCGCTCACGCGAGCGCTGGCTTTGCCGCTAAGAAACTGGCTCTGGACGACGATCCACGGCACATAGGCCAATCCCAGGATCGCCTGGAGGCCCAGCCAGGATAGGTGGGGTCGCTGCTCGTCCTTGCGCAGCCAGGCGATAAAGGCGACGAGGTTCTCAGCGAAGACGACGAAGAAGGCGTAATAGTGAGTGTAGACCGCTATCAGCGTTGAGGCAAAGTAGTATATCCGTTTCCGGGCGGAGGATTCTCCGTGTAGGAGATGCAAGGCCCAGTAAAAAGAGGCTGCCGATACGGCGGTCACCAGCGTGTACATCCGCGTCTCCTGAGCATAGTAAACTAGCATTGGTGAGACGGCGCCCAGGAGCGCACCCACGACGCCGGTACTCGGGCGATAGATTCGCTGGCCCAGAGCGAAGATGAGGGCTACCGTGGACAGAGCCAGGAAAGTCGAAAGTGCGCGGGTGACGAAGGACGAAGTTCCTGCCAGACGGATCCAGATAGCCAGCAACAGAGGATAGCCGGGTGGATGGGTGTCTGTGCCTCCCTTAACAATCTCCGAGAAGGGCTGCTGGCTGAGCCAGATGCTGAACGCCTCGTCGCCCCAGACATCTTGCCGCCCCATGGCGTGAAGCTGCAGGGCAAAAGCCAGCAAAAGGATGATCAATAACGCAATCCGTAAAACTATTTTTAACATGGCGTCAGGATAGCACGTCTCTCCGTTCAGGCAAGCCGTCGGCGGGGTAGGGTAGGATCCCGGCGACGAGACTGATCACCAATCCAGCTATCGCTAGGCCTAAGCCCAAGCGCAGAGACTGGGGGAAGAACCGCATCTTGACCTGATGCCGGCCCGCCGGAACCACCACACCGCGGAAGACGCCATTTGTGACGTAGAGTGGCGCCGGTTGCCGATCCACCGTGGCCTTCCACCCCGGATAATGCAGATCGGAGAGGACGAGCAGAGCTGTGTCCGTGACCTCAACGTCGAAGCTCACGTGATTGGGGCTGTACTGCCGGACGGTGAGGTCTATAACCTCTCCTGTAGTGTCGAGTCGGGGTCCGTTTTCCACCGTCGCCAGTCTGTGCGGGTTGAAGTCTGGTGCGAAAAGCACCTTATGTGCTTCGGAGCGGTCGTCTACGGGAGCGGTCTCGAACACGGCCCAGATGCGGTTCAAGCTGTTAGTGTTCAAGTGGATGTCAATGTGCGGCGTCTCTTGGAACACGGGCCAGATACCTTCTCCGCCCGGATGACTATTTTTGGGAACGATGATGTATTTCACCCCCAGAAGCTGGTATGTAGGAGCGTCTTTATGCGGGATCTTCCAGTAAAATTGATTGTACCGGTAGAGTTCCATGGGATTGCCGGTGCCTTGCGGGACATCAAAACCGTCGACGATAAGCCCCGAAGGTGACCACAACCCTCTTGCTTCTACATCCACATCGACGCGAAACCAGCCAGGATCGGCGCGGAGGAACGCCAAGGCTGCCTCGTACTGATGTGCGATCTCGCGGTGGGTCGGTTCCGCTTCCGCCAGCGCGCCCACGGCGATCAACTCCACCA
>DAOTUH010000511.1:0-3818 GCA_034437255.1 Anaerolineae bacterium
AAGCCGCCCCAGTGAAAAGGTTTGCGACTGCTGCGATTCACAGCATCCCGAATGGCCGCTCGGGCTTGGGCTTCCAGCGCTATCAATTCTGGATCTCTGGGCTTTGCTTCGGGAGGCAAAAAGGGGGGGCGGGGTCGGCAGTTACTGGTTCCCGTTCCTGGTCGGCGGCGGCCCTGCCCGCCGGTACTGCTTCTGCAGCGCCCGCTCCTTCCTCTCTCGTCGGAACCTGGGGTAACCCCCGCAGATCCTTTCGTAACCAGGCGCGCAAATGCCGGTCTACCTCGAGTACTGGCTCCGCCAGATTTGCCAAGATGTGCTCCTGGCAACGCTGATGCGGCGCCTCCGGCCAACTGGCTTTCAAGGCCGCGATAAGCCGTTGCTCTCCGTCCGATAACGTAGCCAACACCGGGTAGGGCAACTCCTGGTAGGGCGCCAGCCAGCTCTCCAACTCTTCCGCGGTCGGATAGCTCGTCTGCCAGGCCGCCACGGGCAGCCCACTCACGACTTCGTACAATACGTATAAGAGCGTCCCATGGCCCTCCGGTTGCAAAGCGTCCAGCGCCCATATCAATCCGCCATGCTCTTCTGCGGTCTCCTGAAGTTTAGTTTTTAGCGCTTCATCTGCACCCCCCAGCAGGGCTAGAAATTGGCGGTATAAGCGTCCTACGTGGCGCTCACTTACCTCAACCCCACGGTCTTTCAATTGTTCATGAATCTCCATAAATTGGCGATGTTCATGCTCGTGTTGCCAGCCGATCAGCGCCAGCACATCTAACCCGTAGGTGCTGTAGGGCAAGCTGATTTTCAGCACGCCACTGGCGTGATAGTGATGATCTACATGGGCGCAGGCAGGATTGGTACAGTGTTTGCTCTTCCCGGCCACAAACAAAGGTCCTGCCAGTGTCTGCACGTATTTGCGCACATGCCACGTATTACTGCTCTCCAGGGGCTGCCCACAATGTACACATTTCTCTAACTCGCATTCCACAATCACACGCTTCGCGTCTGGATAACTCCGCTTAGGTCGATGGGCTGCTCGGCTGCTCATGCTCACTCCTCTCACTCTCATTATGTCTGCACTCAAAGGCGCTCTCATTATACCTCAAAAAGTGACGAAAAGTCACTCAGGGCCCGTAGGGCTAGCGGTCCAATCGGGTACCCCGGTGCTCCCTGAAGCGGCATCCTTGCTACCAATTAGCCCTCATGCTCGACTGAGGAACTCTGCAGCCTGCTACGCTGTAGCTCAGCCGAGGTAGGGGGCATCGTGCGTTGTCAGACGTTAATCCCCAGTGAGACCGGAAGGCAAACTTATCAAGACGTGACCGGTACCTGGTCAGTACCGGTCCGGCAAGGAGGCACAGCCTTGCCCGGTCAGTCCGCAGTCCGGCCCATACAGGACTACGACTAATTGTCGCCGGGGTACCCGATTTCTACAAGTACGGCTTAGCGATTTTACGCTTTATAGAAGGGCATCATGGTTCAAAAGCCTAAGAAATTAGCTTGAGACTTTCAATGTGGATGTCGCGTTATCATGACGCACGTAACGATAAGTTTTCTCCATTTCCGCTCGGAGGCCCGTCCTGGAGACGTTTTCTACGTCAATAAGCACTGAAGACTAGGGCGTTCGCGGTTCACCCCCCGTCCCCGGGGGCTGGGAGCATACTTTGGATGATCTATACACTGGACAAAGTATCAGCCTATTTCTGAACCATCTCTATAGAAGCTATTTTATCCAAGGAGAAACAGATATGTCGCAAAAACTGATACTCGGGCTAAGTCTGATATTGCTACTGGCGGGCTGTACTGGCGCCACCATCACACCATATCCGTCACCTTCCCCTTCGGTCACGGTGTTTCCCTCGGCTACACCTACACCGACTGCGACGCTTACCCTAACCCCGACACCTACGCCTACAGCAACACCAACACCCACCCCACGTTCAGCTGCTTTGATGAACACCCCCATGCCGCCACCTGTTGCCGCGCTCTCTGCCAAAAACGCCGCTGAGGTGGTGGAGCTGGCTCGCTTGGGTAAGGGAACGTCCAACCAGGTGGCATATTCACCCGATGGCACTATACTCGCCGTTGCTTCCGCAATAGGTATCTATCTCTATGATGCCCAGACCCTGGATGAACTTGACCTCATCGAAACGGATTCTGAGGTTTTAAGTGTTGCATTCTCACCTGATGGTGCGATTTTGGCCTCTGGAGAAACCGATGGCGCGGTCCGATTACGAGAGTTGGATGGGACCCTCATTGATGTGTGGGAGGGACATGAAAGCTATGTATCAGGCGTAGTTTTTTCACCCGATGGAACTCAATTGGCTTCAGTCTCGTTCGACACAACGGCGCGACTGTGGGAAGTGAACACTGGAGAGTTGTTGGCTACAATAGCAACTGGCGATGATATCTATACTATCAACAGCGTGGCATTCTCTCCAGACGGAAACACTTTGGCATTAGGAGTGATGAATTACTCGGCTCAGGGTTCGGTGCAACTCTGGAACGTTTCGCGTGATTCGAGTACTGTCAACCGTATGCGTACACTTGAAGGTCTTAGAGAACAGGTGAGAAGTATCGATTTTTCATCAGACGGGACTATTTTGTTTGCTGCTTCGGTAGGCGCGGTATCAGTTTGGAAAGTGGATACGGGGGAGAAACTATCTGAAGTACCAGGACGAATTGCGGACTTATCCAGTGATGGCGAGACGTTGGCAGTGGGCACCAAAAAGGTAGAAATATATCAGGTTTCAGGTGAGGGGTTGCTTCCCGCACTGACCCTTGAGGGACCTACAGAACTGGCGTACAGCGTAGATTTCTCTCCTGACGGCACGACAGTAGCGGCTGGAGCCTATGATGGGTCGATTCGACTTTGGAAGCTCTCTGATGGCGAGCTACTGGGGAAAGTAGATAGTCACGTGTACAGAATTTCAAGCCTTGATCTCTCACCAGATCAGACGCTTTTGGTTGCGAAGACATGGTTAGGCCCCGTTCAGGTATGGCAGATGGATGAAGGTAAACTATTACAAACACTGCCAGGAGGTTACAGACCGGAAGCTGATGTAAAATTCTCGCCAGACGGAGAATTGCTCGCTTCAGTAGGAGATAGTGATACGGTTAATGTCTGGCAAGTGAGTGACTGGGGACTTCGATACACTTTGACAGGGTATTCGGGTGGTGTCGCAAGCCTTGCATTCTCCCCTGACGGAGAGAGTCTGGCGGTCGGTTCCGGATATCTAGGCAATCGTGGCCTAGTACGATTGTCGCGGGTATCGAATGGATCAACGTTGGGCACGCTGAGCAGATATGCGGGTCAGGTAGAACAGATGGCTTTTTCACCAGATGGGCAGACCTTGGCGACCGCAGGCGATTGGCACGATCCCGGTGTACGTCTATGGCGCGTGAGTGATGGGGCCTTGTTACACACGATGGGCGACTACACCGATCCGATCGACGGTCTTGCCTTTTCGCCCGATGGAACCTCGCTTGCCATAGCATCAGGCGAGGGGCTCCAACTGTGGAATGTAACCAATCAGACACTATCCCACACTTGGACTTCAGACAGAATGGGATGTGTGGATTTCTCACCGGATGGAAGGATCCTGGCTGCGGGGACGTATGAAGGTGAAATTCACCTGTACCTTCTCTCTGGTGAGGCATTGCCGGTACTGAAGGGCCACACCGGGTACATCACAAGTCTGCATTTCTCCTCGGATGGGGAACTGCTAGCGTCAGGATCGTACGATGGGACAGTCCGATTATGGGGGGTGACCAAAGATTGAGTTTTGAACTACCCAGAAAATGCTCAAGTTGGTACT